>NZ_JBICUF010000007.1:0-287143 GCF_043198035.1 Micromonospora sp. NPDC048898
CGTCGTCGCCTTGGTAGGCCATCACCCCACCAACAAGCTGATAGGCCGCGAGCCCATCCCAAGCCGAAAAACTTTCCACCACCAGCCATGCGGCCAGCAGTCCTATTCGGTATTAGCCCCCGTTTCCGAGGGTTATCCCAAAGCTTGGGGCAGGTTGCTCACGTGTTACTCACCCGTTCGCCGCTCGAGTACCCCGAAGGGCCTTTCCGCTCGACTTGCATGTGTTAAGCACGCCGCCAGCGTTCGTCCTGAGCCAGGATCAAACTCTCCAACAAAAAATTAGTTGAACAGCATCCTGACAACAAACAAATGTTGCCAAAGGAATCCCAACCAGCCAGCAAAAACTGACCAGTCCGGGGTATAAATCATAATTGGCACTGGCTTTACAAGCACCCTGTTGAGTTCTCAAAGAACAACCACACACCGACCAGAAGCCCCACCTCAGTGGAACCCCAACCGGGGCTTTTCCGTTCTGCATCCCCGGCGCTTTCAGCGCCAGGCACTCTTACTACGTTACCCGCTCGTTTCCGCCGTGTCAAACCGGTGTTTCGCGGTTCGTCGTGCTTCATTCGGTAATGCGGGCACCATGTCTCGACCGGCTTGCGCCGCTCTCGTCACGGGTTCCGGCAGGCCGGCCGTCGCGATTTCCCGCGACCCGCCCGGTGCCCTGCCGGTTCGTAACCATACCCGGTCGGTTTCGCCGCACCAAATCCGCCTCGCGGCGTTTCTGGTGGCACCGCCCGGTCCGGGATCCGGTGGGCATGCCCGCCCGGCCCCGAGGCCGTTGGCCCGCGCTCCGGCCGTTTCAGGCTTTCGCCTGTTTCGTCCGTTCCGCGCTGGCAGAGAGAAAGTTACGCGTCCGGCGGGATGATCGTCAAATCCGCCGAACGCGTCCCCCGTCACATCGTCGACAGTCGACTATTCGCCCAGCTCAACGCCCGCGAACGAGCGCTTGCCGCGACGCAGCACCAGGTATCGCCCGTGCAGCAGGTCGGTCGCCGACACCACGGCGTCCACCTCGGTCACCCGGTTGTTGTTGACGTAGGCGCCGCCCTCGGCGATCACCCGGCGGGCCTCCTTGAGGCCATTGACGAGCCCGGAGTCCCGCAACAGCCCCGCCACATCCGGCAATTCGCCGGTGAGACGCACCAGGCCGGCCTCGGTCAACGCCGCGCGCAGCGTCTCCGGGGCAAGGTCGTCCAGCGACCCACGGCCGAAGAGTGCCTGACTGGCGGCGATCGCCTGTCGGGTCTCCTCGGCGCCGTGCACCAGGGTGGTCAGCTCCTCGGCGAGCGCCCGTTGCGCCAGGCGGGCAGCCGGCCGCTCGGCCGTCGCCTTCGCCAGCTCCTCCAACTCGTCGCGGGTACGGAAGCTGAAGTACCGCAGGTAGCGGTCGACCTCCTGGTCCTCGACGTTGAGCCAGAACTGGTAGAAGGCGTACGGGCTGGTCATCGTCGGGTCGAGCCAGACGGCGCCGCCCTCGCTCTTGCCGAACTTCGTGCCGTCGGACTTGGTGACCAGGGGCGTGGTGAACGCCTGCACCGGCCCCGCCCCTCGCCGACGGACGTAGTCGACGCCCGCGGTGATGTTGCCCCACTGGTCGGAGCCACCGAACTGGAGCTGGCAGCCGTGTCGGCGGTGCAGCTCGAAGAAGTCGTTGCCCTGGAGCAGCTGGTAGCTGAACTCGGTGAAGCTGATGCCCGTCTCCAGCCGGGCCCGCACCACCTCCCGCGCGAGCATCTTGTTGACCGGGAAGTGCTTGCCCACGTCACGGAGGAACTCGACGATCGACATCTCGCCGGTCCAGTCCAGGTTGTTGACCAGCCGCGCCGCGTTGTCCCCGGTGTACGACACGAAGGGCGCGAGCTGGTCGCGGATGCGCTCGACCCAGCCGGCGATCACCTCGGGCGGGTTGAGCGTGCGTTCGGCGCTCTCCTTCGGGTCACCGATCTGCCCGGTCGCCCCGCCCACCAGCAGCAACGGGCGGTGGCCGGCGAGCTGCAGCCGGCGGGCCGTGGTGACCTGCATGAGGTTGCCGACGTGCAGGCTCGGGGCGGTGGGATCGAAGCCGACGTAATAGGTGGCGGCGCTCCCACCGTCGAGCAGCTCGCGCAGCTCGTCGAGGCCTGTCGAGTCCTGGATGAGGCCACGCCAGAGCAGGTCGTCGGTCAGGGAGTCCCGCCCGGACGGCGGGGGGCTGCTGTCGGTCACGGTCACCGATTCTCCCCCATCGCCGGCACCGACCCGTACCGGGTTTGCCGTAACCCGCCCCGGTTAGGCTTGCGCCCGGTTGATCGAGGAGGATTTCGCCGTGGAGATGCCGGATCTGACGGGTGGTTTCGTCGCCCTGCTCGGCCTGAAGTTCGAAGAGGCATCCGCCGACCGGGTGGTCATCAGCTGGCAGGTCCGACCGGAGCTGCACCAGCCGTTCGGCATCCAGCACGGTGGGGTGTACTGCTCGGTCGTGGAGACCGCCGCCAGTGTCGGCGGCTCCCTCTGGCTGGGCGACCGGGGCACGGTGGTCGGCGTGTCGAACCAGACCGATTTCCTGCGGGCCGTGCGGGAGGGCGAGTTGACCGCAGTCGGCACCCCGGTGCACCGGGGCCGCAGCCAGCAGCTCTGGCAGGTGGAGATCACCGATGCCGACCAGCGGCTGGTCTCCCGCGGTCAGGTCCGACTGCAGAACCTCTCGCGCGACTGAGCGGCGGCACCCGGGCCGTTCAGCTACGGGCCTCGTCCAGCACCGGCTCCGCGGTCAGCTCGGCGTCCGCGTCGGTGTCATCGGGTACGCGACTGACGCGTACCTCGGTGATGGCACGGTGGTCGATGCCGGCGACCACCAGGACCCAGCCGTCCAGGGTGACGTCCTCCCCCGCGACGGTGGGGATGTGCCCGAGTCGGGCCAGCACCAACCCGGCGACGGTGGTGTAGTCGCCGTCCGGACGCGACGGCAGCTCGACGCCGATGTCCGGAAGGTCGTGCACCGGGAAGGTGCCGGGCAGCAGCAGCGCGCCGTCCGGGTCGCGGCGCACCGAGCGCACGTCCCGGTCGGTCTCGTCGTAGATCTCACCGACGATCTCCTCCAGGATGTCCTCCAGCGTCACGATGCCGTCGACGGCGCCGCGCTCGTCCACGACGAGCGCGATGTGTTGGCGTTCGGCCTTGAACTGGCGCAGCGCGTCCACCACGGGCAGCGAGTCGGGCAGCAGCATCGGGGGGCGGGCGATCTCGTCGACCGGGCGGTCGTCGGGCACCCCCACCAGGTCGCGCAGGTGGATCACCCCGGCCGTGTCGTCCAGGCCGCCGTGGCGCACCACCGGCGCGCGGGAGTGCCCGGTGGCGGCCAGCACGAGCCGCGCGGCCTCCGCGGTGGTCCCGCTGTCGAGCGTGAAGACCTGCAACCGGGGTACGAGGACAGCCCGCAACCGTCGGTCGGCGATCTCCACCGCGCCGGCGATGATGGTGCGCTGCTCCTTGGTGAAGCCGTGGTTGCCGGCGACGATGTCGCGCAGCTCGTCCGGGCCGATCTCCTCCGGCTGGTGTTTCGGGTTGAGCCCGGCCAGTCGGACCACCACGTCGCTGGTGGCGCCGAGCGCCCAGACGGCCGGGCGGGTGAACGTGGCGAGCAGGTCGAGTGGGCGGGCCACCAGCAGCGCCCACCGCTCGGCGGACTGCATGGCGATCCGCTTGGGGGCCAGCTCGCCGAAGACCAGGGTGACGAAGGTCAGCGCGAGGGTGACCACCACGATGGCGACCGTCTCGGCGGCGCTCCCGAACACGCCGAGCAGCGGCACGAGGGGCTTGGCCAGCGAGACCGCCGCGGCGGCGGAGGCCAGGAAGCCGGCGAGGGTGATGCCGATCTGGATGGTGGCCAGGAAGCGGTTCGGGTCCTTGGCGAGGCGGGCCAGCACCCGGCCGGCCCTGCTGGTGCGCTCCAACCGCTGGATCTGGCTGTCCCGCAGCGACACCAACGCCATCTCGCTGCCGGCGAAGAGCGCGTTGATCACGACCAGGATCCCGACCAGGGCCAGTTGGCTCCCGTAGCTCTGCACGCCCGGTTCGCTCCCTCATGATGGTGGCACCGGCCAGTACACGCGGCGCCCGCCGGTCGGCGAGCCCGCCCGGCGTAGGCGTGTGATTGCCCCGTCCGGTGCCCGCCGAATCCTGCCCGGGTGAGGCTACGCCGTCTCGGGCGTCAGTGACGCTGCGCCGGATCGGGCGTCAGTGACGCTGCGCCGGATCGGGCGTCAGTGACGCTGCGCCGGATCGGGCGTCAGTGACGCTGTGCCGGATCGGGCGTCAGTGACGCTGCGCCGGATCGGGCGTCGGCAGGTCGAGGACGTACGAGTCGCCCTCCGGGCGGAAGCCGAGCCGGTGGTAGTACGGGGCGACCATCCGGGGTGGGCTGACCACCTGGCGGAAGCCCCGTTCGGTGAACAGGTGACTGCGCCGGTAGACGAACTCGCCCGGGGTGAAGTCACGGAACCTGGGGGTCACGTAGTCCAGGTCGATCTGGGCGACGCCGCGCGCCTCGGCGTGCGACAGCACCACGCCCACCACCTCGTCGGCCCGGACCACGAGGAAGGCGGAGCGGCCGGACGCGTCCGGGTCCCACCGGAAGCCGGGGTTGAACCGGGCGATGTCGGCGGCGTGCACCCGCAGCGTGTGCGCGAGGAACTGGTCGCCGACGCCGACCTCCACCACCTGGTAGGTCTGCTCGTCGTGCCGAGTGGCGAGCATCCCCCGCAGATACCAGACGTTGATCGCGGCGAGCACGACGTTGAGCCCGACCATGGGCCAGACCTCGATGGCGGCGTTGTAGCCGATCAGCACGACGCTGCCGACGAGGTTGAGCGCGCGCAGCCGCAGGACGCGTGACTGCAGCAGCGACCAGACCAGCACCGCGGAGCCGGCCCAGCCGACGAGATCCAACCAGTTCACCCCGCGAGACTAGTGCCCGCCCAGGTCAGGGGCATCGGCGGGCAGCTCCAGCAGCCACTCCTCGACGTCCTCGCCGCGACCGTTGGCGTACCCCGAGTCCTCACCGACCACCGCGAACCCGCACTTGCGCAGCACCGCGAGGGACGCGGCGTTGTCCTTGGCGGCGCGGGCGTGCACCGGCCGGGGCACCTCGCGCAGCAGGGCGGCCAGGGCGGCGGTGGCGTGCCCCCGGCCCCAGCGTTGCGGGTCGATCCAGTAGCTGACCTCGGTCTGGCCCTCGACGGGGAAGGCGCTCACGTAACCGACCACCTCGCCGTCGACCTCGACGGTGCGGACCCGGTTGGCCGGGTTGGTGAGCACCCGGGCCCAGTGCTGGGCGAACTCCCGACGGTCGGACGGGTCCTTGGGGCCGAAGGCGGCCATCCGGTTGGCCTCCGGATCCTGCTGGAACAGGAAGAACTCGACGAGGTCGTCCTCCAGGACCGGGCGCAACCGCAGATCAGAGGTCATCGGCCGAGGGTACGCAGCGGGTGTGACAGCACCGAGCTGGGCTGGCCGACCGGGCGGCGCGGTTGCCCACGGCCGCCATCGCGACGCGGCCACCGGCAGTGCAGCGCTTGCTCCTCACGCGGCGTCATGTCACATAGTTGGTGGCGTGGAGCAGCACCTGGCCGTGGGGCGTGTGGCGGAGTTGGCCGGCGTCAGTGTCCGCACACTGCATCACTACGACGAGATCGGCCTCCTGGAGCCGTCCACGCGGACCGCGGCCGGGCACCGGGCCTACTCCGCGGACGACGTGCAGCGACTCCGGGAGGTGCTCGCCTACCGGCGGCTCGGCTTTGGACTGCGGGAGATCGCGGATCTGGTTGACGATCCGGCCGCCGACGCAGTCGCGCACCTGTGTCGGCTGCGCGGCCTGCTGATGGACCAGCGCGACCGCGCTGCTGCCATGGTGACGGCCATAGACAGGGAACTGGAGGCACGAGCGATGGGGATCAGGACGACGCCAGAGGAGCAGCTGGAGATGTTCGGCCCGCAGTTGTACGACGCCATCGGATCCGCCTACCCAGCGACGCGGCGCACCGAGCCACGGATCGCCGCGCGCATCTGGGATGCGCTGGGGGACGCACGAACGGTACTGAACGTCGGGGCCGGAACCGGCTCCTACGAACCCCCCGACCGTGACGTCACAGCGGTGGAACCGTCGGCGGTCATGCGGGCGCAGCGTCCCCCGGGCGCGGCGCGGTGCGTGGCCGCCCGTGCGGAGAGTCTGCCGTTCGAGGACCAGTCCTTCGACGCCGCGATGGCGGTCAGCACCGTCCATCACTGGCCGGACCCGGTCGCCGGACTGCGTGAGATGAAGCGTGTGGCCCGTCGCGTGGTGGTGTTCACGTACGACGCCGACGACACCGGTTGGCGTCAGCGGTTTTGGCTCACCCGCGACTATCTGCCCGAGTTCGCAGACCTCCTCGTCGGCTGGCCGTCCCTGGCGGACCTGACCCGTGCGATCGGAGGACGCGCGGAGCCGGTGCTCGTTCCGTGGGACTGCGATGACGGCTTCTTCGAGGCACACTGGCGCCGGCCTGAGGCGTACCTGGACGAACACGTACGCCGCGCGGTCTCGGTATGGACCAGAGTCGGACCGCAGGCTGAGCAACGGGCAGTCAGCACACTTCGCGAGGACCTCTCCTCAGGCCGGTGGGCCGAGCGCAACCGCGATCTCGTCGCCCTCGACACGGCAGAGCTCGGCCTCCGCCTGCTCGTTGCCTGATCCGCTGTGCGCGAGAACCCCGCTGAGGGCAACGGGTCGCTTCGGCGCTGGCACGTCACCCGATTCCGTACGCGACAGTTACCCGTTTCAG
The DNA here is from genome assembly GCF_043198035.1 of Micromonospora sp. NPDC048898. Taxonomy (NCBI): domain Bacteria; kingdom Bacillati; phylum Actinomycetota; class Actinomycetes; order Micromonosporales; family Micromonosporaceae; genus Micromonospora; species Micromonospora sp. NPDC048898. The sequence goes on from NZ_JBICUF010000007.1 coordinate 6,804, forward strand.
CGAACCGCCCATCCAGCGCCTGCCAACCAGCGCGTGATCGCATCTGATCGAACAGGCGGCGGTTGCAGCAAGATGACTCTGAGGCAAGAGAGCGACCCGGGGAGTGCCGATGAATCGACAGGTCGTGGTGGGTGTGGACGGTTCGCCGTCCAGCCTCGTCGCCGCGGAGCACGCGGCCCGCGCCGCACTGCTGCGGTCCCGGCCGCTCCTGCTGCTGCACGGCTACCTGCACCCACTCGGCTACGGTGTGCCGCTCAATCCGTACGACATCGGGGTGCCGGTGCCCTCCGAGGAGGCGCAGCGGATGTTGGAGACCACGGCGGCCGACCTGACCGACCGGTGGCCCGGCCTGGTCGTCGACGTACGCCAGGTCGCCGGCGGCCCCGGGATCACGCTTGTCGAGGAGTCCCGTCAGGCCGAGCTGGTCGTGGTGGGCAGTCGAGGGCTGGGCGGGGTCGCCGGGTTGCTGCTCGGCTCGGTCGGCACGCAGGTCGCCGCGCACGCGCACTGCCCGGTGCTGGTGGTCCGCCCGGACGAGCAGCCGATCCCGGTGGACGCTCCGGTGCTGGTCGGCGTCGACGGCTCCGAGTCGGCCCGGCTGGCCACGGAATACGGCGCCGACGAGGCGGCGCGGCGGGGCGTACCGCTGGTGCTGGTGCACGTCGATCCGCCGGCGGCGGACCGGGCGGCGCTGGAGGAGATCGACAAGTCGCAGGCCGCGTACCGGGCCGAGGCGGTACGGCTGCTGGCCGACGCGTCCGCCAGCGTGCGCGCCGAGCACCCCGACCTGGTGGTGCGGGAGCATCCGGTCCGGGCGGCCGGCCCGGCCCAGGGGCTCATCGAGGCCAGTGGCACGGGGTCACTGCTGGTCGTGGGCACCCGGGGCCGGGCCGGATTCGCGGGCCTGCTGCTCGGCTCGGTCAGCCAGGCGGCGATCCAGCACGCGCACTGCCCGGTGCTGGTCGCCCACCCGCTCAGCTGATCGACGGGCCGTCGGATCGGTCGAGCAGGTGCAGGAAGTCGGTGGTGAGGGCGAACGGGTCGGCCGGGCCGCTCGCCGGCGGCCGGCGTTCCACCTGGTCGGCCAGCTCACCGGCCGCGCGTCGGATCCGGCCGCGCAACGCGCCGTCGGCCGTGCCGTCCGACCAGTCCTCCGGTGCGGCGAAGACGGCGGTCGGGACCACCACCGCCCGGAGGTACGCGAACATCGGGCGGACGGCGTGCTCCAGTGCCAGCGAGTGGCGCGCGGTGCCGCCGGTGGCCCCGATCAGCACCGGCCGGTCGACGAGCGACGCGGAATCCAACACGTCGAAGAACGACTTGAACAGCCCGTTGTACGAGGCACTGAAGATCGGGGTGACGGCGATGAGCCCGTCCGCTCCGGTCACCGTGTCGACGACCTCGCGCAGCGCCGCCGGCGGGAACCCGGTGAGCAGGTTGTTCACCACGTCGTGGGCATACTCCCGCAGGTCGACGACGTGCAGCTCCACCTCGGAGCCGCGCCGGACCAACTCGTCGCGGGTGGCCGCGGCGAGCTGGTCGGCGAGCAACCGGGTCGACGAGGGCTGACTCAGCCCCGCCGAGACCACGGCCAGGGTGCGGCGGGTCATCGGGTCGCCCCCTCCGGAGCCTTGCCCGTCACGTCGTCGACGGCGTGCACGGTGCTGTCCTTGCCGCCGCCCGCGGCGGCGACCAGGGACGAGTGGGTCGGCGCGTCCGGCACGTGTGCGGGTCGCAGCGACTCGAACTCCTTGCGCAGCACCGGCACGACCTCCTCGCCGAGCAGGTCGAGCTGCTCCAGCACGGTCTTCAGCGGCAGACCCGCGTGGTCCATCAGGAACAGCTGCCGCTGGTAGTCGCCGACGTACTCGCGGAAGCCCAGCGTGCGGTCGATGACCTGCTGCGGGCTGCCCACGGTCAGCGGCGTCTCCCGGGTGAAATCCTCCAGCGACGGCCCGTGCCCGTAGACCGGGGCGTTGTCGAAGTACGGCCGGAACTCCCGGACCGCGTCCTGCGAGTTGCGCCGCATGAACACCTGCCCGCCGAGGCCGACGATGGCCTGGTCGGCGGTGCCGTGGCCGTAGTGCGCGTACCGCTGGCGGTAGAGCCCGACCATCCGCTGGGTGTGCTCCTTGGGCCAGAAGATGTGGTTGGCGAAGAAGCCGTCGCCGTAGTAGGCGGCCTGCTCGGCGATCTCCGGGCTGCGGATCGAGCCGTGCCAGACGAACGGCGGCACGCCGTCGAGCGGGCGCGGCGTCGAGGTGAACGACTGCAACGGGGTGCGGTGCTTGCCCTTCCAGTCGACCACGTCCTCACGCCACAGCCGGTGCAGCAGGTCGTAGTTCTCGATCGCGAGGGGGATGCCGGCGCGGATGTCCTTGCCGAACCACGGGTAGACCGGGCCGGTGTTGCCGCGGCCCATCATCAGGTCCACCCGGCCGTCGGACAGGTGCTGGAGCATCGCGTAGTCCTCGGCGATCTTCACCGGGTCGTTCGTGGTGATCAGCGTGGTCGCGGTGGACAGCAGCAGCCGCTCGGTGCGGGCCGCGATGTGGCCGAGCATGGTGGTCGGTGACGACGGCACGAACGGCGGGTTGTGGTGCTCACCGGTGGCGAAGACGTCCAGGCCGACCTCCTCGGCCTTCAACGCGATCGCGACCATCGCCTTGATCCGCTCATGCTCGGTCGGCTCCCGACCGGTGGTCGGATCGACGGTGACGTCGCCGACGGTGAAGATCCCGAACTGCATGACCAGCTCCTCGCGTGTCAACCGGGTGCCGCCGTGGTACCCGGACGCAGCTCTCAACTTATTTGACGACGCAACTATTCCGTCGGCGGCACGGCTCGGGGTGGCACGGGTCACGCCCGATAACGGACATGGGTGCCGTTGACGGACCTTACCGCCGGCTCAGCCGCCGGCCACCGAGGGGAGCACCTGCACCTCGGCGCCCTCGTCGACAGGTGTGGCCAGCCCGCCCGAATGGCGGCAGTCCGCACCATCGACGTAGACGTTGACGTAGCGGCGCAACTCGCCGCGCTCGTCGCGGATGCGCCGGGCCAGCCGCGGATGCGCGACGGCCACCTCGTCGAGGACTGCCCGCAGCGTCCCGGCGGCGGTGACGCTGAGCCGACTGGCACCGCCGGCCTCCCCGCGCAGCGGGCCGGGCAACAGCACCGTGACCACGCTCAGACCGCCGCGGCCCGAACGCAGAGCACGTCCGGCAGGTGTGCCGCCACCAGGGACCAGGAGTCGCCCTCGTCGCGGCTGGCGAAGACCGAGCCGGAGCGGGTGCCGAAGTAAACCCCACCGGGGGTGGAGTCGTCGGCGCACATCGCGTCGCGCAACACCGCCGGATAGAACGGCCCCTCGGGCAGCCCCACCGACAGCGGCTCCCACTTGCCACCGGCGTCGACGGAGCGGAACACCCGGCACCGGTGGTCGGTCGGGAACCGCTCGCCGTCGGCCACCAGCGGGAAGGTCCACACCGTGCCGCCCCGCCCCGGGTGGGTCACCATCGGGAAGCCGAAGTCGCTGGGCAGCCCGTCGGCGATCGAGGACCAGGTGCGGCCGTCGTCGTCGGAACGGTAGACGCCGTGGTGGTTCTGCGCGTACAGCCGCTCGGGGTTGGCGCCGTCCCGGGCGACCTTGTGCACACACTGGCCGAACTCCGGCCACTCGTCGGGCATGTGGATGGCGCGGATGCCGGTGTTGCCCGGCGCCCAGCTCGCGCCGGCGTCCTCCGAGCGGTAGACGCCGCCGGTGGACATGGCGACGAGCAGCCGGGCCGGGTCACGCGGGTGCGGCAGCACGGTGTGCACGGCCTGGCCGCCGAAGCCGGCCTCCCACTGCGGGCGGTGCGGGTGGTCCCAGAGGGAGCGGACCAGCGCGAAGCTGCGGCCACCGTCAGTGGACCTGAACAGCGCGGACGGCTCGGTGCCGGCCCAGACGACGTCCGGCTGGTCGGGGCCGGCCGGCCTCAACTGCCAGACCCGCTCAAGGGCGACCTCGGTGTCGGCCGGAAACGCGACAGGCGCCTGGTCCGGCTCGTCCCAGGAGGCGCCGAGGTCGTCGCTCGTGGCGACGCTGGGCCCGAAGTGTGAGCTGGTCATCGCGGCGAGCAACCGGGGGGCGGCAGGACGGGTGTCGACCGCGACCGCGTAGACACCGGTCATCGGGAAGTGCGGGCCGGTGATCTCCCAACTTCGCCGGTCGTCGGTGCTGGTGGCGAGAAACAACCCCTTGGCCGTGCCGATCGCGAGCAGTGTCGCCATGCCGTCCTCCGAACCGTCGGTGAGCAGGTCAGGGTGATTATGGCCACACCCCCCGACACGTTCCCGGGACACCCGCCCGCCAGGTCAGCGCCGGGTGCGGGGCACGTGCCGGCGGTAGGCGCTGACCGTGGGGTCGCCGTCGATCCAGAACCTCCAGGGCAGGTCGTGCGCGCCGGTCACGCCGACCCGGGGACCCGCCACCACCGTCTCGGGCGGCACCGGCCGGGCCGGGGGGCGCAGGCGGACCGGGCCGTCACCCAGCAGGTACGCCCCGTACGCCTCGCGGTCGATGCCGAGCGCGGAGCAGAGCCGGGCGGGTCCGCGGGCCAGGTCCACGTCTCGCCGGATGGCCGGCCGGCGCTCCCGTGCCGTGACCAGCCCGTCGACAACCTCCCCGGCGCGCAGCAGCACGGCGGAGGCCTCGCCCTCGACCCCGGTGACCACGTTGACGCACCAGTGCATCCCGTAGGTGAAGTAGACGTAGGCGTGCCCGGCGGGGCCGAACATCACGGCGTTGCGTGGGGTAGGACCCCGATGGGCGTGCGAGGCGGGATCGCCGCCGCTGCCGGCGTACGCCTCGACCTCGGTGATCCGCACGGTGACCCCGCCGGCGTGCAGCCGGCAGCCCAGCAGCCCACGCGCCGCTGGCAGCAGTGGACCGGCGAGCAGGTCCGCCAGCGTCGCCAGGTCGGCGTCGGCGGAGCGGTCGTCCGACACGAGATCCATGCCCCCGACGGTACCCAGCATTCCGCCTGATCATCCCGCCGCCGGGTCCGGCCGGGCACCCGGAAGCCCTCCGGTGTTCATTCGTTCGTCATCCACCCGCGGAAACCCGCCCCGCGACCGGCGGGTGTAACGAGTGTCGTCGCAGGGCGCGACGGCGCATCCGGAGAGGAACCACCATGAACGTACGCAGAATCCGTCGCCCTCTCATCGCCATCGTCCTGGCCGCGGCGGGCGCCACGCTTGCTCTCGCCCCGTCGGCCGGTGCCAACGCCCCGCTGAGGGCGGGTGCCGCGGTCGACGGCGCCCTGCTGACCGCGGTCGCGCTCAGCGGCACCGGCAAGATCGACGCCAGCGGCGCGGCGGTCTTCGTCCCGATCACCCTGACCTGCTCGCAGCGCACCTCGGTCGACCTGACCGTCAAGGTCGCCCAGGCGATCGGGGACACGATGCGGACCGGCACGACCATTCGGAAGGTGGTCTGCGACGCGACCACGCAGAAGGTTCGGATCGCCGTGACCGCGACGGAGCGCCCGTTCGCCCCCGGCGTGGCGTTCGGCGTGGTGACCGGCAGCTCCTGCGACGCATTGTGCAACTCCCTCACCGACGAGCACCGCTTCGAGTTGTCGCTCTGAGCCGTGGCGGGGCGGCGCGGCACGACCGCACCGCCCCGCTTTCAATATCTTGTTGACAAGCGTTCGTTGATAGACTGGGATCGGGGCATGACGACGGACGACCTGTTCACGGCGCCGGACCCGTCCCGCGCCCGCGCCCACCGCACCCACGAGGCCCTGCAACGCATCAGCGAGCGCCACGCCGGCACCGGCACCCAGCGCGGGCGCTGGGCCCACCCGTACGTGCTCGACCCGTGGGAGGCGGTCGCCCTGGTCACCGCGCTGGCCGCCGGCGGAGCCGAGCGGGAGCCGGCCGAGGAGCCGATCGACGCCGCCGACCTCACCGCCGCGCTGACCCTGCTGCCGCACGTCCGCGCCGAGCTGGACGCCCTAGAGGCCGGACTGTTGACGCTGGCCCGCGACCGGGGGCTGACCTGGCAGGCGATCGCGTACGGACTGGGCCTGGGCAGCGCGCAGGCGGCCCGGCAGCGCTACGAGCGGGTCGCCGCCCGCTCGGCCGAGCAGAGTGCCTGACGGCCGCGCCCGACCGCGTCAAGATCGCGCTGGTCCGTGCAAGGTCGCGCTCGAACACGGAAGTAGTGGCCTCTGCCGCGGTTGAGGCCACTAGATCCTGGATCGAGCACGATCTTGCGGGGCGGGGCGGGGCGGGGCGGCGCGGCGCGGCGCGGCGCGGGGGCGGGGCCAGATCGGGGCGGGCGGGGCCAGATCGGGGCGGGCGGGGCCAGATCGGGGCGGGCGGGGCCAGATCGGGGCGGGCCGGGAAGGGTCGGGGCTGGACCGGCGCGGGCGAGGGCGGGGCCAGAGCGAGGCGGGCCGGGCGGGATCGGCACGGCGCGCGTGCGACGGCGATTTGGCGGGCACACTGTGCGCACGACGAGGAGGCACCCATGGAGCGCGCGGAGATGCTGGCGTACTGCCTGGCCAAGCCGGGGGCATGGCTGGACCGGCCGTGGGAGGGCGACGAGGTGGTGAAGGTCGGCAGCCGGATCTTCGCGTTCCTCGGCGACGGTGGGGGCGACCCGACCGTCGGCATCAAGTGCGGGCCGACCCGGGAGGTGGCCGACGAGTGGCTGCACCGGCACCCCGACGACGCCCGGGTGATGGCCTACATCGGTAGGTCCGGGTGGAACACGCTGCGCCTGGGCGGCGGGATCGACGACGAGGAGTTGACCGAGGCGGTCGACGCGTCGTACGACATGGTGGTGGCCAAGCTCCCGAAGCGGGAGCGCCCGACGGCCTGAACCGGCCGTGGCGCCGGCGGCACGCACCGACGCCACGACACGCCCTCTAACGCGGGACGACCCGCTCGGCGGACCACTCCCGCCAGGTGGCCAGCCGGTCCGCGGCGGTGGCGAGCTGGTCGGCCACCGGGCCCGGGCCGGTGGAGCCGGGGGTGGTCCGGGCCGCCAGGGCCGAACGGACCGAGAGCACGTCGCGCACCGACGGGTCGAGGTGCTCGCTGATCGCGGTCAGGTCGTCGTCGGAGACGTCCTCCAGCTCGCATTCCCGGGCCGCGCAGAGCGCCACCAGCCGGCCGGTGATCTCGTGCGCGTCCCGGAAGGGCACGTTGCGCCGGACCAGCCAGTCGGCGACCTCGGTGGCCAGGGAGAAGCCGACCGGCGCGGCGGCGACGAGGCGGTCCACCCGCACCGTCATCGTGGAGATCATCCCCGCCAGGGCCGGGAGCAGCAGCTCCAGCGTGTCGACGGCGTCGAACGCCGGCTCCTTGTCCTCCTGCATGTCCCGGTCGTAGGTCATCGGCAGGCCCTTGAGCATGGTGAGCACCGTCACCAGGCCACCGACCAGCCGGCCGGACTTGCCGCGGGCAAGCTCGGCGATGTCCGCGTTCTTCTTCTGCGGCATGATCGACGACCCGGTGGCGAACGAGTCGTCCAGCTCCACCCAGCCGAACTCGTGCGAGGTCCAGAGCACGACCTCCTCACCGAGCCGGGACAGGTGCACCCCGATCAGGGCGGTGGTGAACAGGAACTCGGCGACGAAGTCCCGGTCGGCGACGGCGTCCATCGAGTTGGCGAACGACGTCCGGAAGCCCAGCTCCTTGGCCACCGCCACCGGATCCAGCGGAAGCCCCGAACCAGCGAGGGCACCCGCGCCGAGCGGGCTGATCGCCGCCCGGTGGTCCCAGTCGCGCAACCGCTCCAGGTCCCGCAGCAGCGGCTGCACGTGGGCGAGCAGCCAGTGCCCGAACGTGACCGGCTGGGCGTGCTGAAGGTGCGTCATGCCGGGTGCGGCCGTGTCGATGTGCCGCTCGGCCTGCTCGACCAGCGCCTCGGCCAGCTCGACGAGCCGGCTCGCCACGCCCCGGGCGTGGTCGCGCAGGTAGAGCCGCAGGTCGGTGGCGACCTGGTCGTTGCGGGACCGGCCGGCGCGCAGCTTGCCACCGAGGCTGCCGAGGCGCTCCAGCAGCCCGCGCTCCAGCGCGGTGTGCACGTCCTCGTCGTCGATGGTGGGGCGGAACGCCCCCGAGGCGCACGCCGCCTCCAGGTCGTCCAGGGCCGCCAGGATCCGACCCAACTCCTCGGGGTCGAGCAGTCCGGCGCCGGCCAGGACCCGGGCGTGCGCCCGGGAACCGGCAATGTCGTACGGGGCCAGGCGCCAGTCGAACTGCACGCTCACCGACAGTCGGGCGAGCGCCTCGGCGGGGCCGCCCGCGAACCGGCCACCCCACAGGCTCGTCCGGTTGGTGGCTGCGCTGTTCTCGGTCAGGCTCTTGTCGTCCACGTCGCCCATCATTGCTCTGCTCGTCTCTCCCTCGCGACTGCGGGGCTCACTCACTGCGTTCGCGCTCGCACGTGTCACCGTCCGGCACCGCCCAGCCGGGCGTCCCGCGCGGCGGCCATCCGGCTCGGCAGACCCCACAGCCGCACGAAACCCTTCGCCAGAGACTGGTCGAAGGTGTCGCCGGTGTCGTAGGTGGCCATCCCGAAGTCGTAGAGGCTCGCCTCGGAGCGCCGGCCGGTCACCGTGGCCCGGCCGCCGTGCAGGATCATCCGCACCTCGCCGCTCACGTGCCGCTGTGCGTCGTCGATGAACGCGTCCAGCGAGTCCTTCAACGGCGAGAACCACAGGCCGTCGTAGACCAGCTCACCCCAGCGCTGGTCCACACCCTTCTTGAACCGGGCCAGGTCCCGCTCCACGGTCACCGCCTCCAACTCCTGGTGGGCGGTGATCAGCGCGATCGCGCCGGGCGCCTCGTACACCTCGCGGCTCTTGATGCCGACCAGGCGGTCCTCGACCATGTCGAGCCGGCCCACGCCCTGGGCGCCGGCGCGTCGGTTCAGCTCCAGGATCGCCTGGTACGGGGTGACCGTCTCACCGTCGATCGCCACCGGCACGCCGCCGTCGAAGGTGAGCACGACCTCGTCGGCGTCGCGCTCCTGCGCCGGGTCGGCAGTGTACGAGTACAGGCCCTCGACCGGGGCGTTCCAGATGTCCTCCAGGAAGCCGGTCTCCACCGCGCGACCCCACAGGTTCTGGTCGATCGAGTAGGGCGACTTCGCCGACACGTCGATCGGCAGCCCCTTCTCCTCGGCGAAGGCGATCGCCTTGTCCCGCGTCCAGGCGAAGTCCCGGGCCGGCGCGATGATCTTCAGGTCGGGAGCGAGCGCGTTCAGCCCCACCTCGAACCGCACCTGGTCGTTGCCCTTGCCGGTGCAGCCGTGCGACACGATCGTGCCGCCGTGCGTACGCGCCGCCGCCACCAGGTGCTTGACGATCAGCGGCCGGGACAGCGCCGACACCAGCGGGTAACGGTCCATGTAGAGGGCGTTGGCCCGGATGGCCGGCAGGCAGTAGTCGGCGGCGAACTCGTCGCGCGCGTCGACGACCTCGGCCTCGGCGGCGCCGCAGTCCAGGGCACGCTGGCGGATCGCGTCCAGGTCCTCGCCGCCCTGCCCGACGTCGACCGCGACCGCGATCACCTCGGCGCCGGTCTGTTCGGCCAGGTACGGAATGGCGACGGAGGTGTCCAACCCTCCGGAGTACGCGAGCACGACCCGCTCGGTCATGGCGTGGTGGTCCCTTCAGCGTGGTCGTCCCGGCCGGCCCAACCGGCGAGCTTGTCACCGAGCGCGGCCCCGCCGACGGCCTCGCGGGCCACCACGAGAATGGTGTCGTCACCGGCGATGGTGCCGACGATCTCCGGCAGGCCCGCTCGGTCCAACGCACTGGCCAGGTACTGGGCCGCGCCCGGCGGAGTACGCAGCACGGCGATGTTGCCGCTGGAGTCGACCCCGTTGAGCAGTTCGCGCAGCAACCGCACCAGCCGAGCCGGCGCGGCCTCGGCGTCGCGCAACGGTCGCTGGCCGTCCTCCGGGATCAGGTAGACGGCAGGCCCGTCACCGCCGCGCACCTTGACCGCGCCCAACTCTTCCAGGTCCCGCGAGAGGGTGGCCTGGGTGACGACGACGCCGTCGGCGGCGAGCAGGTCGGCCAGCTCGGTCTGCGACCGGATCGCCTTCTCCCGGATCAGCTCCACGATCCGGGCGTGCCGGGCCGCCCGGGTCAGCGGCCCGGTCATCGGGACTCCCCGGTCGCGGGGACCTTGGCCGCGGCGGCGGCGGTCGCGCTGCCCCCGGTCGCAGCGGCCACGGTCGAGGCGGCGGCAGTCGCGCTGCCCCCGGTCGCAGCGGCTTGGGTCGCGGTGTCGAGCAGGAAGGTCAGCAACGCCTTCTGCGCGTGCAGCCGGTTCTCCGCCTGGTCGAAGACCGCGCTCTGTGGCCCGTCCAGCACCTCGTCGGTGATCTCCTCACCGCGGTGGGCCGGCAGGCAGTGCAGCACGATCGCGTCCGGCGCGGCCTGGCCGAGCAGTTCCTTGTTGACCTGGTACGGCAGGAACGGGGTGATCCGGTCCAGCCCGTCGGACTCCTGACCCATCGACGTCCAGGTGTCGGTGGCCAGCACGTCGGCGTCGCGTACCGCCTGGGCCGGGTCGGTCAGCACCCGCACCGACCCGCCGGTGTCGGCGGCGATCCGGGCCGCCCGGTCCAGCACGGCCTCGTCCGGCGCGAACCCGGCCGGCCCCGCGATCCGCACGTGCATGCCGGCCATCGCCCCGGCCAGCAGGTACGACTGCGCCATGTTGTTCGCGCCGTCGCCCACGTAGGTCAGGGTGCGCCCGGCCGTGCCGCCGCACCGTTCCCGGATGGTGAGCAGGTCGGCCAGCAGTTGGCACGGGTGGAAACCGTCGGTGAGCGCGTTGATCACGGGCACGGTGGCGCCGCTCGCCACCTCGGCGATCCGGTCGTCGCCGTGGGTCCGCAACACGATGGCCGCGACGTAGCGGGACAGCACCCGCCCCGCGTCGGCGAGCGACTCGCCCCGGCCGAAGTGGGTGACCTGCGTGTCCACCACGAGGGGGTGCCCGCCCAGCTCGGCGATGCCGGCGTCGAACGAGATCCTGGTCCGCAGGCTCTGCTTGTCGAAGAGCACCGCCACCGAACGGGGGCCGGCCAGCGGCTGGTGCCCGAACCGGTCCGCCTTCATCCGCGCCGCCAGGTCGAGGACCGTGGACTGCTCGGCCGGCGAGAGGTCGTCGTCGCGCAGGAAGTGCCGAGTCATGCGCTCGTTCCCGTCGTGGTGGTGGTCGTCGGCGTCGGCGTCGGCGTCGACGCCGAGATCTTGGAAGGTTTCGGCCCCTGGAGGGGCGCTTTGCCTCCAAGATCTGCGTCGGTTCCGGCGGCCGCCGGGGCGGTCGCCGCCAGGGCGGCGGGTAGGGCCGCGAGGAAGGTGTCCGCCTGCGCGGCGGTGAGGATCAGCGGTGGGACCAGCCGCAGCACACCCGGCTGCACCGCGTTGACCAGGAAGCCGGCCTCGCGCAACGCCGCGGCGAGCACCGGCGCCACCGGCGCGGTGAGCGTCACGCCGAGCAGCAGCCCGGCGCCGCGTACCCCGCCGATCAGTGGATGACCCAGCGCCTCGATGCCACGACGCAGCCGCTCGCCGACCCGCTTGACGTTGTCCAGCAGGCCCTCGTTGGCGATGGTCGCCACCACCGCGAGCGCCGCCGCGCAGCTCACCGGGTTGCCGCCGAATGTGGTGCCGTGCGAGCCGGGGGTGAGCAGGTCCGCAGCCCGGCCGAAGGCCAGCGTGGCCCCGATGGGCAGCCCGCCGCCGAGACCCTTGGCCAGGGTGACCACGTCCGGCTCCACACCCTCGGCCTGGTGCGCGAACCAGTGGCCGGTGCGGCCGATGCCGGTCTGCACCTCGTCGAGGACCAGCAGCGCGCCGTGCCGGGCGGTGATCCGCCGGGCCGCGGCCAGGTAGCCGGCCGGCGGGACGACCACGCCGTTCTCGCCCTGGATGGGCTCCAGGATCACCATGGCGGTGGCGTCCGTGACTGCCGCTTCGAGGGCCGGGACGTCGCCGTAGTCGACGTGGGTCACCTCGCCGGGCAGCGGCCGGAACGGGTCGGCCTTCGCCGGCTGACCGGTCAGGGCGAGGGCACCCATGGTGCGGCCGTGGAACCCGCCCCGGGTGGACACCACATGGGTACGGCCGGTGCGCCGGGACAACTTGAACGCCGCCTCGTTGGCCTCGGCGCCCGAGTTGGCGAAGAAGACCCGGCCGGGCCGGCCGGCGAGCGCCAACAACAGCTCGGCCAGGGCGACGGGCGGCTCGGCGACATAGAGGTTGGAGACGTGCCCGAGGGTCGCGACCTGCTTGGACACCGCCGCCACCACGGCCGGGTGGGCGTGCCCGAGGGCGTTCACCGCGATGCCACCGACCAGGTCGAGGTATTCCCGGCCGGCGTCGTCCACCACGACGGCACCGGCGCCGGAGACCAACGCCAGCGGCGGCGTGCCGTAGTTGTCCATCATGGACTTCGTCCAGCGCTGCGCCAACGTGCTCACGATGCGACCATCCCGTCTCCCGGCACCACCATCGTTCCGAACCCTTCCGACGTGAACACCTCGAGCAACGTGGAGTGCGCCACCCGACCGTCGACCACGTGCGCGGCCGGCACTCCCCCACGGACCGCCCGCAGGCAGGCCTCCATCTTCGGCACCATCCCCGACTCCAGGCTGGGCAGCAGCTTGGCCAGGTCGTCCGCGACGATCTCGGAGACCAGGCTGGTGGTGTCCGGCCAGTCGGCGTACAGGCCGGCCACGTCGGTGAGCACGACCAGCTTGCGGGCCCGCAACGCGATGGCCAGCGCCGCGGCGGCGGTGTCCGCGTTGAGGTTGTGCAGCACCCCGTCCGCGTCCGGTGCCACCGTGGAGATCACCGGAATCCGACCGGCCTCGATCAGGTCGGTCACCGCGGACACGTCGACCGACTCGACGTCACCGACCTGGCCGACGTCGACCGGCAACCCGTCCACGTACGCCGGGCGGCGCACCGCGGTGAAGAGCCGGGCGTCCTCACCGGAGAGGCCGACCGCGTACGGGCCGTGCGAGTTGATCAGCCCGACCAACTCGCGACCCACCTGCCCGACGAGCACCATCCGGACCACGTCCATCGCCTCGGCGGTGGTGACCCGCAGCCCACCCCGGAACTCGCTGGCGATGCCGAGCCGACCCAGCATGGCGGAGATCTGCGGCCCGCCGCCGTGCACCACCACGGGCTTGAGACCGGCGTAGCGCAGGAAGACCATGTCGGCGGCGAACGCCCGCTGCAACGCGGGGTCGGTCATCGCGTTGCCGCCGTACTTCACCACCACCGTCGAGCCGGAGAAGCGCGTCAGCCAGGGCAGCGCCTCGATCAGCGTCTCCGCCTTGACCTGGGCGCGGGTGAGGTCGCTGCTGAGAGTCATGAGGAGTACGCCGAGTTCTCGTGCACGTACGCGTGGGACAGGTCGTTGGTCCAGATCGTCGCGGCGGACGAGCCGGCGTGCAGGTCGATCCGGATGGTCACGTTGCGCCCGGTCAGGTCGACCTTCGAGCGGTCCTCGGCGCCGGCACCGCCCCGGCACACCCACACCCCGTTGACCGCCACGTCCACCTGGTCCGGATCGAAGGCGGCGGCGGTGGTGCCGACCGCGGCGAGGATCCGACCCCAGTTGGGGTCGTTGCCGAACAACGCCGTCTTGACCAGGTTGTTGCGCGCCACAGTGCGGCCCACCTCGACCGCGTCGTCCTCGTCGGCGGCGCCGACCACGTCGATGGCGACCTCCTTGGTGGCGCCCTCGGCGTCGGCCACCAACTGCTGGGCCAGGTCGTGACAGGCCTCGGTCACGGCGGCGGTCAACTCGGCAGGCGTCGGCTCGATACCGCTCGCACCGCTGGCCAGCAGCAACACGGTGTCGTTGGTGGACATGCAGCCGTCGGAGTCGACCCGGTCGAAGGTGACCCGGGTCGCCGCGCGCAGCGCCTCGTCCAGCGTCGCCGGCCCGGCCACCGCGTCGGTGGTCAACACGCACAGCATGGTGGCCATCCCCGGCGCGAGCATCCCGGAGCCCTTGGCCATGCCGCCGACCGTCCAGCTGCCGCCCCGGGCCACCGTGGTCTTGGGCCGGGTGTCCGTGGTCATGATCGCCTCGGCGGCGGCCAGGCCGCCGTCCCGGGAGAGCCCGCGGATCGCCGAGCGGACGCCGGACAGCAGCTTCGGCATCGGCAGCCGCTCACCGATCAGCCCGGTGGAGCAGACCGCCACCTCACCGGCACCGAGGATCAGCCGGGGGCTGACCGAGGTCAGCGCGGCGGCGGTGTGCTCGGCGGTGGCGTGCGTGTCCTGGAAGCCGGCCGGGCCGTTGCAGGCGTTGGCACCACCGGAGTTGAGCACCACCGCGCGGATTACACCGCCCCGCACGACCTGCTGGCTCCAGAGCACCGGTGCGGCCTTGACCCGGTTGGTGGTGAACACACCTGCCACACCCGCGTCCGGGCCGTCGTTGACCACCACGGCGACGTCCGCGCCACCACTGGCCTTCAGGCCGGCGGCCACCCCGGCCGCCCGGAACCCCCGTGGGGTGGTGACACTCACGGGCTGACCCCCCAGATCGACAGGCCCGTCGTCTCCGGCAGGCCGAGCATCAGATTGGCGTTCTGTACGGCCTGACCGGCCGCGCCCTTGCCCAGGTTGTCCAGGGCGCTGAGCACGATCAGGCGACCCGAGTCGACGTCGACGGTGGCCTGTAGGTGACACGAGTTGGAGCCCAGCGTGGCGGCGGTGTGCGGCCAACGGCCCTCCGGCAGCACGTGCACGAACGGCGCGTCGGCGTACGCCCGCGCCAGCACCTCCTGCGGGTCGACGCCGCGCGCCGGCACCGCCGTGACCGTGGCCAGGATGCCGCGCGGCATCGGCGCCAGGACCGGGGTGAACGACAGGCCGGTCGCGCCGGTGGCCTGCTTGATCTCCGGTACGTGCTGGTGGGTGCCCACCCGGTACGGCGACAGGTCGCCCATCACCTCGCTGGCCAGCAGGTGAGCCTTGGCCGACCGCCCCGCGCCGGAGGTGCCGGAGGCGGCGACCACCACCACGTCGGCCGGGCTGGCCGCGCCGTCGGCGATCAGCGGCGCGAGCGCCAGGGTGATCGCGGCGGCGTAGCAGCCGGTGTTCGCCACCCGGGTGGAACCGGCGATCAGCTCCCGCTGGCCGGGCAACTCGGGCAGGCCGTAGGTCCACTGCCCGGCGTGCGTGCCGCCGTAGTACTGCGCCCAGGCGTACGGGTCGGCGAGCCGGTGGTCCGCGCCCAGGTCGACGACGCGTACGTCGGCCGGCAGGTGGGCCGCGAGGGCGGCCGACTCACCGTGCGGCAGGGCCAGGAAGACCAGGTCCGCGTCGGCCAGGGTCGTTGAATTGGTCTCGCCGAGCACCAGGTCGAGCCCGCTGAGCTGCGGATGCACCACGTCGACACGGTGCCCTGCCTGGCTGTGCGCGGTGGCGGCGACCAGATCGAACTCCGGGTGCCCGGCGATCAGGCGCAGCAGCTCACCCCCTGCGTACCCGCTCGCACCGGCAACCGCGACTCGGATCCCCATACTCACCTCCGCATGACTATGCAGCGAAGATTAACAAGGACGACTCACGAGTGCAAGTTCATGCAGAGCAGTGCATGCTAATGAACAGAGCACCTGCGCGGTGATGTATCCCCAACCCGCAAGCGGGAAGCCTCATGCTTCGGTCTCCTCAGGCTGCGGCGCGCTGGCCTCAGTCGTCCGGGAGGAGGGGGCTCGTCGGGTGGGCCAGCCAAGGAACCGATCGAACATGTCACCGGCGCACCCGGCGGTCGTGGGGTTGAGTTTGTGCAGGTCGTCGATGGCGTCATGGAGCATACGGGCCAGGTAGAGGCACAGGCTGACCTGATCGCCGTCGTACTCGCTGACGAGAGCGAGCTTCGCCCGGCCACAGGGCCAGGGTTGGCCGCAGGCACGGCAGAGCCAGATCGGCGCAGCGGGGTGTGCTCTCTGCCCCCGGAGTCGAGGCGTTGGCCTGGGGTAAGGCGCGCGGGCTCCTCCTGAGTCCGGGCGGCAGAGGACGCTCCGGTGGCATCAAGCCGGTCTCGCTCCTGGGCGCTCACGTCTTCCCCCCTCGGTAGGTCGGGCTTGGAATGGCAGCGGAACGGCCGGCGCAGGGGCTTCTGCTCTCACCCGTTCCAGCCATGCGTCTACACAAGCCCCGGCGGTCGCTGGCACCCAGCGCGGCAACGGCGCAGAACTGACGCATCCCCATTGCGTCGCACGGGGTGAGCTGGGTGAATGGACCGTGACGGATGGCGGCGAAGGGAGGCGGCACGTGGCGGACAGGCGTCGGCACCGGCTTGCCCAGCGCCGCAAGACGATCGGCCTGAGCCAGGAACGCCTCGCCGAAGCCCTCGGCGTCGACCGCTCCACCATCGTGCGGTGGGCACGGGCGGAGACTGACCCGCAGCCCTGGCACCGCCCGCGTCTCGCTGGGGCCCTCAAGTTGTCGATCGAGGAACTGGCCGACCTCCTGGCCAACGTCGGCCAGGCACCGGCACCGCCCGACGAGCGTCTCGGCTACGTGCTGCGCAACCCCGGCCGCGTCGACCTGATCGCTGTGGCGCACCTGAGGGAGCGCGTGCGGCGCCTCGACGAGCGCTACGACCAGACGCCCTCGACGCTCCTGCTCGCCGAGGCCGGGCAACTACACGGTCAGGCGATCTTCCTTCGCCAGCACGCCAGCAACGGGCCGGTGCAGCGCGAGTTGGCGGCAGCAGTCGCCGAGTCCGCGACGCTGATGGGCCAACTCGCGCTGGGACGCCTCGCAGCGGCGCGACCATGTCGCCAGCGGCGCCTACTTCGACCAGGCGATCAGCGCGGCCCAGGAAACGCGAGACCCGGTCACCGAGGCCAACGCGTTGCTCCGCAAGAGCTACCTCGCCCTCTACGGCACCAAGCAACCCAACGCCGGTCTCGTCCTGACGATCCGCGCCGCCGCCGTCAGTCACGACGACAGTCACGTCATCACCGGCCTCGCCCAACTGCACCGGGCTGAGGCACACGCGATGCTCGGTCAGGCCGGGGGCTGCTCCGACGCCCTCGGTGCCGCTGAAGCTCACTTCGCCGCCGTCGACGCCCGAGACCCAGCCACCGACATCTTCTGCCCCAGCCACTACACGAGGCTCGCGGGATCCTGCTGGCTCTCCCTCAACAAGCCAGACCAAGCCGTGCCAGCGTTGGAGAACGCCCGACAACTGATCGCCGCACGCCGCAAATCCACAGCCGTCATCCTCGGCAACCTGGCCCTCGCCAGCATCCTCCGACGCGACGTCGACGCCGCAACGTCCTACCTGCACCAGGCCATCGACGTCATCGAGCGGACCCGTGCCGGTGGCGGGCTCAACCTCGCCTTCGCCGCCGCCCGGCAGCTACGCCCCTGGCGCAACGAGCCCCCGGTCCAGGACGTGAACGACCGACTCCTCACCCTCATGAGCCCGTAGGAGCACCAACGTGACCGACATCGACCGCGCCAAACACGCTGTTCGGCAACGCGTGTGGGACCTCCTCGAACGTCAAGGCGCCGCCCCGCCCGGCGTGCACGGTCACATCCCCGACTTCGTCGGCAAGGAGGAGGCCGCAGCCCACCTCGCGGAACTGGACATCTGGAAGAACGCCCGAGTGATCAAGTGCAACCCGGACCGGGCACAACTTCCCGTCCGGGTACGAGCCCTGCGGGAAGGCAAGCTGCTCTACATGGCGGTCCCGAGACTCGCCACCCCCAAGCCCTTCTATCTGCTCGACCCTGCCAACCTCACCGCACCAATCGAGACCGCAGTTACCAGTAGCGGTGCACCGCAGGTCGCTCCCACAGTGGGACCCGACGAGATGCATCCGGTGGACCTCATCGTCTGTGGCAGCGTCGCCGTCAGTCGCCAGAGCGGCGTGCGGATCGGCAAGGGTGCGGGCTACTCGGACCTGGAGATCGCCCTCCTCACCGAGGCCGGCCTCGTCACCACCGAGACCGCCATCGCCACCACGATCCACCAGACCCAACTCCTCGATGACGAGTTGCCCGACGCGGAGCACGACTTCAGCGTCGACTTCGCGATCACGCCGAACGAGGTAGTGGCCTGCAGACCCGATCGGGGACGGCCGTCCGGCATCATCAGGCCAAACCTCCGTCAAGATCAGCTCGACAGCATTCCGGTACTGCGCGCCTAGCGACTTTCGCCACAGGACTTCAGAAGGCCGAGGGCTGTCTCGCTAACGGCACCTCTCTTGTCAACCCGTCGGCAGCAGAGAAGTCTCCGTGTCTTTGATCATGGTGCGGTAGACGACGTCGGAAAGGCGCCGCTTCAGGCAGCACACGGCTTCCTTGTGGGATTTGCCTGCGGCTCGTTTGCGCTGGTAGTAGTCGCGGCCGGGGTCGCTCGTTTGATCTGGGCCATGGCCATGACGTGTAGCGCGTCGGCCACTCCAGAGCCCCGAACTCCACCACTCGGGATCCACCTGCACGGCCACGATCACCTCCAATCCGACGACGATCACCTGCTGGCACAGCGCATCCGCGCCGTCACATCAAGTCAATGGCGGTCGAGTCGACAGCCCATCTAGAGTGGACGCTTGGGGGCGGCATCCGGAAGACCCAAGATAAGCCCTCACGGTTTCCCTCATGGGATTAAGCGCAGGCTCCGGAGCGCCCCGCCGCCCGCGCCGCGCCACCGCGAGAATCCAGGCCGCCCTCGTCCTGCACCACACCGCGGCGAACCGCACTCAGGAAAAAGCTCATTTTCGAGGTGATCACAAGTCGCAACAGCACGTTCTTTCAATTCTCAAGCTTCTTAAGAAGCAAGAACCCCAGCTGCTGGGAACGGATTCGGCGTGATCCCAAGTCGGACGAGTTCCTAATACCTGCCATATAGCCTTCGATGGCCTTATCAACTTCCTCTGGCGCCATTTCGAGCATTGTTGAAAGAGATGCGGTGAGATCGACACCTTCACCATTCTCACTGTTTCGCTTCCTGGCTGAAACTGCGCGCTGAAATAGGTCCAGAAAATCCCGAATCTGCTCCGCCTGAACCGACTCGGCAATGCCGAACTGCTCCCGCAGCCCCCAAGATACGTGCAGCAGCGTGAACATATCGACAATATTCGACCACCTGGTTCTACCTGCCCACTTAATAGCGTTCTTCAAGAATGTCAGTAGCGCGAGGAATTCCATTGAACGATCCTGGTAATCTTCGAAATCTGCGGAAATTTTGTCATAGCGCTCGTCGAGTTCGGTCTTTTTATTTGACAGCCCGAAGATGCAGGTGCCGAATACTTCGGCATAGAACTCTAGGTCACCGCCCCGCTTTCGTCGCTCACCACTGAACACTCCGGACACCGCACTTATTGGGTGAGCTACGCAGTCCTTCAGGAAATCGTTGAACGGGCCAGGCAACAGAGCGTTTCGGAGCTCTTGCTCCGTTAGCACCATATTAACCCTGTTGACGCGGGCGAAAACTGCGCGCACAAACTCATCGGCAAGGTTCGATAGGCGCCGAATTGGGAACCGGTACTGGAAGAACTCTTGACGCACATCGTCGGGGAGTTCCGTAAAAAACAATCCCTCGAACTTATCTCTCAGCTTTTCGTCTTCCAGCCCATCCAGCGGGAATTTGTTGTTCAGAAACCCAAGCAGTGAGGTAAGGCGTTGCTGACCGTCAACAACGGAAGCCTTTTGCTCACCTTCCGGCGAGGTCTCGTAAGCGAGATAGATCTCAGGGATTGGATATCCGAGGAGTATGGTCTCCATCAAGGACACCTTGGCCCGTTCGGGCCAAACTGCTTGCCGCTGATACTCAGGCTGAAGGATCAGTTCGCCGGATTTGTTCAGCGACCGAAACTCCGCTACGGTCTTCGACTCGATCTCGAACTTGAGCCCGTGATCAGCCATTGTGCACGCCCTCCTCGATCGCGCGATTCCGCGCGATATTCACACTCTTCACCTGATAGGCCCTGAGTGACTTATGGTTGCGGTACAGTCGATAATTGACTTCGCAGTTTATGAAAGCCTCGCCGAGGTCCTCGATGAAGCTGTCTCTCGACCGTGACCACCGCTCACCGAAAGATAGGCGAGGCAGTATGACGTCGAGGGCGATGCATTCTTCGAAAACCAGCTTCCGAAGATAGTTCTTCTTATTGGCGAAGAATTCATCTTCGATGATTTCTCGGAGCTCGCCCCACGCTCGATCGAATAGCTCTGGCGAGATCACCGCGATGTCCAAGTCCGAGCTTTTATGGAACTTCCTAAAGTGCTTTCTTGGGTTGAGCGAATAGCCCAAACGGGCACTTCCGACCAACTGGACCGCCATCGGGTCGATGCCAAGTTGAGCTGCAACCCGATGCCGCCATTTGATGTAGTTAAGCTCGTGAGGCCATGCCGCGGGTGTCCCGTCGAACAGCCGGGCGGTTACAAAATAGTCAACTTCCTTTCCTAGGGAACAAAAATCCTCCCAAAATTCGGGTAGTCCTGAGATCTCGTTCATGCTCTCCCTAGCGAACATCGACTGAGTACTTCACCTGTGCACCGTAGCGAATGACGAAAGGCCTTCGGGTCATCCGCAATCCCCCACGAATTCGTGCTAGGAGGGTAGCGTGTCGTTCCCAATCGCTCACGCTCGCACCGGCAGAGACCCAAGACCCCGCAAAATCCTAACGATGTCCGACTTGAATGGATTGGAACAGCAGCGCCGTTTTTGGGTGGCAGCTAGGCGGGCATGGCCGCCACGTTCGTTACCGGCTCTCGGTGGTGGCTTGCGCGGAGGTAGCTGGCCACCGGTCGCACACGGCGATCGCTGAATGGATCGCAGACGTGCAGGCGATACCGGACAGCAGCAACACGTCGCCTGCAGGTGCCCCTGCCGGGCCTGGATCCATACCGCGACACGCTACCGAGGCTCCCGTGACGGTGTATGGGTCCACGCGACGCGCCCGATGCTGATCTTACTTATCCACCGCACCGCTGTCCCCACAGGCTTAGCCCGGCCCAACGGCTCCCGAGCACTCACCGAGCGACCACCCACCACCGGCGTACACGAAAAAGGCCCCGACCCGGTGTGAATCACCAGGCCAAGGCCTTGATCGTTGGTGCGCCGCCAGGGACTCGAACCCCGAACCCGCGGATTAAGAGTCCCGTTGATGCCGTGCTCATCGGTCCCGCACGGCGCTGACAGTCCCACGGCCCCTACCAGTTCATTGCCTGTGGGCCGCCGTGTACCACCGGATGCCCGTCGTCCACGGCGCGCGAGCACCCGGCGAGCACCCGCATACCCGCGTCCCGGACGACCATAAGCCAGCTGAGCGGAACCGGTGCTTGGCCGGCCACGCTACTCGAAGCGGTGGGCGTAGAGGTCCTTGTGCGTCGCTCGTGTCCGTCGTACGGTGCAGGAGTCGGGACGCCGGTCTATCCGTCTCCCACTGCTTGCCGCTTTCTCTCGCGGAGCCCACATCAGGCGTGAACGCCGAGGGCTACAGACCGCTTGCGGCTCTACCCATCTTGTTGCTGAGGACGTTCCGCCTATCTGGACGGGCCGCCGGTCTCACGCGTTCCCTACCAGTCGGGCCCCACGCTGCCACACCCGTGGTCAGCGTCGCTACCGCCGTGAGAGGAGTACCACCATGATCGCCGGATCCCATGGCGTCCCGCAGGATCCCGTCGGCGCCTTGCTGGCCGAGAGGTTTCCGTACCAGCATGTTCTGCGCGCCGAGATTGCGGCGGATCTTCGCCGCTGTCCAGTTCTGCTGATCGACCCGCCGAACAAGTCGTTCTTCGGCCACGTTGTGGAACTCGCGATCGGCCTGGCCTTGTGCGACCAGAGCCCGTACCTTCGCTTGCTCCACTGCCTCGACCACGACCTTGCGGCCCGATTGCTTAGCATCGCCGGCTACGGGCCCACCCACAACGCCGCCACGGCATACGACGTATGGCGCCGTAGCGGCTCAGCGCCGCAGCCGGCGCGTGTCTTCACCGTCGCCGGTCGGCTCGCCCAGGTCCGCAATCTGCTCAACGATCTTGATCGTCATTGCAGAGACTCCGTAGATGTCGCGCAGCATCTCCTTGAGCAGTACCCGCGTCTCCTCAGCGGTCGTGTCGACGAGATATATCACACGAGGCGGGCGTTCCGTACCGTCTGGGCCAGCTACTCCAGTGGCTTCCACAGCGCTTTCCGCTCCTACGGGCCGGCGACCGCGCAGCTGTCCCTGCTCGACGGACGCCGCCACGCCGACTTCCTCCTTGGTACCACCGTGTTGGAAGTGAAGAGTGGTCGACTCGACGAGGACCGCTATCTTGACGAGCTGATCCGTCAGATCTTGACGTACGCGCTGCTCGCCGATCACGATGGTCACCGCGTCACTCAAGTCGCCGTCTACGCAGTCCGATATCAGCGGCTGTTGCGGTATCGCATCGATGAGCTAGCCCATCAGCTCGCCGGCGCGCCCATCGATCTGGCTGCAACCGGCGCCGCCCTGGCCGCCGCCGTAAGGGACCGGCCACATCGAAGGCCAGCCGCCTGAACACGAGAAGCGATCCGGATGAACCGCCATCGGCCGCTCAACCCAGTAGACCAACAAATATCGGTGTGCCGGGGAACGTCGCGCCGCGGACGACGCCACCACACCGCACCCACCCTTGGCTCAGCAGTTCGGAGCCCAGACCCGGCGTCATCGGCTGGTCAGCAGCAGCGGCAACAACAAGTTGCGCAGCTGCTCCTTCCCCGGGGCTGGGCTCACGATGAGCAGGGTTGGTGATGCCGTGGTCGTCGCGCCGGCCTCGGACCATGGGGCAAGCCAAGATCGACGGGCGAATTGCAGTCGGACCGGAAATGCCGGGTGACCCACGACAGCGGCGCCTTTCAGGCCAACATGGCAAAGCGCTCGAAGTATTCGGTCAGCTTCGCGATAACGCGCTCCTTCTTGGCACCGAGGTTGTTGTCCTTCGCGAAGCGCGAGACCGGCGGCAGGACCTGTGTGATCGCCGTTCCGTTGGTTGCGATCGCGCCGTCGCGGAAGGCCGCTTCAACAAACGACTTCGTCTGCTCGGGCCGAAGGCGCTCGGCATCGATGATCTCGGCGAGTTCGGCTTCTCGTCGTTGGGTGACGAAGAAGCGCCAGTCGTCGCTGACCTCGCCAGTGACCGACATGGAGTCGACAAATTCCATGATTAGGTCCTTCTTGTTTCGCAGCGATGGGCTGGCATCGATGGCTTCCTCGATGGCATGTAGCGGCATCCTGCCTTCCTCGCCCATATCGTCCTGGCCCTCGTCACGCCACCTCTGCACCAGCATCAGGATGTAGTCGAAATTGACCTCAACCTGCTTGATGAGCTCGATCTCAAAGACGACGTCGTCGAGAATCGACTCCTTCTCGCCGGTGTCCCGCTTGCGGTGCCTCTCCCACAGTGCGTTGTAGAGGCTCGTGTAGTTCTGCAGTTGCCTCGACGGCAACGACTCGTCGCGGGCGAACTCGTCGAAGGAGGTCAAGATGTTGCGCAGTCTGAGGATCCGACCGAAGAGCACGACGAACGCCTTCTGCTGAGCCTCCCCGAGGGGCTCGGTTCCGGGTGGGCACTGCTCCAGGAGTTGCTCAACCAGGCTGACATACCCGGCGTGGTAGTGGGTGTACGGCTTGAGCAGCACCACTCCGTGGGCCTCAGAGTTGCCGAAGAGCACCAGGGCATCGTCGACGGCCTTCTCCAAATTGCGGAAGCAGACGATGTTGCCGTAGGCCTTGACCGAGTTTAGGATCCGGTTAGTGCGGGAGAACGCTTGGATCAGCCCGTGGGACTTGAGGTTCTTGTCTACCCACAGCGTGTTCAGTGTGGTTGCGTCGAACCCGGTCAGGAACATATTTACGACGATGACCAAGTCGACCTCACGATCCCTCACTCGACGCGCGAGGTCTTTGTAGTAGTTCTCGAACTTCGCCGCCGAGGTGTCGTACGTCGTGCCGAAAGCGGCGTTGTAGTCGCTGATCGCACGTTCGAGGAAGTCGCGGGAGGAGGCGTTGAGGTGGTCCGCGTCCATCGCCTCGTCATCGAGGATGCCGCCGATCTCTTCGTCCTCGTTGACCGCGTAGCTGAAGATCGTGGCGATCTTAAGCGGCTGGTAGGACAGGTCCGCAGCCGCACGCTCGGTCTGCTGCCGGGCAAACTCCTCATAATAGATCTTCAAGGCGGGGATTGACGCGGTCGCCAACATCGAGTTAAAGCCACGTACTCGCTTTTCACCCAGGCTGTAACCTTGGGTGCGCATGGTCTTGGCATCGAAGTGGTCGAGGATATATGCGACGATCTTCCGAATTCGCTCGGGATGGCGCAGGACTTCTTCGGTGTCGATTCCGGCGACTTGCTTGTCTTCGACGTCGCCCGCTGCCCGCAGAGTGTTTTGGTAGGAGACGCGGAAGGGGAGCACGTTGCCGTCGTTGATCGCGTCCAAGATCGTGTAGCTGTGTAGTCGGTCGCCGAAGATCTTCTCGGTAGTATCCTTCGTCGCCCCGCCGGCGTTCTGCGGGAAGATCGGGGTGCCAGTGAACCCGAAGAGGTGCGAGCGGCGGAACGCCTTGCGCACCGCAGTCCCCATGTCCCCGAACTGGCTCCGGTGGCACTCATCGAAGATCAGCAATACGCGGCCATCGGTAATCTCGTGGCCTTTGTTCTGCTCGATGAACCGCGACAGCTTCTGGATCGTGGTGACGATGATTGAAGCGCTCTGGTCTTGAAGTTGCCGCTTGAGCTCGGCAGTCGATCGTGACCCGTTGACCGAGTCCTTTTCGAAGCGGTTATACTCCAGCATCGTCTGGTAATCGAGGTCCTTGCGGTCCACTACGAAGAGAACCTTGTCGATACTCTCCATCTTCGACGCGAGCTGCGCGGTCTTGAACGATGTCAGCGTCTTTCCCGACCCGGTGGTATGCCAGATGTAGCCCCCAGCCTTCGGTCCGGTGGCCTTTGCCGAGGACACCACTCGCCGCAGGATCCGCTCAGCCGCCACGATCTGGTAAGGCCGCATCACCAGCAGGGTGCGGGCGACGTCGAAGACGCAGTACTTCGTCAACACGTTCAGCAGCGTGTGCTTGGAGAAGAATGTCCGGGTGAACGCGTTGAGGTCGCCAATGCGCCGGTTTTCCGCGTCGGTCCACCACGAAGTGAACTCAAACGAGTTCGATGTCTGCTTCCGCCTACGCTTGCCACTCTCGGACTCAGCCACCTTCCGGGCACGAGTCGTGTTCGCGTAGTACTTGGTGTGCGTGCCGTTGGAGATTACGAAGAGCTGGATGTACTCGAAAAGTCCGGAACCGGCCCAGAACGACTCCCGCTGGTAGCGGTTGATCTGGTTGAACGCCTCCTTCAAGGGCACCCCACGCCGTTTCAGCTCGATATGCACCATCGGCAAGCCGTTAACCAGGATCGTCACGTCATAGCGGTGCCTGCGCACCGCACCCGCACCCGCACCCGCACCCGCACCCGCACCAATCGTCTCGTACTGGTTGATCACCTGGAGTCGGTTGGCATGGATGTTCGACTTGTCGATCAGCTTGATGTTCTTGCTCGTGCCGTCGTCACGCGCGAGGACCTGGATCGGGTCCTCCTGAATGCGCGCCGTCTTCTCGACTATGCCCTCATTCTTCGAAGCAATCTTCTTGGCGAAGAACCATTTCCACTCGTCGTCGCTGAAGACCATATTGTTCAGCAGCTCCAGCTGACGACGGAGGTTCACCTCCAGGTCGGCAGACGACGTGATGTGAAGTCGCTCGTACGCCTGCTGTACCAGCTGCTCAATGAACTCAGCCTCAAGCTGAGCCTCGGACTGGTAGCCCTGATCGACACCATCATCCGGCTCGTACGCCGCAACGACGGTGGATTCGTCGCTCATCGCGATGGGCTCGTACCGCAGCGCCGAGTCCGGTGCCTCCACACCGCCGCTCGGACTCACGCCACCTTCTCCTTGAACTTCAGCAACCTGTCCCGGTAGTACTCGTACTGCTTCCGCCGAGCCTCGATCTCTGCTGGCAGACCCATCTTCATATCGCTCGTTAGCGCATCGAAGCGGTCGAGGATCGCCACGATCCGCTCCTGCTCTCCTCGGCTCGGTAATGCCACCTCGACCGTGATTAGTTCCTTCCGATTCAACGCAGGTGTCCCGCCGGCCTGCTGTAGGCGACGGATCGACGGCTGGATTGACTTCAGGAAGTAGTAGAGGTACTTCGTCGTCACGATGTTTACATCAACGCTCCGGACCCGATAGCAGAGCGGCCCGCACCAGAAGTCATATGCCTGGTATCCAACAACCCCGACCCCGCCTTGACCCCGGGACGGAATCGTGACGGCATCACCTTGCGTGTTGGCCTCCAGAACCCATCCCGAAGCGGTGGTCCCAGCATTAACAAATGGGATTGCGCCGCCCTTGGTAACGGAAGCGAAGACGTCTCCGGGGGGCTGCCCTGTTCGAACCGTCGCCAACTCGCCCAAGGTCGCCCACCTAACTTTATCTCTCTCCGTAAATGTGAGGAGTTGGTCCCGGTAATGCTCGTACTGGCGCGCGCGGGCTTGCAGCTCAGCTTGCAGCTCAGCTTGCAGATCAATCATCTTATCGAGGATCCGTACGATTTCGCTCTGAACCTCAGGTGGAGGAACCGGAATGGTGACCCTGCTCAGGCCGCTACTGGAGAGCCTCTTCACCTTGGCACGGGCGACATGCTGCTCCTTCTCGGCCCGGAAGGCGCTGGTCTGGAAGTAGTAGGAGACGTAGGTCGGATTGAGTTCGCTCCGGAACAGAAACGAGTCATCGTGGATCGCGACCTCCCCTTCGCCGAGCCAAGCCACGGCCTTTCCCACATCCTCAACCGTCTCTCCAACGCTAGCGACGATCACGTCCCCCGGCTGGGCGTAGCGCAGCTGATTACGCAGATCCTCCCTTACATACGAGACGGTGGCGCGTGTGGACACGCCATATTCTGTGTAGATCTCCCCGTAGTGGATACAGGGAATTCCCTCCTCGACCATGTCAGCTTTGGTAAAGCGACGTCCGCGGACAAAGGTTCCGATCTCGCCGAGCATCATGACCTCAACACCATCCGAGCAATGCTCGGCGAGCAGCCTATTGAACTCGCTCATGGTGCCATCACCCCACCCGGGGGCACATTCACCCTGTCAATATTCCATCCGAGTGCATCGATTGCCCGCTTCATCTCCTGGTCACTGGCGACATTATGGATGATTCCGATGACCAACCTTCGACAGGGGTCGTACTTCTGCAGGGCCACCTCGTCACTTGAGTCTCCGTGGACAATATTGCTCAGCTCGCTGAATAACTTGTATCCGTCGCTGGAGAATGCCGGCGGAATGATGTGGTGCTGCTCGTCGACCTCTTGTAAGAGGCTGCGGAACGGCTTACGACCGCCGTTGTTACCGGTAATGGGTATGCCTGCGATATCGGCGACCTGCTTGGTGATCGCTTCGAAAATCTTCCGGAGGTAGACCATGGATCCGGCACCGAGCTGCAGCTCGTAGGCGAGTTGCGCACGCTCCAGCAGATCATCGAAATCACCGGCACCGACTCCGACCCGGCTCGCCATGCCGCGCCGGTTGTCGACATACCGCTCCAACCGCACGGTCGGTGCCGGTCCGTCCATTTCATCCCTGGACACTACGAGGAACCAGGCTTCTATGGCCGCTTGGCAAACTGGGCATTTAAGGCACGCATCGATGCTCAAAACGCGATCCCCAACGCCGAGGCAGGACAGCTTGTCTCCCGACATGAACGTCCGAACGTCGTCGCAGGTCTTGCACTTAAAGTTGATAGCGACTCTGCCAACCTCGATCGTCTTATGTTTGCCCCAGGCTAGGCGGGCATTGAGGAAGCGCTCGACCTGCGCCTCCTCGGTGGCTGGGGCTTTGGACAACAGTTCAGACAGTCGCATCGTCGGATTCCAGGTCGCCGACAATGGCATCGATTTGTGTGCGCAGCTCAGCTTGATGGGCGACTATCCGGGAGATTTCGGCGTTCAGCGCCTTGATATCGACGGCTTCGCGGACGTCCTCCGTCGCGACGTATGAGCTGACCGCGAGGTTGTAATCGTTTTGGCGGATGGTCTCGTAGTCGACCAGGGCCGCGAAGTGGTCGACGGTCGCCCGGCGGGTGAACGCCTCGAGGATCTTGGCTTGGTGGCCGGCGGCGAGCTTGTTCTTATTGCCCTGGCGCGTGAACTCGGCCGAGGCGTCGATGAATAGCACCCGGTTGTCGGTCTTCGACTTTTTCAGCACGATGATGCACGTCGCGATAGCCACCCCGAAGAAGAGGTCCGGTGGGAGCTGGATGACGGTGTCGACGTAGTTGTTGTCAGTGAGGTATTTCCGGATCTTCTGCTCCGCGCCGCTGCGGTAGAGCACACCGGGGAACTCGACGATCGCGGCCGTGCCGTTGACCGCCAACCACGACAGCATGTGCATCGTGAACGCCAAGTCAGCTTTCGATTTCGGCGCCAGCACACCTGCGGGGGCGTACCGCTCGTCGTTGATCAGCAGCGGGTTCGAGTCACCTTGCCAGCGTGTGGAGTAGGGCGGGTTGGAGACGATCGCCTCGAACGGCTCGTCGTCCCAGTGGTACGGGTCGATCAGCGTGTCGCCGTGGGCGATGTCGAACTTCTCGTACGGGATGTCGTGCAGGAACATGTTGATCCGGCACAGGTTGTACGTGGTCAGGTTGATCTCCTGACCGAAGTAGCCCTGCCGGACCCCGTTGGGCAGCACCTTCTTGAACTTCAGCAGCAATGAACCCGAGCCGCAGGCGGGGTCGTAGACCTTGTTAACCTCGGTCTTGCCGACCACCGTGATCCTGGCGAGCAGCTCGGAGACCTCCTGCGGTGTGTAGTACTCCCCGCCAGACTTGCCGGCCGCGGATGCGTACATCTGCATCAGGTACTCGTACGCGTCACCGAACAGGTCGATGGTGTTCTCGTTGAACTCGCCGTTGCCGAAGTTCAGGGATCCGATCGCGTCGAGGAGCTTGACCAGCCTCTCGTTGCGCTTCGCAACGGTGGGGCCGAGCTTGCCGCTGTTGACGTCGAGGTCGGCGAAAAGGCCCTTGATGTCGTCCTCGGAAGCGGTGCCGACCGCGCTGGCTTCGATGTTGGTGAACACCCGCGTCAGAGTCTCGTTGAGATTTTCATCCTTGCTGGCCCGCTGGCGCACGTTCGCGAAGAGGTCCTGGGGCAGGATGAAGAAGCCCTTCTCCTTGACCGTCTCCTCGCGCCCGAGCTCGGCGTCGGCGTTGGACAGGTAGCGGTAATCGAAGTCCTCGTTGCCCGCGCTGCGCTCGGCCTCGTTGAGGTAGGCCGTCAGGTTCTCTGAGACGAATCGGTAGAAGAGCATCCCCAGCACATAGGCCTTGAAGTCCCAGCCATCCACGCTTCCACGCAGGTCGTGGGCGATCTTCCAGATCACCCGGTGAAGTTCAGCTCGCTCCCGCTCCTTCTTGCGGTCCTCTGCAGCGGTGGTCCAGGCCGGCTCTGTCGTCACAGGGTGAAGTCTTACCAGAGCTCGTCGGCGCGACAAGGGAGTGGCCTCGCCGAAACATTCAGTGTTCCACCTACGAGGTAACCCGAGGTGACCCGATCGTCACTATTGGCGAGGGCATGGTGTGCCGTCGAACTGGGTCAGCCAACTGGCAGCTGGTCCTGATCTACTGGTCTGCCTGGCATCGCATCCACGGACGCCGATCCGTTCCAACGGCGCCCGAGCAGCCATCGTGCTACCCATCACCGGCGTACGCGGAAAGATCCCTGGCCTGGCTGATATCTACCAGGCCAGGGCCTTCATCGTTGGTGCGCGTCAGCAGCGGCGGCGAGGCACCGCTGAACGCCTTCCAGATCGCCTTCGGGGCCCGCTCACCCTGTCGGCCACTGACCACCCAACAACCAAGATCAGCCGCGAAGACGGGTCCCGGCCTCCCCGGGCTACGCCGACCTTTTAGCGGCGCGCTGCCGCGGGACGATCGACGCGGTTACTTCGGCGGCGGCGTGGGAGAGCTCGGGGAGTACGTCGCCGTAGAACTTCGCGGTGAAGTGTGGGCTTGAGTGGCGGAGTCGGTTAGAAATGATCTTCATCTGGACGCCGGCGGCGAGGCCCATGGTGGCGGCGCCGTGGCGGAGGTCGTGGAGCCGGATGGGTGGTAGCCCGGCTTGGTTGGCGAGGTGGTGGAAGTGGTCGGTGACGTCGGCAGGGTGGAGTCGACCACCTGTCGGGGTGGTGAACACGAGCCCGGTGGTGGTCCAGGCAGCACCGGCCGCGAGGCGTTCGCGGTGTTGCCGGGTGCGGTGGGCGCGTAGGACGGCGACGGTTTCGGTGTCGAGGGCGACCGCGGCTTCGCTGTCGGTGGTTTTGGGTGTGTCGATGGCGGTGGCCCAGCCGTGTTGGACGAGTTGCCAGCGGACGGTGAGGGTGGCTGCGTCGAGGTCGAGGTCGTCCCAGTGCAGGCCGCAGGCTTCGCCGCGGCGTAGGCCGGTGAAGGCGATGAGGTGGTAGAGGGCGTAGAGCCGGTCCTGCGCGTCGTGGGTGTGGTCGAGGAATCTGCCGGTGTGTTCGGGGGTCCAGATCATGACGGGGCTGGGGGTCTTGCCGGTGTCGCGCCAGGTTTTTACGCGTTGGTCGGTCCAGATGGTGGGCTTGGGTGGTCGGGCTGTCGGTAGTTCGACCATGAGGGCGGGGTTGGTGTCGATGTAGCGGTGGCGGCGCATCGCGTCGTTGAGGGCTTTGCGCAGGGTGGCGTGGATGACGTGCAGGGTCCGGTTGCCGACGATCCGCTGGTTCTTGACCTGGTCACTTTTGGCGGGGTCGCGGCTGGCGCGAAGGGTGGCGATGGTGGTGTTGCGTTCGGCGATGGCGTCGTACATGGCGTCGATGTGGCCGGGGCGGAGCCGGTCGATGCGCAGTTGGCCGAGGTGCGGGATCAGGTACAACCGGATGTGCCCCTCATAGGAGCGCAGGGTGCCTGTCTTGATGTTCTTGCGTCTGGCGAGCCAGTCGGTCAGGTACGCCTGCATCGTGGGCAGCTCGGTCGGGGTGATGTCCAGGTGTAGCGCCCGCCGGACCTCGTCCGGGGCCGGAACCGGCGCCCCGGTCTTTACGGCGGCTTCGATCAGATCGCCGGTCTTTACGGTGGTGTGCGCGTCGGTGGGATCGGGGACGGCGAGCGCGGCCCGGATCCGGTCCAGGACGGCGTCCGCGTCGGCCTGGGTGGTGTAGGGGCCGTGACGGAGCGGTCGGCGGGTGCCGTCGGCGCGGGCGGGGACTTCGATCTGCCAGTGCCAGTGGCCGTGGGTGCGGGACCAGCCGCCGCCGGGCCGGCGAAGCTGGGGGCAGGAGCGTCCCAGCCGCCGGCCCGTGACGCTGTCGCGGCAGCCGCAGCGTTTGAAGGTGGATCCCTTCACTCATCGTCTCCTGGATGCTCTCTGTGGTGCCGCCAGCAGTGTCGGGTGGAATCCGCTGGTGACGGGGTCATCGCATCCACGCTCACCTTCGCGTCGGCTTCAAGTCGCCCGCCGCTGGTTGCGGCGGGGTCGGGTTGGAGGAGGTGGAGCAGGGCGGCGACCGGGACGATGATGCGGCTGCCGGCCCGGATGAGCGGTATGGGGAACTCGTCGGTGGCGGCGAGCCGGTACGCCTGGGATCGGCTGATCCCGAGCACCGACGCGGTTGTGGCGAGAGTGGTGGTCACGCCGAGGGCACGGATGCGCTCGACCGTCCACACCTGCCCGACGCTGGACGCGGTGGTGCTGTCGGTCGTCGTGCGGGTTGTCTGGTCAGCGGGGTTCGTGGGGCTGTTCATGATCGGGCTTCTCCTGGTTATGAGATGGATGGTTGTGCGGTAGGAGCGGGGTAGCCCTGTCGGGGTCGACCGGCGCAGGGGTGGCTGCTCCGCCACCGTCGCGCCGCTCCGGTGACAGAGGCGGTGACGTCGGGTTGGTCGGCATGACCGGGCTAACGATCAGTCCGGGTGGTGCCGACGACTCGACCTTGAGGGTCTTGAGCAGTTCGGATATTCGGATGTTGGACACGGTGTGACCGGCTGCGCGGAGGGCTTCGGCGAGCGCTGCCCGGGTCAGTGCCTGGCCGTCTGCGGAGAGCCGGTCCCGGACCTTTCGCGCCGCTGGCAGCAGCTCGGCCACCGCGCGGGACGGCTGCGGAGACGGTCCCCGGTCCGCTCGCCGCCGCCGTTCCCGTTCGTCCCCGTGACGACGAGCATCCGATGAGCGGACGGTCCGGTTGCTGGACCGCTCCCCCGCCGTGACGGCGGACCGCACGGTCTCGTCCGGTCCGCTGTCCGGACGGGTCCATCCGGCCTCATCCGGTTGGCAGTCCACAACCGCCACGGCAGGGGCGGGCGTGGTGGTACTGGTCCGGCCGAGGGCGATCTTGACCATGACGAGGAAACCGAGCGCGGGTACGGCGGCGGTGATCCACCCGATGACCGAGGGTTCGGCCTCGACGACCTGCGCCGCCAGGGACAGGGTGACCGCACACGCCAGCACGGTCGCGGGGAACACGGTGGGGGTGTAAGCGCGTTTGCGGCGGCGTAGTTCCAGGCCGGAGGCGATGGACATCAGCTCCAGGACGATCGCGTCGGCCCAAGCCAGCCAGCCGGGTTGGCCGTGCGCGGCGGCGACGTTGTGCACGTGGGTGAAGCTGGCCGCTCCGGCTGCGCCGCCAATGGCCAGCATGATGACGACCTGGACGACGCCCTCGATGCGGCTACCCCGCACCCCCGCGTTCGGGTCAGTGGCCGGTGCCGTCGTGGCCCCTCACCTCCTCGACCCAGACCGGAACAACGACCGTCCGCCTGTCACAAGAGCCCGGACCGGATGGCGGACCGACCCGGCGTCGGACAACCATCGGGACGGGGACCGCACGCCGGCCGCGGACCGCCCGCCGCAGACGCGGGACCGAGATGCGGTCGCGCGGCTGTGGGAGCGGACGTTCGGTGCTCGCACAGATCTGTCAGCGCCGGCCGAGCTGGTCACGACAGATCCGTGACAGATGCCGGCCGTTGCTGTCCGATCCGCGGCGGAAGTACTGTCCGCCGCCGTCGTGTCGTCGCCGATCACGCGGCCTCGCCCGCCCGGCTGGAGGCGTCAACGACGTAACCGGCCAGATCAGCCAGCCGCAGCCGCTGCCCTTCGCCACCGTTTACAGCCCACACCGCGTCCGCTGGGCCCAGGCCGGCCGTCGCGGCGTGGTCGCAGGCCCCGGTAGCAATCGGCACCGACAGCGGCACGTCGGCCAGCACGCGGCGCAGGTTGCGCTCCCGGGCGGCCGAGTGCAGCCAGAACAGCACCGGCCACATCCGCCCGAGCGTGCCGAACAGCTCCTGATAGCCGTCCACCTTGCCGGTCAGAATCGACAACTGCTCGGCACCGGTGTCGTATTCGACGAAGAACGGCACCTCTGCGCCACCGTCGACCCACCGGCCGTAGCCGTCCGGGCGCACCCGCGGCTGATACGCCCGCACCAGCCCCGGATCCTGCCGGCTGGTGAACGTACCGGCGCGCTGGCACACCGCCTCCGGCAACCACTCCACCAGGCCGGTGCCCGGACGGGTGCGGGCGTGCCCGGCCAGGTCGGTAAAGAACCCGTTCACCCCGAGCCGGTGCGCGAGGCTGCGGGTCGAGGTCCAGCGCCGCCGCTCCACCCGGGCGTGGTCACGCCGCGGTGGGCGTTCGTCCCGGCTGGCCGCGACGACCTCAGCGCCGAGCTGATCTATCACGTAGTGGTACGGGTACGAGCCGCCGTCGGCCCGCTGCGGCCGGAACCGAGCCACCAATCGCAATCGGTACAGGGTCCGCAGCCGCCGCTGACAGAAATCGAGGGACGGGAACAGGGCGGTCGCGATCTGGAACGACGTCAACACACCGTGGTCATACAACCAGCCCAGCAGCAGACGGTCACGGCCGGTCAGCTGGGACTGGACCCGAAGGACCGGATCATCCACCGGCTACCACCTCCTTTCCGGTACGGAATGCCGGCCCCAGGGGGGAGAGACCCGAGACAGGCAGGGTCTGTCGCAGGACAAGCCGACGGCGCTGACAGCCGGGCTGGCCTGCGGTGTGAGAGGAAACAGGGGTCGGTTCGGGGGTCCGGCTGAAGACTGACGTCAACGCTGACGCCAAGCCCGACCCTCGAACGGGGATCAAGCCGGAACTCGTCACTGCCAGTGCCTGCGGCAGTAGGTGAAGGTGTCGGCGAGAGCACGAGAACTCCTTGGTTGAGAGTGGAATGTGGTGCTGATGGCGTGGTCGGGTCACCACAGCGCCGTCGGAGCGGAGAGGGGTCGGCGCGAGGCATCCCGGCGCCGACCCTGCTGTGGTCGCCACCCCAGCGGCGCACGCCTGGCGGGAGCAATAGCGAAACGATTGGACTTGAGGCAAGCGCGCAGAGGTGGTTGGTGGCGGGGTGAGGGCTAGCCTCTTGGGTCATGTCCGCCCCTGCGCCGCATCCGTTGCTGTTCCTCGACGTCGACGGCACCCTCATCCCGTTCGGAACACCCGCGGCGACTCAGCCGGGCATGCCGCATGGCTGTACCGAGGCACCGGTCCTACCGGCCGACGCCCATCCCCTGCTGGAAAGGGTCGATCCGGAACACGGCCGCCGGCTGGAGTCCCTACCGTGTGACCTGGTGTGGGCGACGACCTGGATGAACGACGCGAACGACGTGCTCGCGCCCTTGCTCGGGCTACCGACCCTGCCCGTCGTGGACTGGCCCGACTCTGACGAGGTTGGCGTCCTGCACTGGAAGACCCGTGGGCTGGTCGAGTGGGCGCAGGGACGTCCCTTCGTCTGGGTCGACGACGAGATCTCTCACGCCGATCAGCAGTGGGTATCGACTCATCACCACGCCCCGGCCCTGCTGCATCGGGTCGACCCACGTCGCGGGCTGACCGAGCACGACTTCACAGTCATCGAGAGCTGGCTCTCGGAGGCGCGGTAGGGCGAGCGCCATGCCGTCGCGGCTGCCGCGCTTGACGGCTGTCTGCCACTCGGGACCGCCGCTGGTGAGATCCCGCACCATGCCGCTGGCGTTGGCGGTGTCCCGGGGGTCGTGACGTCGTGCGTTCACGATCCGACCTCGATGAGGCGACACCTGCCGATGTTCCCCGGCACCTGCCATACCTGCTCGTCCGGCCAGTGGCGATACAACAGCTGCCGGGTGGTCGTGGCGACAACGTTCCGCAGCGGCCCACGGAGCAGGTCGGCCCGCAACCGTTCCTCCCGCTCGGCATCCTGAGCGATCACCAGAATCGCCCCGGCCGGCACCAGCCGGTCCGCACGCCGGTAGCCGGCCAACAATCCACCCAGCCCCGACGCCGGCCGCTCGTGCTCGGCGACAACGTCGCCGATCGGGCCACGATCGACATGTACCAGGAACCGCAGGCACCGCCCGTCCTGTAGCCAGACGCCGTAACCGTCGGCCCGCAGCTGCGCCAGGTCGTGCTGCCGCAACCATGACGAGGTCTCCATCGTCGCCAGCCACTGGAACAGCTCGCACAGCCCCGGGTTGCGCCGCGACACCTCGACTAACGGCAGGAACAGCAGAGCATCCGAAGGACCGGAGGACCGCTGACCCAACCGCAACGGAACCGGCCGCCCCGACGCCGTCAACGCACGCCGGAGCACCTCCGTCCCTTCGGCCGTGACCTCGTACCACCACGTATGGGTCCGGTCCTCCGGCGAGCGCTCGCGGTTCACCAGTCCCGCCCCGTGCAGCCACACCAGGTCTCGGTGGGCCGTCAGCCGCGACACCGCGCAGACAAGCGCCACGTCCAGCGTCGACGCGGAACCGTGCTGCGCCAGGTAAGACAGAACCCGCCACCGCTGCGGAGACAACCGCCGCGTGGCACCCCGTTCGCCCATCCCTCGATGATCCTCTGGGCGCCGACAGTCCGACATCCCGTTCACGACAGTCATGACAGGGAGTAGTCGATGCGCAAACCTGGAGATCGGAAGACGGGACCGCCGTGACCGAGGACCGCGCTCGCCGTCGGCCGTTGAGCGAGGCGTCGGCGAGCCGTGCAAGCACCCACATACCCAAACCGGGGTTTTGGGGCCGATTTTGGAGATCACTGTTCAGTGAACCAGCCGAAAAGCTGAGGACAGAAAGTGCGGCTCGGTCAAATCGGACTACCAATAGTTGATCTAAATGATCGGTGCCGTACGCGGGCTGATCTTTCAGGGGCGCGCGGACAAGACCGTTTCCGACTCGGCCATGACGCGCCACGCACCGATGCGATGGTTACTCCAAGTAACAGCAGCAGTGGTTCCCCCCACTCCAAGACCCCGTGCGACGGCCCCTCCTGCGGCACACGTTGATCCGCCTGCGGCCGAAGGGCACAATCCCAGGATGATCTCGAGCGTGTTCTTCGACGTGGGTGAAACGATCGTCGACGAGTCCCGGGAGTACGGCACCTGGGCCGATTGGCTCGGCGTCCCACGGCACACCTTTTCGGCCGTCTTCGGCGCGGCCATCGCTCGCGGTCTGGACTACCGGGAGACGTTCCAGGTGTTCCGGCCGGGGTTCGACCTCGCCGAGGAACGGCAGCGCCGGACCGCCGCTGGGCAGCCGGAGCACTTCGCCGAGGAGAACCTTTACCCGGACGCCCGGCCATGCCTGGCCGCTTTACAAGAGTTGGGCGTGCAGGTCGGCCTGGCCGGTAACCAGACCGCCCGAGCCGAGACCATCCTGCGCGCCCTTGATCTGCCCGTCGACGTGATCGGCACCTCGGACGGTTGGAACGTCGAGAAACCGTCGGCCGCGTTCTTCGACCGCGTCGTCACGGAGGCTGGCTGCCCCGCCGACCAGGTGCTGTACGTCGGAGACAGGCTGGATAACGACATCCGGCCGGCGCAGGCGGCCGGGCTTGCGACCGCCCTGGTGCGACGCGGCCCATGGGGATACATCCTCGACGACAAGACCATCAGCGACCGCTGCCTCTTCCACCTCGACTCGCTGGCCGAGTTGCCCGGGCTGGTACGCAGGCACAACGAGTCGGCGGCTTAGCTCCCCGGAAGAGCGGCCCGGCTGGTCGCGAGGGCGGCGACGCGTTCGTCGAGTTGGCTGCCCTCGCGGCTGTCGCCGAGTACCTGCCGGACGGCTCTGACCCGCTCCAGCCCCGTGCCGTACCAGTCGGCCTGCAGGGCGTCCAGGGCCTGGTTGAGGTAGTCGGCGGCGTGGTCCCCGTCGCTGCTGTGCGCCGAGGCCAGGTCGGCGAGGACGACGCTGCGCTGCTTGGCGCCCGTCGCGGTCAGGCCGGCGAGAGACGTGGCCAGGTGGCGGGCGGCCTCGGCATGGTCGCCAGCGGCGAGAACTGCATAGCCAGCGAAGGAGTGCAGTCGGTCGGTGTCGTAGTAGTCGAACCATTCGGGCATTTCGGGTCGCGTCGTGATCGCGGTCGCTGCGAGGTCGATCTGGTGGCGGCTTGCTGCCCCAGCCCCGGCGCGGGCTTCGACTTCCGAGGCCACGCAGTGCAGCCAGGAGCGGACGGCGGGGCTGACTCCGTGCCAGGTGTGCTGGAGCGCCGCGTCGATCAGTGATCGGGCAGCGGTCGGATCATGTCCGAAGGCCGGGATGAAAGCCATGTGGCCGAGGACGGTGGCGGCCAGCGCGTGGTCTCCGGCCTCACGGGTGGCGGCGAGGGCTACGTCGTAGCAGCGTTGCGCGACGGCAGGCTGGTTGAGATCGAAGAATGCCAGTCGGGCGGTGAGGAGCGCCGACTCGGCGAGGGCGCTGGCGAGGGTCGCCCGGCTGGTGCCGGTGGCCGCGCGGACGAGTCCGGTGCCGAGCTGTGTGTGGGCATACGCAGCCTCGTACAGCGGGCGTGCGGGGCTGGTCCAGTACAGCGTCCGCTGGCACCGCACGATCTCGGCGTAGGCCCTTGGATCTATGGCCTTGGCTTGGGCGTACGCAGCCTGCGGATCGAGTGATAGCAGCGGCGCCACCAGCGGAAGCATGCTGGCGCCGAACAACGCGCGCAGGACGCTAGCCCGATCCCAGCCGGTTTCGTCGCCTCCGGTGATCATGTCCCACAACCTCCTGAACTCGTGCAATGTCTCTGCCTGCGGACGCATCGCCAACTCGTCCGGAGTAAGCAGTCCCAGCTGATCGGCTGGCTTGTCGAGGATGGCCACGAGATGTTTGCGGTAGCGCGGGTCAGGCCAACGCTCACCGGTTTCCCACCGCCGCACCGTGTTGGCGTTCAGCCCGGTATCGGTCTCGCCGGCGTGACTCATCTCCGCACGGATCCGCTCGGCGACCTCCTCGTAGGACCAGCCCCGCTGGAGCCTCTCCCACGCTAGCCGCCGGTTGGCGGGGTAGCGCCGTCCGGTCATGCGGACACCTCCGTACGTCCTCTGTCGACGATGGTCACGTTAGCCATCTCCGCTACGGCCCGTCACTACCTGGTTGCGAGCGGACGGGCGGTGGACGGTACCGCTCGGCTCCGCCGGACGGTTCGCTGTTGACGAGCATCGACGGACGCTGCCGGGCAGCTCCAGCTCACCAACCCATTGTCATCGACGCCAGGGGATTCATGGTGGAGAGATCGATCGGATCGGACAAGGCGGCAGAAGAGCTGACGCCGCTTCTTGTGACGGCGGCCGGAGGTGCGGTCGTGAGGCTGATTCCTCGCCTGCGTACTGCCATCGGGGCTGCGCGGGCGGGCGACCGGCGGGGTGCTCCCAGCCGCCGCCTCACCTCGGCGGGGGCCCCCCGCCCCCCCCCGGGCCCCCCCCCCGGGGGCCCCCCGGGGGGCCCCGGGCGGGGGGGGGCGGGGGGGGGGATTCCGGGGATGGGGGGGGGGCCCGGCCCCCCCGGGGCCCGCCGCCCGGGGGGGGGGGGGGGGGGGCGGCGGGGGGGGCCCCCCCCCCCCCCCCCCCCCCCCGGGGCCCCCCCCCCCCCCCCCGGCCCCCCCCCCCACGACTGGAACAAGCAGCGGGAATCGGCCAAACGTCGGACGGAGGCGTCATGACCGTGTACGTCTCGCGGCACGCCTCCGCAGGTGCCACGGGTGCGCCCGGTCCGGCGGCGCAGCCCAGTGTGCCACCGACGGACCGGGCGACGACCTTTCGGGGCGACCCGCCTCTACTGACCTTCGTGTGGCAGCGCGTGCTGTCGCCACCGGCTCAGCGCGGTGGTCGCCGGTGACGGCGCGGGTGCTGGTGACCGGCGCGGCCGGCTTCATCGGTTCGCATGTCGTCGACGCGCTCCTGGCCAGGGGAATTCAGGTGGTCGGCCTGGACCGCCGCCGGCTCGGTCAGGATGCGCTCGCCGATGAGAATTTGGCAGCCTCAGCCGCCAATCCGCTGTTCACATCGCTCTGCCGGGATCTGGCCACCGACCGGCTCGATGACGCCGTGGACGGCTGCGACGTCGTGTTCCACCTGGCTGCCCGGCCGGGTGTCCGGCCCTCTTGGGGTTCGGAGTTTCACGACTACGCACAGTCCAACGTCCTCGGCACCCAACGGCTGCTCGACGCGTGTGTCCGATCGGGCGTGCGGAGGCTCGTCTACGCCTCCTCGTCCAGCGTTTACGGGCCGGCAG
Source organism: Micromonospora sp. NPDC048898 (assembly GCF_043198035.1). Taxonomy (NCBI): domain Bacteria; kingdom Bacillati; phylum Actinomycetota; class Actinomycetes; order Micromonosporales; family Micromonosporaceae; genus Micromonospora; species Micromonospora sp. NPDC048898. The sequence continues at coordinate 46,425 of NZ_JBICUF010000007.1, forward strand.
ACCGACCCAGCCGCGAGGACGACCGGACCAGCCCAGTCTCCCCGTACGGAGTGAGCAAGCTCGCCGCCGAGCAGCTCTGCGTGGCCTACGCGTGCCGCCCCGACAACCGGCTCAGCGTCGTGGCCCTGCGCTACTTCACCGTGTACGGGCCGCGCCAGCGACCTGACATGGCCATCGGCCGACTGCTGTTCGCGGCCTATACCGGTTTGCCGGTCACCCTCTTCGGCGACGGCAGCCAACGGCGGGAGTTCACCTACATCACCGACGTCGTCGCCGCGACGATCGCCGCCTCTCAGGTAGATGCCCAGTGCGCCGTGGTGAACATCGGCGGCGGAGCGAGCGTTTCCATGCGGGGCGCGATCCAGGAGGCGTCCACGGTCACCGGACGGCACATTCCGGTCCAGGCAGCCGACGTCCAGCCGGGTGACGTTCCCTCGACGGCCGCTGACCTGACCCTTGCCGGCCGACTGCTGGGCTACTGGCCCACCGTCGGCCTGCACGAGGGCATGGCCCGGCAGTCCGCCTGGTTGGTCAACCTCTCCCGCGACCGACTCACCGCGTTCGCCTCCTGACGGAAGGAAATCCTTTCATGATCGTCTTGACTGCAGACTCTGCGAGCGAACTCTTCGCCGCCGCCAGTCAGGCGGTGCTGCTCAACGGCCGTATCGCCCGCCCGCGCGACATGATGACCACCGAGGTCGTCGGCGCGCACCTGTGCCTGACCAACCCTCGTCGCCGGCTGGTCTCCGTGCCCCCCATACGCGTCATCAACCCGGCATTCGCCGTCGCTGAGGCGCTGTGGATCCTCTCTGGCTCGGATGACCCGTGGATCTTCGACTTCAACGACAACCTGCGGCGCTACGCGGACGACGGGATCCTGCAGGGCGCGTACGGGCCACGGATCCGCCGGTGGGGCGGCGACCTCGACCAGCTCGACGCGGTCGTCCGGAAACTGACGGCCGACCGAGACTCCCGACAAGCCGTCGTCCAGATCTACGACCCGGCACGCGACCGCCGCGGCTACCGGGACGTGCCGTGCACCCTCGGATACCGGTTCCTGATCCGGCAGGGCCGGCTCGAGATGCACACCAGCATGCGCAGCCAGGACCTCTGGCTCGGCTTCCCGTACGACATCTTCGCGACGACGCTCCTGCAGGAGCTGATGGCCGGCTGGCTCGGCGTCGAGGTCGGCGAGTACCACCACCACGTCGACTCACTGCACCTCTACGCCGATCATGCTCCGGCCGCCGCCGAGTGTCTCCACCACGAACCGACCGTCACCGAGATGAATCCGGTCGGCGTGGACTGGCCCAGCCTGGACGCTGTCCTCGCGCAGGTCATCTCCGGCCACGGCGACCTGCCCGACGGCACCCTGTGGGACACGTTCGGGCGGGTGCTGACCAGCTACCGGACATGGAAGCTCGGCGAGCGGGACCTGGCTAGCAAGATCGCCCACGACACCCCAGGGCCGCTCGGCGCTGCCCTCGTCGCCTGGTACCAGCACCTCACCCGGCCGGCTCTCGTAGCGCCGGAGTTGGCATGACCGCGGATGTGGTGCTTGGGCTGTGCGCGTACACGCATGACTCGGCGGCGGCGCTGCTGGTCGACGGCCACCTGATCGGCTTCGTCGAGGAGGAACGGCTCGACGGGGTCAAGCACAGCAAGGCGTACCCGGCATACGGTGTCGCCTGGCTGCTCGCCAGGGCTGGCCTGTCGCCGTCGGACGTGACCACGGTCGCGTACAACTTCGACGGACGCCGCTACCTACGTGCGCTGGGTCAACTGCCGACCCATCTGCGACAGGCTGCCAGCCGCGCCCGAGCCGTACCACGGGCCCGCAGCTTCACCACGGTCCACCGCCGCTACCAGGCCCGGATGCGAGACTTGGCCGAGCGTTTCCCACGCGCACACCTCCAGCCAGTGCCGCACCATCGCGCGCATGCCCTGTACGCCTTCGCCGCCGCTGGTGTGGATGACGCAGCGGTCCTGATCGTCGACAGCCTCGGCGAGTTGCAGACCACCACCACCTGGCACGCTCGCTGGCGCAACCCGCAACTCAGCCTCGACCTGGCACACGCGATCGACGACCCGGCCTCCCTCGGTTACGCCTACGGTGCCGTCACGGAACACCTCGGCTGGCGCCGCGGTGATGAGGAAGGCACCGTGATGGCGCTGGCCGCCCTCGGCGACCCCGCCCGGTTCCGAGAGCTGATGTGCCGGGCGATCCGACTCACCACAGACGGGTTCACCCTCGATCCAGCGCTGATCGCCCTGCGGGTGCTCGCCAGCCGCTACGGCCGGGTCACACCCGCGTTCGCCGCGGCGACCTGCCCGTCCCGCCTGCCGATGGCACCGGTAGAGCCCGTGCATGCCGACCTGGCCGCTGCACTGCAGGAACGCACCGAGCAGGTAATGCTGCATCTCGCCGCGCGAGCCCGCCGGCTGACTGGCTCCGGGCTGCTCTGCCTGGGCGGTGGGGTTGCGCTGAACTGCGTAGCCGCCGGCCTCATCGCCCAGGCCGGCATCGTCGACGAGATACACGTACCGCCCGCCCCCGGCGACGCGGGCACCGCGATCGGCGCCGCCGCCCATGCCTGGCTTGAGGCGGCCGGCCGCCCACCCACCGGCATACGCCACCACTGCTACCTCGGCCCCGCCTATCCCGACCTGGCACTACCGGCCGCACCGCGCGCGGGACTGCACGCCAGCCGCCCCGCCGAACCCGCCCACCATCTGGCCCGGCAGTTAGCCGACGGGGCAATCGTGGGCCTGTTCACCGGCGCGCTGGAGGCCGGGCCACGAGCCCTGGGGCACCGGTCGATCCTCGCCTCTCCCCTGGAGGCCGGCGTGGTCGAGCGCCTCAACGCCACCGTCAAGTTCCGCGAACCGTTCCGGCCTTTCGCCCCTGTCGTACTCGCCGACAAGGCCACCGACTACTTCCAGCTACGCCAACCGTCGCCGTACATGTCGCTCGCAGCTCCCGTGACCGAGCTGACCCGCGACAAGCTGCCCGCAATCGTGCACGTCAACGGCACCGCCAGGGTCCAGACCGTCACGCGCGAGCAGCACCCTTTCCTCGCCGACGTTCTCACCCGCTTCGGTGAGATCACCGGCCACCCCGTGCTGATCAACACCTCACTGAACATCAAGGGCAAGCCGATCTGCGGCACACCAGAGATGGCCCTGGACTGCCTGACCGAATCCGGCCTCGACGCACTGCTCATCGAAGACCAGTGGGTGACCAAGTGAGAATTGGCTACAGCTACTGGGGATTCCTCGGAACCGGCATCACCGACACCCCGGACGGAGGCCGCAGCCACCGCCGGACCTTGGTCGACGGGCTACGTGCAGCCGGCCGTGACATCGTCTTCCTTCAACCCAACCGGGACCTGTGCGAGGCCGGCGACGATCTCACCGGCCACTACCGCTGGGACGTCGGCCTGCCCGATATCGACGCCCTGTTCCTCGAATGGCGCTGGCCCATTCCCGGCCGCAACACCACCGTCTGCGGGCGACCCGGCCATACCTGCGACCTGCATCGGCAGGTCGAACTGCTTGACCACTACACCTACCAGCTCGGCACCCCAACGATCCTGTGGGACAAGGACCGTCGGCTGCCCGCAGCGGACCCCCTGCGCCGAACCCGCAACGTCACCGTCTGCGAACCCGCTCTGCACCCGACTCCGGGCGCGGTACCACTGCTTTTTCCTGTCGCCGACACGGCCATCGACGCCGCCGACCCCACCACGCTTGTAGCCCTGCCCCGTCGCACCCCGCTGGTCTACATCGGCAACCAGTACGACCGCGACCACCCGTTCGACACCTACTTCGCGCCGACCGCCGCGCAACTCCCTCACCTGATCGCCGGCAAATGGGCCGACACCAGGCGCTGGCCGAATCTGAACTTCATCGGCCGAGTCCCGTTCCCCCGCGTCTCCGCGATCTACGCCGACGCGGTCGCCACCGTCCTGCTGCTGCCCGCCCGATACGCCGCCGCCGGGCAGATGACCCAACGAATCTTCGAGGCCGTCCTCGCCGGCTGTGTGCCGCTGCTGCCCGCCGACGTCCGAGGCGCCAATGCGTTCGTTCCCTCGTCGCTGATCGTCGGCGACGCCGCAGACGTGCGGCACCGCATCGGCTGGCTCACCGAGATCGCCGGCACCGGCGAGCACGCCAGCCTCATCACCGAATGCCTCCGTCACCTCGACCCGTTCCGGCTCTCAACCCAACTCGAAGTGCTCGACTACCTGCTGCGCCACCCGGAGCCGGTGCGGCCATGACTCACCGTGTCACCACCGCACGAGCTCACCGCACCTCTACCCTGGAGAACCATGGACAGGATCGCCATCATCGGCTGCGGCGGCAGCGGCAAGTCCACCGTCGCGCGCCAGTTGGCCCGGATCCTCGACGTGCCGCTGACTCACCTCGACGCGACCTACTACGACGAGCACTGGAAGCCGCTACCGCAGGACGAGTTCGCCGCCCAGCAGGAGAAACTTGTCGCTGGCGAACGATGGATCATCGAAGGAAACTACGCCGGCACTCTGCCCATCCGGCTTGCCGCCGCCGACACCGTGATCTTTCTCGACCTGCCCGCCACGACCTGCCTGTGGGGCATCGCCCAACGTCGCTGGCGCTACCGCGGCGGACAACACCACCAGGACGGCGTCTACGACCGCATCACCTGGAACTTCGTCCGCTACGTCCTCAGCTACCGGCGCACTATGCGGCCACGAGTCCAGCACCTGCTCCGCGAGCACGGACCACACGTCCGCTTGATCACCCTCACCAGCCGCCGCCAGGCCGCCCATCTGCTCAACCGCGTCCGCGACGAGCACCAGCCCGTGACCTGACCGCAGCGGAACGGGAGGCGCCGAATGTCGGCCAACCCGTTCCTTGACCCCGCCCTGGTCCAAGGCGACCTCTACCGGGGCGACGGCCGGCTCGCCGACCGCACCCAAGCACTGCATCGCGCCAAGATCAGCGGAAGCGACGTCGCCGACACGATCGCCAACCTGCTCGACGCCCGGGTTCCACGCGGGGCGATCGTGCTCGACATCGGTTGCGGGCGCGGCACCACAACCCTTCGCCTGACCGACCGGCTCCGGCCCCGCCGGCTCTTTGCCGTCGACGCCTCGGTCGCGCTTCTCCGCACTACCCGCGCCCGCCTCGGCGCCGCTGGCGCGTTGGGCTCAGTGGTGTGCGCTGACTTCCACCACCTGCCACTGCCGGACAGCGTGGCCGACGCTGCGGTTGCCGCCTTCTGCCTCTATCACTCTTCAACGCCGGGTCTGGCCGTAGCGGAGATCGCCCGCTGCCTATGCCCTGGCGGCATAGCTGTCCTGGTCACCAAGTCGCTGGACAGCTACGGCGAACTCGACCATCTGGTCCACGCCGCCGGACTCGACCCACACGCCACCAGCCGACCGAGCCTCTACGAGAGCTTCCACAGCGGCAACCTGCACACCCTCGTCGCCAAGAACCTGACCGTCATCGACGTCCATCACGAGGAACACGTCTTCCAGTTCGCGGACGCCACGCACCTCGCCCGGTACCTCATCACCACACCCAAATACCGGATCACCCTGACCGGCGGGATCCCCGCCCTCGCATCTGCCCTTCAGCAGCGGCTGGCCCCACCGCCCTACACGACCCAATCCACCGTTAGCTACGCCGTGGCGGTGCGGGCATGAGTGGCGGCCCCTTCGTCAAGCGGTACGACGATACGGAACGCTGCACCGCCGCTGCCGCCCACCACGCCTGGCTAGCCGGCTTGGGCTCCGGCGTACGCCTACCTGCGCTGGTCGCGCGGGGCCGCCGCCATCTGGTTTTCGAGCGGCTCTCGGGGCACACACCGAAAGTGGATGATCTTCCGCAGGCCGCCGCAGCACTCGGCCGGCTCCATGCTGTCGCGCACCGAGGTGAACTTCGGACCGCCCGTCTCGATCAACCCCACATCACCTCGACCAGACTCGTGATCCCCGACTTCGCCAGCCCGCGTCAGGCGGCGCTACACCACGCCGCAGCCGCGGCGGGCATCCACGGATCGGCCATCGACGCCGCACTCGACAGAGCCGGGGAGCCAGTGACGTTCTACAAGGACCCGAACATTCGGAACTACCTTGCGAACGGCAACGAGGTCGCCGTCGTCGACTTCGACGATCTGACACTCGCTCCCTTCGGTTACGACCTGGCCGGCCTCCTGGTCACCGCATCCATGACCTACGGCCGCCTCGCCGACCGATCGATCACTCGCTGTCTGCACGCCTACCTCGTCGCTGTCGCGCCCCAGATCTGCAGCTTGGTCGACTTGAAACGGTACGCCGAGCTGCACCACCTGCTGACTCTGCGATATCTCGGCCGCAACGGCTACCGGCATCCCTGGCCCACCGTCCGGCCCTGGACCGACCCGTTCCTCGCCGAGCTGATCTGAGAAGGAATCCCCGGATGACCTCGACAACCGAACTCGTCATCGCCCGCCACGGCGAAGCTTCCTGCAACGTCGCCGGAATCGTCGGCGGCGATCAGGGCTGCACCGGCCTCACAGACCTCGGCCGGGCCCAGGCGGAGCAACTGGCCGCCCGCCTGGCCGCCGAACATGCCCAACAGCCCTATGCCGCCCTCTACGCCACACCCCGACTCCGCGTCACCCAGACCGCCGAGATCATCACCCGATCTCTGCACTTGCCCGCCACCATCGACCCGGACCTCCGCGGCCCTGACCACGGCGACGCCGACGGCCGACCCTGGGTCGACATCAAGACTTCCTTCCAGGGGCCGCCTCAGCACAGCCCAGACCGCCAGTACGCTTCCGGCTCCGAGACATGGAACGAGTACCTCTACCGGGCTACGGCAGCACTGCAGAAGATCCTCGCCCGCCACGAGGGTGAACGAATCTTCATCGCCGCCCACGGCGAAACCGTCGAAGCGGCCCACAACCTGCTCCTCGGCCTCCCCCGGAACGCTTGCCTGCGGCTCGGCTTCGTCACCGACCACGCCTCCATTGCCCGTTGGCGGCGACCAACCAATCGCTTCGGCCGCACCATCTGGCAACTCGTCAGCCACAACGACACCCGGCACCTCCGGCCCCACCATGGCTGACGTCAACATTCACCTTGCGCTCTGCCAACGGCTCCTCGACGACGACGCCAAGCCCGTGACCTCGCACCCCGGGCACGCTGGCACTCGCGTACTGCGCGCCTCAACGGCCGCCAACGGAGACGTCATTGTCAAGATCCATCGCAGCCTGGAACGACACCACCAGGAAGTCCACGCCTACCGGACCTGGGTTCCGGCTCTCGGGGACAGGGCACCCCGACTGCTCGCGACAACCGACGACCCACCAGCCATCGTCATCACCGCGGTATCCGGCGTTCCGCTCAACGGGCGGCGACTCAACCCCGAGGCCGAGCAGAGCGCCTACCAGCAGGCAGGACAACTACTCAAGACGCTGCACGCCGCTGGACCGCCCCGCCTTGAACCAGACTGGACTGCCTGGCTCGCAGGACGCGTCGAGTACTGGATCCACCAGGCCGGGGATCGCGTCCCCGCCGCCCGCAGGGCCCAGGTACGAGCGCACATGCGAGCCCTCCAAGAGCTGGCGCCGCTATCCGCCCTTCCATGCCACCTCGACTTCATGCCTCGCAACATGATCTACGGCGACGACCGAGCCGTCAGGCTGATCGACTTCGAGCACAGCCGCTACGACCTACCCGCCCGCGACCTCGTACGACTCGCCACTCGGGTCTGGCCCCACCGTCCAGACCTGCGGGCGAGCTTTCTCCATACGTACGGCCAGCTCAGTACAGTGGACGACGCGGTACTGGGGCACTGTGCCCACTTCGACTTCCTCACGAGCTTGGCGCAACAGCACAGCGGCACATGCCCCGAGGTGTGAACGCCGGTCAAGTAGCCGTCGGTGCGCCCTCGAATATGGAGGTCGAGCCAGCGCGCTGGACCTGTCGCTCCTTGGCGAACGTCCACAGGTATTTGTCGATGTCCCGAATGGAGAATTCACCCAGGCCGTAGTGCTCGCGGAACCTTCTGATCGAGCGGTGCCAAATCGCGTAGTCGGTGCCCCAGTGTTCGCCACGAGTGAGGGTGTCGAACGCTTCGCCCTGCTTGAGTAAGGCGTTAAGGATTCCGACCACCAAAGAGTCGTAGATTGGATAGACGTCCGGCCGGTGGAAGTTGCAATACTTAGTCGCGAAGGAGTAGTTGCGCCGCCTCTTTCCGCGGATCTCAACGTTGGCGATCTTCTCGATGAGGGCAGGGTCCGCCGCATCCTCCGCCAGTGCGGCGTCGATGTTCAAGCTGACGATGTGCCGGGCGACCTGAACCACGGCGAAGATATTGGTCGAGTAGAGGCCATTCAGCGCTGCAATCTTGACTCCGACTTGGCCAACGTCGATGTTCTTTGGCATCGTAACGAATGCGGTCCTCAGCGCCGCATCGATCTTTTCGTTGTCGCCCTCCCGCCAGCGCGCGAGGTACCTCCGTACTTGGTCCGGTGAGGGTGTTGGGACGGGTAGCGGCAAGGCGGACACGGTCACCTCTTCAGGGACGCCTCGGACGAATTGTAATCCAACGATCTACGAAATGATCGATGGTCTCGCCTCCGGCCGTTGATGCCCAATATGAAATGGCCGCACCGAACCGCAGCAGATGAGTAAAGTCCGTCCGGGGGGCTCGCATCGCTTCAGAGCGCGCCAACACATAGAATGAGAACCGCCTCTTTATTCTTTTCCGAATCCCGTCGGTTTGGGCGAGTCTCGCAGGGAATGTCGCTTTGCGCAATCGCGCCAGGTCAAGAACGACATAAGTTGCATGCGATGTCCGACAGTTATGTGCGATGTTCGACGCATTCCAAAAAGCTCCTCAGGATGGATGGGGGGTGCTGAATATCTAGCCTTCGGAAACATCTCGTAGCATCTTGAACATCTCTTTCTCTATTTTTGAGGCATAGGATTCTGCGGCACGGCCGTCCGGCGACCTAAGGGTCAGTAGATCGTGCGCGAGAAGGAAGACGCCCATTACCAGACGGTGCATCTCGAACGTCTCCACATCGTCGTGAACGCCCTTGTTTGCCGCTTTGTCTAGTGCATCGATCCGGCTTCCTACATGCTGCAGCGAGGCCAGTGCAACCTTGGCTCGCTCATCGACCTCAAGTCGCTCCTCGGCATACTTCCACAAGCGGTTCCGATACTGCGCCTTTCCGAGTTTCCGTTCGCCCGTCGCGTTGCCGGTCGGCGGATATAGGACGTTCGCTAGCCGCTCGAGGAATCGGCGGCTGGATAAGGCAACATGCGAGCGCTGTTCAATACTGTCATGTTGATCGAGAGCTTCAAACGCCGCGTGGAGAGCTTGAATCAGCTGAGGATCCGCTTCACGCAGACGAATGAGCAGGTCATCTACCATGGCCCCGTGATAGGCTAGGAGCATTGCCTCTGTGCGCCCTTCAGCCTCCGCGTAGTCAAATCCCCCATAGGGGTCGAAGACGGTGTCCCGCATGCCGATACTCTGGAACTCCACCGTCTTAATCGGTCCGCCCCTGAAATGCTGAGCGATGTCGCCGAGTAATTCATGATTCCGATTATCCTCTCCGGATTCCGCCGGGTCATATTCTGCGCCGTGAAGCACCCAGAGCGAAGATTCATGCAATCTGTAGCGGTAAGGCAAGGCGTCGGTGTAAAAGCTGAAGTGCGCCTCCGAGGTCAACTGCACCTGAAGAGCTCCGAGGTAGCCGTCGAGATGGTTGAGTTCCTTATCGATGCGGCTCGCGTCATGATAAGAAACACCCTCCACCACTAAGGCGAGCAGGTCGTTCTGCATAAGCGAGTTCTCGTAAGCGCTCACTTTATCGACTGTTCGCCAAGTTCCAGACCCCTCCGCCGTTACAAGGTGATAGGCGAGGGTTTTGGCAGCCCTAAGCAGGTCGACAGAAGGCATATCGTAAAGCCGATGGCCAGGCACCGAACCGGCCAAGATGCGGAAATGTCGCCTGTGAGCCGGAACCGTTTCGATCAAATGACCAATCAGGACCTTTTCCAACTCCCGCTGTTTTGACCAGGCGTCACTGCAGACGCGACTCTCTGAGAAGTTGAATGCGATCCTCATGCCGCAACGCCCCCTGTTCGCTGTAGCGCCGCATTTTACCCGATGCAGTCTTTAGGCTCTAGAGTCGCGCAATGGATTGTTTCAGGAGGAACCGCACGCATCGGCCGTCTTCAAGCCGCACCCCGTACCCGTCAGCACGTAGGTGCGCCAGACCCCGCTCCCGCAGCCATACCGACGTGTCCAACGCCTTCAACCACTGGAACAACCCACACCGGCCCAGATTCTGGCGTGAAGCCTCCAGCAGCGGCAGGAACAGCAGGTAGTGCGCCGCACCCCAGCCCCGCTGGCCTAGACGCAACGGCACCGGCCGCCCCAACGAGACGAGGTCACGGCCGAGCAGGTCAGTACCCCTCCCGTGATCCGAAACCGCCAGGCATGCGCCTGGTGCTCCGCCGACCGCTCCCGGCCCACCAGCTCAGGCGCGTGCAGCCAGGTGAGGTCCCGGTGCGCGGTCAACCGCGGCACTCCCGCCACCATCGCGACGCCACTCGTGGTCGCCATCCCGTGCAACGCCAGGAACGACAGGATCCTCCACCGCCGCGGTGTCAGCTCACGACCACCGGCCACCCATCGATGATCCCGCACCCCGTCGACACCCACCAGCCCGCTGGCGCGGCGGCACCCGGAAGTCCCACACCCTCAAAACAGGGTTTGTGAGACGTTTTCATGATCACTGTTCATCGAATCAGCCGAAGAGTCGATGACGAAAGACTCAAACCGGCATACCGCGCCCCGCCACGATCGGCCCGCCCCGGGGGAGCCAGGCCCGTCCGGGCACCACCACGAGCCGACTCGGAGCCACGACAAGTCAACCCGGGAATCACCGACAGCTCCAGCCCCGACCAGACCCCGCAACGGCAGTCACCGACCAGCGTCCGCGACACCCCAGCGCGTCCCACCGGAACCACCCCGGTCCATCGGCTCCCGAGCACCCACCGAGCCACCACCACCCGCCAGCAGACACGAAGAAGGCCCCGACCCGGTGTGAACCACCAGGTCAGGGCCTTGATCGTTGGTGCGCCGCCAGGGACTCGAACCCCGAACCCGCGGATTAAGAGATCGCGGGCCGGGCCGGGCCGGTTACGCGCCGCGCAGGGTCGCGCCGAGACGCTCCGCAGCGACGGCGACCGCCGCGTCCCGGGCCGCCACCGCCTCCTCGACGGTCAGCGTCCGGTCCGGGGCCCGGAACGTCAGCTTGTACGCCAACGACCGGCGACCCGCACCGAGCTGCGCGCCGGAGTAGACATCGAACAGCCGCACGTCCTCCAGCAGCGCACCGGCGCCCGCCTCCAGTGCCCGGCGCACCTGCTCCGCCGGCACCGACTCGTCCACCACCAGGGCCACGTCGATGAGCGCCGGCGGGAAGCCGGACACCGTCGGCGCGGGCGTCACCGGGGTTGCCGGCAACGCGTCCAGGTCCAGCTCCATCGCGCAGGTGCGTCGGGGCAGCTCCAGCGCCGCCACCACCACCGGGTGCAGCTCACCGGCGTGCCCGACGACCGCGCCGTCGACTCGCAGCTCGGCGCAGCGGCCCGGGTGCCACGGCGCGTACTCGGCCGCGCGCACCTCCACCCGCTCGTCGGGGATCCCGGCGGCGGCCAGCACGTCACGCGCCGCCTCGATCGCGTCCGCCCAGCCGGCCTGACGGCCCACACCCCACCAGCCGGCCGGGTCCAGGTCGCCGGCGAGCACCACCGCGACGTGCACCGGCTGCGCCGGCACGACCGCGTCGGCGGCGGCGAACTCCTCGTCGGTGGGGCGCCGGTCCACGCCCATCGCGGGCGGGCTGCCGGCGCCGAGGCGCGGGTGGAAGACCGCGCCGATCTCGTAGAGGGCGAGGTCGCGGTGACCCCGGCCGAGGTTGCGCTTGAGGATGCCGAGCAGCGGGCCGAGCAGCGTGGTGCGCAGCAGCGGCTCCTCCTCCGACAGCGGGTTGGCCAGCCGCACCGCCGGCCGGCGCGGGTCGTCGGTCGGCAGGCCGAGCTGGTCGGCCAGCTCCGGCGACACGAACGGGTGCGCGAGCACCTCCACGTACCCCCGCTCGGCCAGCGAGTCGGCGACCGCCCGGCGCCGACGCTGCCGCGGGGTCAACCCGCGGCCGGGGGGTGCGGTCGGCAGCACCGCCGGCACCTTGTCGTACCCGTCGAGCCGAACCACCTCCTCGACCAGGTCGGCCGGGTCGGTCAGGTCGGGACGCCAGGTCGGCGGGGTGACGCTCAGCGTCACGCCGACGCCGCTGGCCACGCCGACCGCGCCCGGGTCCTCGGACAACCGGTCCGCGCCCTGGGCGACGGTGCAGCCGACCCGCTCCAGCAGGGCGACCACCCGCGCCGGCGGGTACTCGACGCCGACCCGCCGGGTCGGCAGGTCCGCCGGAAGGCTGATCGGGGTACGCGGCCGGACGTGGTCGATGTCCAGGACCTCCGCGCCCGGCGTGCCCCCGCCGTGCTCGGTGAGCAGCCGCACGGCCCGCTCCAACGCGACGAGCGCCACGGCCGGGTCCACGCCCCGCTCCCAGCGCTTCGCGGCCTCGCTGAACAGCTTGTGCCGGCGGGCGGTGCGCCCGACCATCGCCGGGTCCCAGTGCGCGGCCTCGAACAGCACGTTCCTGGTGTCGGCGACGACCTCGCTGGTCTCGCCGCCCATCACCGCCGCGAGGGAGATCGGACCGGTGTCATCACAGATCACCATGTCGTCGGCCGTCAGCACCCGGCTGACGCCGTCCAGGGTGGTCAGCTTCTCCCCCGCCTCGGCGCGACGAACCACAAGTGGCCCGGCGATCCGGTCGGCGTCGAAGGCGTGCATCGGCTGGCCCAGCTCCAGCATCACGTAGTTGGTGATGTCGACGGGCAGCGAGATGCTGCGGATGCCGGCGGTGACGAGCCGCTGGGCCATCCACGACGGGGTGGGCGCGGTCGGGTCGACCCCGCGGACCAGGCGGGCGGCGTACCGGTCGCAGCCGACCGTGTCGCGGACCTCCACCGGGTACGCGGGCGTCTCGGTGCCGCCCGGTGCCGGCGTCAGGGCCGGGTCGCGCAACGGCACCTCGAACGCGTGCGACAGCTCCCGGGCCAGGCCGCGCAGGCTCAGCGCGTACCCCCGGTCGGGGGTGATCTCCAGATCGAGCACGACGTCGTCCAGGCCGACCACCGGGCGCGCGTCGTCACCCGGCTTGGCCGTCACGTCCGGCCCCAGCACGATGATGCCGGAGTGGTCGTCGCCCAGGCCCAGTTCCTTGGCCGAGCAGATCATGCCCGCCGAGTTGTGCCCGTACGTCTTGCGGGCGCCGATGGCGAAGCCGCCGGGCAGCACACCACCGGGCAGGATCACCACCACCCGGTCGCCCACGGCGAAGTTACGCGCACCGCAGACGATCTCCTGCGGCTCGCCGGTGCCGTTGGCGGCACCCACGTCGACCCGGCAGAACCGGATCGGCTTCTTGAAGCCGGTGAGCTCCTCGATCTCGCGGACCTCACCGACGACGAGCTGACCGGTGACGGTCTCGGCCAGGTCCACCACGGACTCGACCTCGATGCCGAGGTCGACCAGGGCCTGCTCCAGGTCACCGGTGGGCAGGTCGGCGGGGAGGTCGACGTACTCCCGCAGCCAACTGACAGAAACTCGCATGACGTCAGACCACCGTTCCCGTGTCTCGTACCCGCATCGCCTACGCCCCGGCCCCGAGCGCCCGGCTGAACCGCACGTCGCCCTCGAAGAGATGGCGGATGTCGCTGACCCCGTGCCGGACCATCAGGGTCCGGTCGATGCCCATCCCGAACGCGAACCCGGAGTAGACCTCCGGGTCGACGCCGCAGGCGCGCAGCACCCGCGGGTTGACCATGCCGCAGCCACCCCACTCGACCCACTGCGGGCCGTCGCGGTGCTCCGGGAACCACACGTCGAACTCCGCCGACGGCTCGGTGAACGGGAAGTAGTGTGGCCGCCACCGGGTCTTCGCCTCCGGGCCGAACATCGCCCGGGCGAAGTGGTCGAGCGTGCCCCGCAGGTGCGCCATCGTGATGCCCTTGTCCACCACCAGGCCCTCGGCCTGGTGGAACACCGGGCTGTGGGTGGCGTCGATCTCGTCGGTGCGGTAGACGCGACCGGGCACGATCACGTAGATCGGCGGCTTGCGGCTGAGCATGGTGCGGGTCTGCACGGTGGAGGTGTGCGTTCGGAGAACAAGGCCCGAGCCCTCCGGTGCGATGTGGAACGTGTCCATCAACCCGCGCGCCGGGTGGTCGGCGGGGATGTTCAACGCGTCGAAGTTGACCCACTCCAGGTCGACCTCGGGCCCCTCGGCCACCTCGTAGCCCATCCCGACGAACAGGTCGCTTATCGACTCCATCAGGACGCTCAACGGGTGCCGGGCCCCCCGCGGACGCCTGTCGTAGGGCAGGGTGACGTCCACCCGCTCCTCCACCAGCACCCGCTCGGCCTGCTCGCGCTCCACCACCTCGGCGCGCTCGGCGTACGCGGTCTCGATCGCCCGGCGGGCCTCGTTGACCCGCTTACCCGCGTCGGACTTCGCGGCCGGCGGCAACGCGCCGATCTCCCGGCGCGCGAGCGAGACCGGGGACCGGTCCCCCAGGTGCACCGGACGCAGCGCGGTCAGCGCGTCCGGGTCGGCGGCGGCCTCGAACGCCTTCGTGGCGTCCGCGACGGCCTCGGCCAGGGCGGCGGGGTCGAGCAGGGCGACCTGCTTCGGGTCGTACGGATCGTTGCGGTAGCTCATGGCGTACGGGCACTCCCTCACGGCGGCGCCAGCCCTCAGCGGGGCGGCTAAGCGAGTCTACGGACGCGCGGCTGTGCCGCAGCCCGCCGGTAGGAGTCCGTGCAGGAAGCAGGTCAGGCCCGCCGCCCGCCGACACCGGCGGGCTGGCTAAACGAACGCCGTTGCGCGTTCATGGACGGACGCTCTCCCCTGCTGTCAGTCGCGCCGGGCACGATCACCATCAGCGCTGTGCTCTCGCTGAAGCGTACAGGCACACCGCCGCCGCGGCAGCCAGGTTGAGGCTCTCCGCGCGCCCGTACAGCGGCACCCGCACCCGGGCGTCGGCGGCGGCGGTCAACTCCTCGGGCAACCCGTGCGCCTCCGAGCCGAACAGCCAGGCGGTGGGCCCGACGAGCCGACCGTAGTCGGTCAGGTCGTCCAGGTCGCTGTCGCCGTACCCGGTGGTGGCGAAGATCGACAGCCCGGCGGCGCGCAGCGCGTCGACCACCGTGACCGGGTCCGGCGCGCGGACCACGTCGACGTGGAAGAGGCTGCCGGCCGAGGCCCGCACACACTTGCCGTTGTACGGGTCGACGGCGTCGCCGGCGAAGACCACCGCACCCGCCCCGGCCGCGTCGGCGGTGCGCAGCACCGTGCCGGCGTTACCCGGGTCGCGGATCTCGGCGAGCACCGCCACCAGCCGGGGCGCGCCCGCGAGGGCCTGCTGAAGCGACACGTCCAGGTGCCGGCAGACCGCCACCAGCCCCTGCGGGGCGACGGTCTCGGTCAACACCGCGATCGCGTCGTCGGTCACCTCGGAGACGGGCACGTCGGCGTGGGCCGCCGTGGCGGCCAGCTCCGGATACCTGTCGAGCGCGGCGGGCGTACCGAACAACTCGGTGACCACCCCCGGCCGCGCGAGGGCCTCGCGGACCGCCTGTGGTCCCTCGGCCAGGAATCGGCCGGTCGCGTCGCGGTCGCGGCGGCGCTGCAACCGGCGGGCGGCGACAACCCTGGGGGTACGCGGGGTGAAAGCCATGGTGTGGGCTCCTCCGGCACGATTGAGGCGCCCCCCGGACGGCGGTGCCGACACGGGAGACGCCTCGCTCTGGTGCGTGGGGATCAGGCGGCCTGAGCCGCCGCGCCGCCGGTGCCCTCGGCCGTGACCGCGGCCCGGGCCAGCTCGACGATCGCCGCGAAGGAGGCGGCGTCGTTGACGGCCATGTCGGCCAGGATCTTGCGGTCGACCTCGATGCCAGCCAGACGCAGGCCCTGGATCAGGCGGTTGTAGGTCATCCCGTTCGCCCGGGCGCCCGCGTTGATCCGCTGAATCCACAGCTGCCGGAAGTCGCCCTTGCGGTCGCGACGGTCCCGGTAGGCGTACTGCATCGAGTGCAGCACCTGCTCCTTGGCCTTGCGGTACAGCCGGGAGCGCTGACCGCGGTAACCGCTCGCGGTCTCCAGCAGGGTACGACGCTTCTTCTGGGCGTTTACAGCCCGCTTGACGCGTGCCATCTCAACTCCTTAAAACGTAAAGGTGGCGCGCGTCAGCGGCCGAGCAGCTTCTTGATGCGCTTGACATCGGCCTTGGCCACCTCGACCGTGCCGGTCAACCGGCGGGTACGGGTGGAAGACTTACCTTCCAACAGGTGGCGCTTGCCGGCCTGCTCGGCCACGATCTTGCCACGGCCGGTCACCTTGACCCGCTTGCCCATACCCGTGTGGCTCTTCATCTTCGGCATGTGGAACGTCTTCTCCCCTGTTACTCGCCGCTGGTGTCGGCGGCGAGGCCGGTGTTACCGGCTGCTGCGGTCTCGCTGACCGCCGCGGTCTCATCGGCTGCCGGAGCGGCGGACTCGTCCGCTGCCCGGTCCCGAGGCCCACCGCGGGACGCCGTAGCGGCAACCGCGGAGGCCTTGACGGCCCGGTGCGGAGCGAGAACCATGATCATGTTTCGGCCGTCCTGCTTGGGAGCGGCCTCGACGTATCCCAGGTCCGTGATCTCGGATTCGAGCCGGCGCAGGAGCCGGTAACCCAGCTCCGGGCGGCTCTGCTCGCGACCGCGGAACATGATCGTCACCTTGACCTTGTCGCCCGCCTTGAGGAACCGCACCACGTGACCCTTCTTGGTCTCGTAGTCGTGCGGGTCGATCTTCGGCCGAAGCTTCATTTCCTTGATGACGGTCTGCTGCTGGTTACGCCGCGCTTCGCGCGCCTTGAGTGCGCTCTCATACTTGAACTTGCCGAAGTCCATGAGCTTGCACACCGGCGGGCGCGCCATCGGCGCAACCTCGACCAGGTCCAGATCGACGTCCGCGGCCAGCTGAAGGGCGCGCTCCAGCGGGACGATGCCCACCTGCTCACCCTCGGGGCCGACCAGTCGGACCTCACGTGCCCGGATCTGCTCGTTCACGCGTGGTTCGACGCTGATGGGGCCTCCTCGAGTCGTTTCTGCTCAGGTGCCGACCCCCGCGGCTCCCAGGTGGGAACCAACCTGGAAAGCAGAAGGCCCCGGCGCATGCCAGGGCCCGCTCGACCGGTCAGCACGATCACAGGATCGCTCATCCGACGCCGGGACGTGCCCGGAACCGGTGACCGGACCCGGCCACCGTAGCGGTGACTCGGGTGGGAGCAGGCGCTCCGCTTTCAAGGCTGCCTGCTCGCATGCGGAGACAGCCTGGTCGACTCGATAACACTACACCCGCGCCCCGACCGCCCCCAAACCGGGCACACCCCACCCATGCTGGGCCTCCGCACCCGCCACCCGCAGGCTCGCTCGCGGGGGCGGAGTGAGGCGGCGGGTCGGCGGCCCAACGCGGTCGACGACCCTGGCGCGGTGACCGCGCGGGCCGGGCAAAGGGCGGGGTGACCGGGGTCAGTGACGCGTGGCGCGCTCGGCGAGGTGGGCCTGGTGGGCCTGGTGCAGGCGGCGCAGCGCGCGGACCCCGTCGACGGCGAACTCCTTGTCGGCGGCCTGCAGGGCGATCATCGGCAGCAGGTCGTCGTCGTGCAACTCCAGGCTGGCCCACGGCGCGCCCCGGTCGAAGCGGACGCCCCGGACGACCTCCCAGGGCAGCTCGTAGGAGCTGACGACGTTACGGACCCGGATGCTCCGCGCGTCCGCCTCCACCCGAGGACGGGTGAACAGCAGGAAGCCCAGAGCACCGAAGACGCCGAGGCCGATCATGGCGACCTGGTCGCCGCGCTGGAAGCTGCCGTAACCATCGCCGGTCGGGCCACTGAGCGACGTGGCGACCAGAGCGAACACCACCACCAGGGCAGCCGCTGCCGACCAGCAGACCACGCGGATGCGGCGGGGCTTCAGGCGGACCAGCTCGGTTTCACTCACCCCACCAGTCTGCCATCCGCGCTCGGTCATCGAACGCACCACCCGCCGAGCCACCACCCCGAGCTGACCCCAGGCCGGCACGGCCGTCGGAGGTTCCGCGCTTCCGCCCCGCGCCAGCGCCAGCGCAGCGCCACAGATCCACTCGGGCTTCAGGAAACGGGGGTGTCCCTGACGCGCGGACACCCCCGTTTTCACGAAACCGAGTTGATCAAGCGGGATGTGCGGTCAGAGGCGGCAGGCGTGGATGTTGGTGACGAGGATGGCGCGGGCGCCCAGCTCGTACAGCTCGTCCATGATGCGGTGGACGTCGTCGCGGAGCACCATCGCCTGCACCGCCACCCACCCCTCGCGGTGCAGCGGCGACACGGTGGGCGACTCGATGCCCGGGGTGAGCCCGCTGGCCCGTTCCAGCAGACCGGCCGGCACGTCGTAGGCGAGCATCACGTAGCGGCGGGCGACCAGCACACCGTGCAGGCGGCGCAGCAGCTGCTCGGACTGCGGGTGGGCCGGGGCGGCGGCGCGGCGGACCAGCACCGCCGAGGAGCGCAGCAGCGGCTCGCCGAAGACCGTCAGGCCCGCCTGACGCAGGGTGGCGCCGGTCTCCACCACGTCCGCGATCACGTCGGCGACGCCGAGGCGTACGGCGTTCTCCACCGCGCCGTCGAGGCGGATCACGTCGGCCTTGACGCCCGCCTCGCCGAGGTGCCGCTCGACCAGCCCCGGGTACGCGGTGGCGATCCGGTGCCCGCCCAGCTCCCGCACGGAGGCGATGTCGTCGGGGCGGGCGGCGAAGCGGAAGGTGGCCTGCCCGAAGGCGAGGTCGACGACCTCCTCGGCCGGCGCGGCCGAGTCGATCAGCAGGTCCCGGCCGGTGATCCCGAGGTCGAGGTCACCGGACCCGACGTAGGTGGCGATGTCCTTGGGGCGCAGGTAGAAGAATTCGACGTCGTTGGCCTCGTCGCGGCAGACGAGGTCCTTGGGGTCGGTGCGCTGGCGGTAGCCCGCCTCGCGCAGCATCTGGGCGGCCGGTTCGGCCAGGGTGCCCTTGTTGGGGATGGCGACACGCAGCATGACGGAGTGCTCCTTCGATCCGGATGGCGATCAACGGGTGGGGATGCACTCACAGATGTCGGTAGACGTCCTTGAGGTCGAGACCACTGGCGAGCATGAGCACCTGGACCTGGTAGAGCAGTTGGGAGATCTCCTCGGCGGTGCGCTCCGGCCCCTCGTGCTCGGCGGCCATCCACGACTCGGCCGCCTCCTCGACGACCTTCTTGCCGATGAAGTGCACGCCCTTTTCCAGGGCGGCGACGGTGCCCGAGCCCGGGGTGCCGGCGGCGGCCTTGGCCTGCAGCTCGGCGAACAACTCCTCGAACGTCTTCACGGGACACGATTCTTCCAGCCGCCGGGGCGACGCCCCGCGTCCGGGTCCGCCGAAATCCAGCAAGCGGACAATTCCCTATCAACATGGGGGGACAAAACTCCAAGCAGACCTGTCGATACCTCTACGCTGTCGGCCATGGCCAGCAGCTCACGTCTCCTCGCGCTCACCCTCGCCGGTGCCGCCGTCGTCGCCGCCGGGTGCGCGCCCCAGAAGGAGCTACCAACCCCCACTGTCACCGCGGGGCTGTCCTGCGCCAAGGACAGCCTGCCCACGCGTACGCCGGGCAAGCTCACCATCGCCACCGACCAGCCCGCGTACGAGCCGTGGTTCGCCAAGGACAAGCCGGACAGCGGCGAGGGCTTCGAATCCGCCGTCGCGTACGCGGTGGCCGAGAAGCTCGGCTACTCCCGCGCCGATGTCACGTGGACCCGGGTCAAGTTCGACACCGCGATCGCACCCGGGCCGAAGGACTTCGACTTCGACATCAACCAGTTCTCCATCACCGAGGAGCGTAAGCAGGCTGTCGACTTCTCCGCACCGTACTACCTGGTCCGGCAGACCGTGATCGCGTTGAAGTCCTCGAAGATCGCCGGCAAGAAGTCGTTGGCCGACCTTCGGGACGCCCGGCTCGGCGCCCAGGTCGGCACCACCAGCTACCAGGCGATCACCGAGGTACTCAAGCCGACCAGAGCGCCACAGGTCTACAACAGCAACGACGACGCCAAGAAGGCCCTGCAGAACGGGCAGATCGACGGTCTGGTGGTGGACCTGCCGACCGCGTTCTACATCACCGGCGCGGAGATCACCGACGCGACGGTCGTCGGGCAGGTGCCGCAGGTGGGCTCACCCGAGGCCTTCGGGCTGCTGCTGGACAAGAACTCGCCGCTGACCAAGTGCGTGACCGGCGCGGTCGGTCAGCTCACCGAGGCGGGCACACTGAAGCAGTTGGAGCAGAAGTGGCTCGCGCAGGTGGCGGGGGCGGCCGAGCTGCGGTGACCCTGCTCGATCACGTTCCCTCCGAGGCGCAGCGGCGGCGGTCGGCGTACCGGAATCGGCAGACCGTCTACAGCGTGCTGGTCGCGGCCTGCTCCACGGCGGCTCTCGGCACGCTGCTCGTCGTCGCGGTGACCGGCGCGCCTGGCTGGGAGCGGGTCCGGCGGTCGTTCCTGGACCCGGCGATCGCCTCCGACGCGCTGCCTGCGGTGCTGAGCGGGCTCTGGCTCAACGTCCGGCTGCTGGTCTGCTGTGCGGTCGGCGCGCTGGCGCTCGGGCTGGTGATCGCGGTGTTGCGGACGCTGCGCGGCCCGGTCTTCTTCCCGGTCCGGGCGCTGGCCGCCGGCTACACCTACACCTTCCGCGGCCTGCCGCTGATCATCGTGCTGTACCTGCTCACCCTCGGTGTGCCGGGGTTGCGGTTGCAGGGCATGCCGCCGGTGCTGGTGCTGGGTGGGATCGCGCTGGTTCTCACCTACGGCGGTTACCTCGCCGAGGTGTTCCGGGCCGGCATCGAGTCGGTGCATCCCAGCCAGCTCGCGGCGGCCCGCTCGTTGGGCCTGACCCACCGGCAGACGATGCGGCACGTGGTCCTGCCGCAGGCCGTCCGCCGGGTGGCGCCGCCGCTGCTCAACGACGTGGTGGCGTTGCAGAAGGACGTCGGGCTGGTCTCCCTCGCGGGGCCGATCGACGCGGTCCGCGCCGCGCAGATCGCCACCGCCCAGACCTTCAACTACACGCCGTACGTGGTGGCGGGCGTGCTCTTCGTGCTGCTCGCGATCCCGCTGATCGCGGTCACCGACTGGGTGACGCTGCGCGCGGCACGCCGACAGTCGGGAGGCTGACCATGGCTCTGCTGCGCTGCCGGGGCCTGCGCAAGGAGTTCGCGGGCACCGTCGTGCTCGACCAACTCGACCTGACCGTCGCCGAGCACCAGGTGGTGGCCCTGATCGGCGCGTCCGGGTCGGGCAAGTCGACGCTGCTGCGCTGCGTGAACCTGCTGGACGACCTCGATGACGGCACCATCGAGTTGGACGGGGAGGACATCTCCGACCCCCGGGTGGACCCGGACCGGGTCCGGCGGCGGATCGGCATGGTGTTCCAGGCGTACAACCTCTTTCCGCACCTGAGCGTCCTGGACAACATCACCCTGGCGCCGCGCCGCGTACACCGGCGGGGTCGGGCGGAGGCGGAGGCGCAGGCCCGGGAGTTGCTCGACCGGGTGGGGCTCGGCGCCCGGGCGGACGCCTACCCGGACCGGCTCTCCGGTGGGCAACAGCAACGGGTGGCGATCGTCCGGGCGCTGGCCAACTCACCTCGACTGATGCTGCTCGACGAGGTCACCTCCGCGCTGGACCCGGAACTCGTCGGTGAGGTGCTGGCGATGATCCGGGACCTGAAGGCCGACGGCATGACCATGGTGCTGGCCACCCACGAGATGGGCTTCGCCCGGGAGGTCGCCGACCTGGTCTGCTTCCTCGACGCCGGGCGGGTCGTCGAGAGCGGGCCACCGGAGCAGGTGCTCGGCGAGCCGACCCAGCCCCGCACCCGGCAGTTCCTCCACCGGATCATCGAGGCCGGTCGGCTCTGAAGGCGAGCCCGCAGAGCCGACCGGAGCCGGCAGCCGACCGCGCCGGCAGCGGCGTCAGCCGCCGAAGCCGACCCGCTGGGCGTTGCCCGCCGCCACCGCGCGCACGGCAAGCGCGGCGTCGAGCGCGGCCACCGTGGCGGCCCAGCCCTTGTCCTCGGCCGAGCCGGGCAGACCGGCCCGGTCGCGGGCCTGCTCGATGGTCTCCACAGTCAGCACCCCGTGCGCCACCGGCTTGCCCTCGTCCAACGCCACCCGGGTCAGCCCGTCGGTGACCGAGCGGCACACGTAGTCGAAGTGGGCGGTCGAGCCACGAACCACCACGCCGAGAGCGACCACCACGTCACAACGGCGCGCGAGGGCCTGGGCCACCACCGGCAGCTCGACCGAACCGGCGACGCGGGCCACGACGGAACGCGCCCCGCACGCCTCGGCGGCGGCCACCGCCCGCTCCAGCATGTGGTCGGTCAGGTCACCGTGCCACCGGGCGGCGACGACCCCGACGGTCAGCCCCGCGGCGTCCACCGCGTCGACTCCCGGCTCCCCGAAACCCGCCATCGTCATGCTCCGATCTCGTCGTTGGCGACCGGGCGCCCCAACGGCGCCTCGGACACCTCGTCCAACTCGTCCAGCAGGTGACCCATCCGGTCCCGCTTGGTGCGCAGGTAGCGCATGTTCTCCGGGTGCGCGCCGGCCGGCAACCCCTCCCGGCCGGTGATGGTCAACCCGTACCCCTCCAGCCCGGCGCGCTTGGCCGGGTTGTTGGTCAGCAGTCGCATCGAGCGCACGCCCAGGTCGTAGAGGATCTGGGCGCCGGTGCCGTAGTCGCGGGCGTCGGCCGGCAGGCCCAGGTCGAGGTTGGCGTCGACGGTGTCGCGGCCGGAGTCCTGCAACTGGTACGCCTGCAACTTGTGCAGCAGCCCGATGCCGCGCCCCTCGTGGCCACGCACGTAGAGGACCACGCCCCGGCCCTCGCGGGCGACCCGGGCCAGCGCGGCGTCCAACTGTGGACCACAGTCGCAGCGCAGTGAGCCGAACACGTCCCCGGTCAGGCACTCCGAGTGCACCCGGACCAGCACGTCCTGGCCGTCGCCGAGGTCACCCAGCACCATGGCGACGTGTTCGGCCGGGTCGTGCGCGGCGCGGTAGCCGAGCGCCCGGAACACCCCGTGCCGGGTGGGCATCCGGGCGTCCGCGACCAGTTCGACCTGCTTCTCGGTACGCCGCCGGTAGGCGATCAGGTCGGCGATGGTGATCAGCGTGAGGCCGTGCTCGGCGGAGAACTTCTCCAGGTCCGGCAGCCGCATCATGGTGCCGTCGTCGTTGATCAGCTCGCAGAGCACACCCGCCGGGCGCAGCCCGGCCAGCCGGGTCAGGTCGATCCCCGCCTCGGTGTGCCCGGGGCGCCGCAACACCCCGCCCTCGCGGGCGCGCAACGGCACCACGTGGCCGGGCCGGGACAGGTCGGTCGAGTCGGTCGCCGCGCCGGCGAGCAGCCGGCTGGTGTGTGCCCGGTCGGCCGCCGAGATGCCGGTGCCGATCCCCTCCCGGGCGTCCACGGTCACCGTGTACGCGGTGCCGCGCCGATCCTGGTTGGTGTGGTGCATCGGCGGCAGGTCGAGGCGGTCGGCCTCGCTCTCGGTCACCGCCACGCAGACGTACCCGGAGGTGTAGCGCACCATGAACGCCATCAGCTCCGGCGTGGCCAGCTCGGCCGCGAAGATCAGGTCGCCCTCGTTCTCCCGGTCCGCGTCGTCGACCACGACGACCGGCCGCCCGGCGGCGATCTCCGCGATCGCCTGCTCGATATCCCCAAAACTGGTCACGCCACAGCCTCCGTGTAGATGGGCGTACGGGCGGGGGCCGGTCGGGTGGCGCGCGAGGTGCGCCACCAGGCGGCGAAGCCCCAGACGCAGATGGCGCCGTAGACCAGGTACATGGCCGCCGACGGGTAGAAGCCGCCGCGCAGCAACAGCGGCACGCCTACCGCGTCCACCGCGATCCAGAGCAGCCAGAACTCCACCCAGCCGCGGGCCATGCCGTACGTGGCCAGCAGGCTGCCGGTGAGGATCCAGGCGTCGGGCAGCGGGCCCCACGAGCCCAGGGCCTTGAGCACCGGGTACGCCGCGGCGGTGCCGACCGCGGCGGCCAGCAGCATGACCAGCCGCTCCCGCCCGGTGGCCCAGCGCGGAACGACAGCCGCCTGCCCGGCGTCGGCGCGACGGTTGCGCCGCCACCGCCACCAGCCGTAGACGCTGACCGCGAAGAAGAACACCTGCCGGCCGGCCTGCCCGTACAGGTCGTGCTCCTGCGGGGTGGCGAACACCCCGCCGAGGAACACGGTGAGCAGCAGCGCGTTGCCGACCATCCCGACCGGCCACGCCCAGACCAGCCGGCGCAGCCCGAGCAGCGCGGAGAACAGCCCGAACGCGTTGCCGACGATCTCCCGGGCCAGCACCGGCGAGCCGGCCACCTGCACCTGGGCGTCCAGCAGCCAACCGAGCGGGCCCATCAGGCCACCCCGCCCGTGCTCGAGGCCACCCCGGTGCCGTCGGTGCCGGTGAGCCGGTCGCCGAGCAACCGCTCGACGTACTTGGCCACCACGTCGACCTCCAGGTTGACCGGGTCGCCGACGCCCTTGGCGCCGAGCGTGGTCAGCTTGAGCGTGGTCGGGATCAACCCGACGGCGAACTCGTCCGCACCCACCTCGGCCACGGTCAGCGAGACGCCGTCGATGGTGATCGAGCCCTTCTCCACCACGTACCGGGACAGCGCGGCGGGCAGCCGGAACCGGACGGTCTCCCACTGCTCGGCCGGCTCCCGGGAGAGCAGCTCGCCGACACCGTCGACGTGGCCCTGCACCAGGTGCCCGCCGAGCCGGCTGCCGAGGGCGGCGGCCCGCTCCAGGTTGACCGGGTCGCCGGGGCGCAACGCGCCCAGCGCGGAGCGGCGCAGCGTCTCCCCCATCACGTCGGCGGTGAAGACCCCGTCGGTGGCCTCCACGACGGTCAGGCAGACGCCGTTGACCGCGATGGAGTCGCCGTGCCGGGCGTCGGACGTGACGAGCGGACCACGTACGGCGACAAGTGCGGAATCGCCCGCGGTCGCCGTCACCCGGACGATCTCGCCCAACTCCTCGATAATGCCGGTGAACATGTCAGCCCTCCCTTTTTCGGGGCAAAGCGGTGATCCGGAGATCCGGACCGATCTGCGTAACGTCGACGAACTCCAGATCGATGGCCTCGGCGATGGTGCTCACTCCCGCGTCGACCAGAGCGGTCGGGCCGGCGCCGAGCAACCGGGGCGCGACGTAGGCGACGATCTTGTCGACCAGGCCGGCGGCCAGGAACGCGCCGGCCAGCCGGGGGCCGCCCTCCAGCAGCACCGCGCGGACCCCGCGCTGGTGCAGCGCCGCGAGCAGCGCCGACAGATCGACCCGGCCGTCCGGGTCGGCGCCGACCTCGTCGGCCGTCGCGATCCACGTCCGCGCGGCGCCGTCGCGGACCCGGGCGTCAGCCGGGGTACGCCCCGAGCTGTCCACGACCACCCGCAGCGGCTGCCGGATGGCCAGGCTGCCGTCACGCAGGTTGCGGGCGGTCAGCCGAGGGTCGTCGGCGAGCACGGTGCCCACCCCGGCGAGCACCGCGTCGACGGTGCCGCGCAGGGCGTGCACGTCGATCCGGGCCGCCTCCGAGGTGATCCACATGCTGGTGCCGTCCGCCGCGGCGGAGCGCCCGTCGAGCGTGGCGGCGTACTTCCAGATCACGTACGGCCGGCCGCGGCGCATCGAGGTCAGCCAGGCGACGTTGCCGGCCTCGGCCTCCTCGCCGCGTACCCCCAGGTCGACCCGGACCCCGGCGGCGCGCAGCGTGGCGGCGCCCCCGGACGCGACCGGGTTGGGGTCGGGCACGGCGATGACCACCCGGGCGACCCCGGCCTGGACGAGCGCGGAACTACAGGGGCCGGTGCGGCCGGTGTGGTCGCACGGTTCCAGAGTGACGACCGCGGTGCCGCCCTTGGCCCGCTGCCCGGCCTGCGCCAGGGCGACGATCTCGGCGTGCGGCCCGCCGGCGTACGCGTGGAACCCCTCGCCCACGACCTGGCCGTCCTCGTCGAGCAGCACGCAGCCGACCACCGGGTTGGGACTGGTGGTGCCGAGCCCGCGTGCCGCCAACTCGATCGCACGCCGCATCGCCTCGTCGACGGAGACGCTGGCCATCGCCCTGCCCTGCCCTCTCACTCGCCGGTCCGCGCGCGGGCGGTCAGGGAGGCGGTGGCCATGGGGCCACGGGCAGGCGGCGGCGGATCCGGGGGACGGCGCGAGCCGCCCGCGGATTCCGGGAACGGCACAGCCGCCCCCGGAGGGTCGGCACGGCACGCTGAAGCCAGCGGCCGGCTCGGACCCGTCCGTCCCGCGCGCTGTCTCCCATCCGGACTGTCTGGGGGCGGACGAACCGCTCCCAACCGTCGGCCCCGGATTTTCACCAGGTCCACCGGGCGGCGTGAGCCGTCCGGGTCGCGGGCTGACCACGGTTGGACCGTGGATCACCGCCGGTTCGGAATTTCACCGAGTCCCGCCAGCGCGTGGTGGGTACAGGGCAGTCTTACACGCCGACGGGGGTCCGTCGCCACCCTGGCGAGCTACTTCACAGCGTCGTCATGCTCACGTGACACCACGGCGCCGGTCCACGGCGACGTACGACCCCGGTTGACTCTTGGCCACCGTCTTCATCTCCGAGGCCACCGCGATCGCCTCCAGGGGGTCGGTGAACCGCTTGCCGTCGTCGGAGAGGGACACCCCGATGGAGAGCGTGACCAGGGCCGCGCGCCGGATATTGCCGCGTCGGTCCTTCAGCTCGACGAAGCCGCGCTCACGGTCGGTCGGGTCGTAGAGCGTGTCGGCGGCGTTCTCGAAGTCGACGACCGCCCGGGACGTCAGTGGGCGCACCTGGTCCGGGGCGCAGACGATGACGAAGTCGTCACCGCCGACGTGGCCGAGGAAGGCCGGCGGCAGGCCCACCGCCACCACCGCCCGGTGCAGGCTGCGGGCCAGCGCGGAGATGAAGTCGTCGCCGCGCACGAAGCCGTACCGGTCGTTGACACTCTTGAACCGGTCGATGTCGACGTAGCCGACCGCGTAGTCCACGCCGTTTCGGACCCGGTCGCTGATCTCCCGACGGATCCGGCTGTTGCCGGGCAGCCCGGTCAGCGGGGAGACCTCCCGGAACTCCTTGTTGCGGCGCAGCGTGGACGAGACCCGGGCCACCAGCTCGGCGGTGTCGAACGGCTTGACGAGGTAGTCGTCGGCGCCGGCGCTGAGCCCGTGCACCTTGTCGACGGTCATCCCCTTGGCGGTCAGCATGATCACCGGAAGGGCGGAGGTCATCGGGTCCGCGCGCAGCCGCCGGGTCAGCTCCAGCCCGTCGATGCGGGGCATCATGAGGTCGACCACCGCCAGGTCCGGTCGCTGCCGCTCGATGATCTCCAGGGCCTCCTGGCCGTCGCTGGCGTGGATCACCTCGAAGCCGTGCAGCCGCAGGTTGAACTCGACGAAACGAGCGATGTCGTCGTCGTCGTCGACGACGAGGATGACGTCCTTGTGGTCGCCCTCGGGATCCACCTCAGACCTCGCGAGCCGCGCGTTCCGCCAGTGCCCGCAGGTGCCGTACCGCCTCCGCCGGGTCGGCCGCGCCGTACACGGCGGTGCCGGCCACGAACGCGTCCGCGCCGGCGGCGGCCGCCTGCTCGATGGTGTCCGCGGCGATCCCGCCGTCCACCTCGATGCGCAGCTCCAGGTGCCCGGCCGAGACGTGCCGGCGGGCGGCGCGCACCTTGTCCAGCAGTTGGGGAATGAACCGCTGCCCGCCGAAGCCGGCCTTGATCGTCATGATCAGCAGGGTGTCGAAGCTGGGCAGCAGGTCCAGGTACGGCTCGATCGGGGTGTCCCGGTCGATGGCCAGGCCCGCCTTCGCGCCGGCCGAGCGCAGGTCCTTGGCCAGCGCCACCGGGTCGTCGGACGCCTCCGCGTGGAATGTGACGTTGTACGCCCCCGCGTCGGCGTAACCGGGGGCCCACCGGCGCGGATCCTCGATCATCAGGTGCACGTCGAACGGCATCGCGGTGACCGCCCGCAGGCTCTGCACCACCGGCAGACCGATGGTCAGGTTCGGCACGAAATGGTTGTCCATCACGTCGACGTGCAACCAGTCCGCGGCGTCCTCGACGGCACGGACCTCTTCGGCGAGGTGGGCGAAATCGGCGGCCAGGATGCTCGGCGCGACGATCGGCGGCGGTACGGTCACGGGGCCAGTGTACGAATGTGGCCACCCATCATCCGCATCGCGGCACCAACTCCGACGCGTTGTGATGCGACAGTGACCGGTGGTGCAGAATTGGTCGCTCCGGACTGCCGAATCCGGACGAACAGACATGAGTGGCTGGCCGATCGACGGAAACGCGACGACACTCCAAGCGGGACGGTGCCGAACGGGGCACGCCCGGCGGGGTCTCGCCGCGGGACGCGGTGACCGGCCGTCAGTTCCCGGAAGGGCGGACGATGCGACGGTGGCTCCCAGCGCTGGTGCTGGCCGGCGTCACGATGATGCTGCTGGCCGGCTGCGCGCCGGCACGGGGCGCGGACGGTGACCTCACCGACGACTGGCCGGCGCTGCGGGATCCGACGCCGTTCACCCCCGCCACCGACACCTGCCTGCCCCGGATCACCGCGGTCGTGCAGGCCAGCACCTACGAGACAGTGGACTGCGCGCGCAACCACCTGGCCGAGGCCATCCACGTCGGCGCCTTCGTCGGGCCCGACGCGCTGACCGAGACCCGACCCGAACCGGGGTCGTCCGCGCTGCGCACGGCCCGCGCCGAGTGCGACCAACGGGCCCGGGAGGTGCTCGGCGGCGACTGGCACACGGCCCGGCTCACGCTGTCCCTCGCGCTGCCCTCGGCACCGGCCTGGGCCGGCGGTGCGCGGTGGTTCCGCTGCGACCTCAGCGAGACCGGCAGCATCGACAACACCCGCCCGGTGAACCGCACCGGCAGCCTGCGCGGCGCGTTGATCGGCGACAACCCGCTGACCCACGGGTGCTTCGACCCCAAGCTGATCGGCGACAACCTCAACTACATGGCGCCGGTGCTCTGCACCGAGCCACACCGTGCCGAGTTCGTGGGCGTCTACCAGGAACAGGACACCGACTGGGCCAGGTTCGCCCGCTCCGCCGCGCGGTCGCACCAACGCTGCATGGAATTGATCGCCGAGTACGCCGCCGTGCCGAACGACAAGGACCTGCCGTACCGGGCCGGGTCCATCTACTACCCGCCGTCGCAACGGGAGTGGGAGGAGGGTGACCGTGGGGTGCGCTGCTTCCTGTGGAGCGACGACCGCAAACTCACCCGCTCGATGCGCGGCGCCGGCCCCGCGGGACTGCCCGCCGCCTAGGGTGCGCGGCAGAGCCCTCGATCGAGCCGAGGGCTTTGACACCGGCCCCGGGCATCGGTGCCGTATGCTGCTGCGCCGTGGCGCTACCGACCGGCGGGGTCCGGCCGGAGGCCACAGTGGCGGGAGGTCACGGATGCGACGGTGGTTGGCGGCGTACGCCGGGGGTGCGGCCCTGGCGCTGGTGCTGGCCGGGTGCAGCGCACCTGCCGGAATCGACAGGGACCTCGTCGACGACTGGCCGGCGCCGGTCGCCGCGCAGCAGTTCGTGCCCGCCGCCGACGTCTGCCACCTGACCGCTCAGCAGGTCGGCTTCCTGACCGGCTACAACCCGACGGCGTGCACCGAGTCGCACCTGGTGGAGACGATGCACGTCGGCACGCTCACCGGAGCGAGCGCCGAGCCGGGCACTCCCCCGCAGCCCGGCTCGGCCGGCATGCGGGCCGCACACGCCGCGTGCGGCACGGTGGTCAACAAGGCGGTGGGCGCCGACTGGCGTTCCGGGCGGCTCGGCCTGAGCGTCGTGCTGCCGTCGCCGCAGGCCTGGGCGGGCGGGGCCCGGTGGTACCGCTGTGACGTCAGCGAGATCGCCAGCATCGACGACACCACTGTCGGCCTGCGCACCGGCAGCCTGAAGGGCGCGCTGTCGGGCGCGGCGCCGCTGGCGTACCGCTGCTTCAACCCCAAGTTGGTCAAGGACGACATCGACGAGATGCTGCCGGTCTCCTGCACGGCCCGGCACCACGCCGAGTTCGTCGGGGTCTGGCAGGCCCCGGAGATCAGCTACAGCGCGTTCACCGGCAGTGTGCAGAAGACCCACCGGGCCTGTCAGACGATGATCGCCAAGTACGCCAAGGTGCCGGACAACTCCCAGCTCGAGTTCCGCGCCGGCACGATCTTCTACCAGCCGTACGAGGAGGAGTGGCGCAACGGCAACCGCGGCGTGCAGTGCTTCCTCTGGATCTCCGACCGGAACCTGACCCGCTCGATGCGCAACGCCGGCACCAAGGGGCTCCCGGTCACCTGAGCGCCCCCGCGTCCGGCCGGTCGGGTGACCGGCCGGAACGGGTTCGTCAGCCTCGCCGCAGGACGGCGAGGAACATCGCGTCGGTGCCGTGGCGGTGCGGCCAGAGCTGCACCGTCGGCCCGTCGCCCAGACCGGGCATACCGGCCGGCAGCAGCGGCCGGGCGTCCACGAAGTCCACCGCGACACCACTGCGGCGGGCCGCCTCGGTCACCGTCACGTGCGTCTCGACGGTGTGCGGCGAGCAGGTGACGTAGGCGACCAGACCACCCGGGCGGACCGCCCGCAACGCCGCACCCAGCAACTCTCGTTGCAGCCGGGTCAGCGGCGGCAGGTCGGACGGCTGACGGCGCCACCGCGACTCCGGCCGACGCCGCAACGAGCCCAGCCCGGTGCACGGGGCGTCCACCAGCACCCGGTCGAAGTGCTGCTCCGGCAGCTTCGGGTCGGCGCCCACGTCGCGGCCGTCCATCGCCAGCACGGCCACCGGCAGGTCACGGGTCGCCAGGGACACCAGCCGGGCGCGGTGCTCGGCCACCTCCACCGCGGTCACCCGCGCACCACGCTGCGCGGCCAGCGCGCCGAGCAGGCCGGCCTTGCCGCCCGGGCCGGCGCACAGGTCCAGCCAACGCCCGTCCGGGCCGTCCAGCGGCGCGTTGGTGAGTGCCGCGGCGACCAGCTGGGAGCCCTCGTCCTGGACGTGGGCACGGCCGTCGACCACCGCCGGGATGTCGCCCGGCGCGCCGCCGGGCAGATAGACGGCGTACGGCGAGAAGGCGCCGGGCGCCCCGCCGACCTGGTCGGCCAGCTCGATCGGGTCGATCAGCCCCGGCCGCGCGCACAGGTGCACCGGCGGGCGCTCGTTGTCCTCGATCAGCAGGCGGGCGGTCTCACCCAGGTCGCCACCGAGGGCCTCGGAGAAGGCCCGCACGATCCACTGCGGGTGGCTGTACGCCAGTGCCAGGTGCCCGACGGGGTCGGTCTCCATCGGTGGGGCGAGCTTCGCCACCCAGGCGTCCGCGTCCCGGGTCGACACCTCGCGCAGCACCGCGTTGGCGAAGCCGGTGGCGCCGGGCGCGACCGAACGGACCAGGTCGACGGTCGACGACACCGCGGCGTGCGCCGGGACCCGGGTGTGCAACAGCTGGTACGCCCCGAGGCGCAACGCGTCGCGGACCGGTGGGTCGATCCGGGCCACGTCCCGGCCGGCGGCGTCGGTCAGGATCGCGTCCAACGTGCCCAGGTTGCGCAGGGTGCCGTAGGTCAGCTCGGTGGCGAAGGCCGCGTCCCGGCCGAACAGCCCCTCGTCGCGCAGGATGGTGGGCAGCACCAGGTTGGCGAACGCGTCGTCGCGGTGCACGGCGGCCACCGCCTCGTACGCCACGCGGCGCGGTCGATCCAGTGGTGGCCGGACCGGACGGCGGTCTCCGCCACGACCGGTCGGCGGGCCGGAGCGCGTCGGGCGCGTTCCCTCCGGGGCCGTCACGCGAAGTCCTCGCCGGTGCCGACCCGGACGCCGCGCGCCCAGTCGGTCGCGCCCATGGCCCGCTTGCCGGCGGCACGCACCTCACCGAGGCGCACCGGCACGGTCGCCGTGCCCGCCAACACCCGCGACTTCTCCACGAGCAACTCCCCCGGCTTCAACTCGGGGCCGTCGGGCGCCGGCACCACCGGGCCGAGCTTCACCCGCTCGCCCCGCAACGTGGTCCACGCACCCGGCGCGGGCGTGCAGGCCCGGATCCGCCGGTCGACGGCGAAGGCCGGGTCACCCCAGCGCACCCGCGCGTCGTCCACCGTCAACTTCGGCGCCAGCGACACCCCGTCGGCGGGCTGCGGCTCGGCCCGGGCGGTGCCGTCGGCGATCGCGTCGAGCACCGCCACCAGCAGCCCGGCACCGGAGTCGGCCAGCCGTTCCAGCAGGTCACCGGAGGTGTCGCCGGCCCGGATCTCGTCGGTGAGGGTGCCGTAGACCGGACCGGTGTCCAGGCCCTCCTCCAACTGGAAGACGCTGGCCCCGGTCAGCTCGTCGCCGTGCAGCACGGCATGCTGCACGGGCGCGGCGCCACGCCACGCGGGCAGCAGCGAGAAGTGCAGGTTGATCCAGCCGTGCCGGGGGATCTCCAGGGCCGCCGGCGGCACCAGCGCACCGTAGGCGACCACCGGCACGCAGTCCGGTGCGAGCGCACGCAGCCGGTCGAGGAACTCGGGGTCGCGGGGGCGGGCCGGCGTGAGCACCTCGACGCCCTGCGCGTCGGCCCACTCGCCGACCGGTGAACGGGACAGGCCACGCCCTCGCCCGGCGGGCGCGTCGGGCCGGGTGACCACGGCCAGCAGGTCGTGCCCGGAGGCGGCGACGGCGGCCAGGGCGGGAACGGCGACGGCCGGCGTACCGGCGAAGACCACTCGCATCGGGGTCACCGACCCAGACCGAAGGGGTCGCTGATGTGCGGGCTCAGCTTGACCGTCGGCGGGGCCGCCGCGTCGTACCAGTCGGCCTGGCGGATCGCCTTCATGGCGTCCTTGCGCCCCTGGGCGTCGAGCCGGTCGAGGAAGAGCACCCCGTCGAGGTGGTCGGTCTCGTGCTGGACGCACCGCGCCATCAGGCCGGTGCCGACGATCTGCACCGGGTCGCCGAACGAACTGAAGCCCTTGGCGATGACGTTCTGCCGACGCTTGGTGTCGAAGTAGAGCCCGGGGATCGACAGGCAGCCCTCCGGGCCGTCCTGCTCCTCCTCGTCGGGAAACTCGAGCACGGGGTTGATCAAGTGCCCGAGCACGTCGTCGACGTCGAAGGTGAACACCCGCAGACTCACGCCGAGCTGCGGCGCGGCCAGGCCGGCGCCGTTCTGCTCACGCATCGTGTCGGTGAGGTCGGCGACGAGCCGACGCAGCTCGGCGTCGAAGTCGACCACCGGATCGGCCGGCGTGCGCAGCACCGGATCCCCAAAAAGACGGATGGGCTGGACGGTCACGCGGGAAGGCTCCTTCGACAGGTGGGACGGGCCGTGCCGTACCAGTCTACGGAGTGCCCGGCCGCGCGCTGGCCGGCGTACCTCGATCGGCCACCGCCGGTGTGCCAGGCGTCACCGACGGGCCGCCGGACGGCGGCCGAGCGCGCGCGGCGGCGACGCCTCGCCGGCGTCCGAGCAGCTCGGGCGACCGTCAGCCCCGCGCCGAGCACCCGTCTGCCGCCCGGCCCAGCAGGTCACGGACCCGCTCGACGTCCGGATGGCCGAGGTCGTCGAGGATGCCCAGGGCCCGCCGCCAGGTCCGGACGGCGCCAGCCGTGTCCCCCGCCGCGTACCGGGTCTCGCCGAGCCGGGACAGGGTGTCCGCCTCGTCGTAGCGGTCGCTGATCCGCCGGTACAACCCCAGCGCCCGCTGGTAGCAGCGCATCGCCTGGCGGTGGTTGCCGAGCTGGGCGTGGATGAAACCGAGGCTGTCCCAGGTGTTCGCCTCACCGTGCCGGTCCCCGGTCGGGCGCAGCAGCGCCAACGCCTGCCGGCAGTGCACCAACGCGGGCCCGTACTGGCCGAGCTGGGCGTGCGCCCAGCCCACCGCGTTGCGGGCGCTGGCCTCCCCGGCCGCGTGGCCGGCAGCCCGGTACAACGCGAGAGCCCGCTGATTGTGCTCCAGCGCCTCGGCGTACCGGCCGAGCCCGTCGAACATCGCGCCGAACGCCCGGTGGGTCCGCGCCTGCCCGGTGTGGTCACCCAACGCCTCGAAGATCAGCAGGGACTGGCGGTAGTTCTTCGCCGCCTCGTCCACCCGGCCCAGCCGGGAGAGCACCCGGGCCAGGTCGCGGTGGGCGTTCGCCTGCCCGAGTCGGTCGCCCGCCCGCCGCGCCCCGGCCAGGGCGGCCCGCTGGGCGACGGCCAGATCCGTCCACCGCCCCCGGCGTTGCAGGAAGTCCACGAGTGTCCAGGCCAACTGCCAGGCATGGCCGTCGAACCCGGCACGTCTGGCGTGGGTGACCGCCGCCAGCAGCACCGGGTACTCGACGGTGAACCAGGTGAGTGCCTGACCGTGGTTGGTGATCTCCTCGGGCAGCACACCCGGCGGGGCGGCGGCCAGGGTGACCGGGTCCCGACCCGGTTGCAGCAACAACGCCGCCGCGTGCGCGGTGTGCAGGTAGTGATCCAGCCCACGCCGGATCGCGGCCCGTCGGGCCTCCGGCGGTTCCAGACGTTCCGCCAGCTCCGCCGCGTACGCCCGGAGCAGGTCGTGCGCGCCGAACCGGCCGGGGGCATGCTCGGTGACCAGGTGGGCGTGGGCCAGCTCCGCCAGCAGACGAGGCAACTGCCCCCGGGGCAGCCCGGCGAGGCTGGCCGCCGCCGCCACCCCGATCTCCGGCCCCGGATGGCAGCCGAACAGCCGGAACAGGCGCGCCGCCGCGGGCGTCAGGCTCCGGTACGACCAGGAGAAGACCGCCTGCACGTCGGTGCCGGTGTCACCGCAGTCGAACGAGTCCAGCGGGTGGGGCGCCTCGCGCAGCTCGTCGGCGAGGGTGGCCAGGGGGAAGGTGGGATTGCCCGCACCTCGGGCGGCGAGCACGGCCAGCGCCAGCGGCAGCCGCGCACACCGCTCGATCATCTCGTCCACCGCCCGCGGTTCGGCCGCCAACCGGTCCCCGCCGAGCCGCCGGGCCAGCAGTTGCCAGGCCTCGTCGGCGCTGAGCAGACCGACGCCGATCGGCCGGGCGCCGTCGGCGGCGATCAGGCCGGCGAGCCGGTTGCGGCTGGTGACCAGAACCAGGCAGCTCGGGCTGCCGACCAGCAGGGGACGGACCTGGTCGATGTCGCGGGCGTTGTCGAGCAGCACCAGCATCCGGCGGCCGGCGAGCAGGCTGCGATAGAGGCCCACCTGCGCGGGCAGGTGGGTGGGGATCCGTTCCGGCGGCACCTCGAGGGCCTCGAGGAAACCTCGTACCGCCTCGACGGCCGTCACCACCGCCCCGGAGGCGTCGAACCCGCGCAGGTCGACGTAGAGCTGCCCGTCCGGGAAACGGTCGGCGACCCGGTGCGCCCAGTGCACCGCCAGCGTCGTCTTGCCGACCCCGGCCGTGCCGGACAGCGTCAGGACGGTGCCCGGCGCCAGGTCGCCGTCCCCGGACCCGCCGGAGTCGGCGCAGGCGGCATCGAGTTGGGCGAGCTGGGCGGCACGGCCGACGAAGCCCGGCAGCGCCGGGGGCAGTTGCCGGGGCACCGGGAAGCGGGCCGACGCCGCGGCGGGGCGCGGACCGCCGGCCCTGGCGCGTACGGCCCCGGCACTCGCCCGCCCGGTGGTCGCGTGGTCCCGGTTCGGGCTCCGACGGCGCTCCTCGATCCGGTCCCGTGCCGTGGCCAGCACTCCCTGCTCGGCGGGAGTTGCCCCGAGCAGCCGGATGAGGGCATCGAAGCGCTCCGGCGGCGGCAGGATGTTGCCGGCGAAATACTCCCCGATGATTCCGCGCGACCAGCCGGTCTTCGCGGCCAACTGCCGGTACGTCAGCTGGGTCTCACCCTGCTGCCGGGCCTCCCGACGGCGCAACTGGCGCAGCAACCCGGCCAGCTCCGGCAGTGTCTGCGCCTCGGCGCCGCCGCGAGCCACCTCGAACGCCCCCGGCGATTCCTGCGCCGCCTGTCGAACGGGAGGTACCCGTTGGTCGGACATGCGGCTCCCACCCCCCGTGCACCCGGCCCCCCCGGATGCCGCAGGGGCAGGCTAAGTCCGCCCGCGCGCCGTGTGATAGCCGAGCGCCGATGTCTGACAGTTCCACGGTGGAGCGTGGACCGTCCGGCGGTGTCCGGTGGTGTCCAGTGCCGTCCAGGATCCGCCTCGCGGCGCCGACGTCACATGCCACCGTCCTGGGGCGGGTTCGACCCGCTCCATCACCCCTGGGGGAAGAGGTACCTGATGATCCGTCCACATCTGACCGCCCGGCGGTCCCCGTCGCTGCTGCGGCGCGCCGCCGTCGCCGCGTTCGGCCTCACACTGCTCGTCGCGGGCGTGACCGCCGCACCGGCCACCGCCGCACCCGGAGGCAAGGCCTCCACCACCGGTTCGTTCGTCGACAGCGCTCCGGTGCCCGGCGGCTTCGCCTCCTGGTCGGACCTGCTCCGGCTGCAGGAGCGCATGAACACCGCCGCCGCGCGGATCACGAAGGTCGCCGAGCGCAGCGCGAACTCCGGCTTCGCCGGGATCGTCGCCGATCCCACCACGCGACAGCTCCAGGTCTACTGGAAGGGCGAGCCGCCGGCCCACCTGGTGGCCACCGCCCGGGCCACCGTCGCGACCAAGGTGCTGTCCGCCCCGTACTCACAGCGGGAACTCCTCGCCGCGGCCGACCGGCTGCGGGCCAAGGTCGGCGACCAGATCACCACGGTCGGGCCGCGCGCCGACGGCGCCGGCCTACTCGTCGGCACCCAGGACGGCCTGCTCGGCGCGACGGCACTCGCCGGCGTCCCGGTGACCGTGCAGACCGGCGTCGCCGCCGCGCCCGCGACCCGGTGGGACGACTCCCCGCCGTGGTGGGGTGGCGCCGCGTGGCGCAACACCGCCACCGGCGGTGGCTGCTCGACCGGCTTCGGTGTCTACCAGGGCGGGGTGACGCGGGTACTCTCCGCCGCGCACTGCGCCAACCTGAACGTCCTGGCGACCGACCCGACCGGGCAGACGATCGGCACCGTCGGCACCCGCAACGTCAGCACCGACACCCTGCTGCTCAACGGCAGCGGGGGCGGCCGGGTCTTCAACAACAGCACCGACGCGGCCGGCAACGTGGTCAGTGAGTTCAACAACCAGGTGATCGGCGCGACCGCCAGCCAGGTCGGCAACTGGGTGTGCACCTCCGGCGCGTACTCCGGGACCCGCTGCTCGATCCAGGTGAAGGCCCGCAACCTGTGCATCAACGTGCGCAACTTCGGCACGGTCTGCGGTCAGGTGCAGGCGGAGAACACCACCCGCACCAACGCCGTCGGTCAGGGTGACAGCGGCGGCCCGGTGGAGATCGTGAACGCGGCGAACACCCTCCAGGTCTGGGCGACCGGAACCAACACCGCCATCGACGACACCAACACCTCGGTGGCCTGTACCGGCTACGTCCCCACCGGTCGGGTCTGCGCCTGGCGGTTCTACTACGAGGACATCTTCTCCGGCATGGCCGGCGTCGGCGCCTCCGGCGTGGTCCTCGGCTGAGGCATCGCCTCGGCGCGACGACCGAAGCTGAGGCATCGCCTCGGCGCGACGAGTGAACAGGTGGCCGGGCCGGCACGCATCCCGCGTGCCGGCCCGGCCCACCGCTGGGCTCAGGCGCCGGCGGCCGGGTCCCCGGCGAGCACCGCGTCACCGCGCAGCAGGGCGGGCTCGGGCAGCGGCAGCTGGATCTTGTGCGCCGCCTCCCAGTCGTAGATCAGGCCGGGGCGGACCTGGGCGGCGAAGTAGTCGATCGCCGTCATGCCACCCACCACCGGCTCGTCGACCTCGGCGACCAGTTGGGCGGGGACCAGGGAGAACCCGTTCTGCAGGGCGGCGCTGAGCCGGCGGTGACCGTCGACGACGAAGAAGTACTCGCCGGTGAACCCGATCTTCAGCGGTTCGAGGGCCTCGTCACCGGCCTCGGCCACGTCGCCGACGAAGTCGGTGTCCCACAGACCCCGCAGGGTGGCGATGTCCTCGGTGGGGTAGACGCGGGCCGGGTCCAGCAGCAGCAGCGGCGGTCCGTCGCGCAGCACCTCGGCACCGAGCGTGCCCTCGTACGCGGCGACGATGTGCTCGATCACCTCGGCCGCCGAGGCGCGGGTGGTGTCACAGATCAGGTCATAGTTGCGCAGGCGGGCCTTGTCCACCCCGTACCGGACGATGAACCGGCTGCGCTCGCTCGCGCTGCGTTCCCGGAGCTTGGCCTTGGCCTCCTCCAGGGAGGCGTAGCTCTCCGCCGGCCCGGACGGGCGGGCGAGCACCCGGCGGGCCGCCTCGCCCGGCTCGGTGATCATGTGAACCTTGAGCGCGTCGGTGAAGAAGTGCCACGCCAGCCGGGAGTCCATGACGAGGCGCTCACCGGAGGCGGCGATGTCCCGCTGGAGCTGGTCGACGTAGCCGTCGACGGCCTGGTCGAGCTCGGCGTGCAGGTTGAGCTGCAGAGCGGTCATCTGCCGCTGCTGCGCCATCTCCCGATAGAGGTCACCCACACTGACCCGGCGCATGCCGAGCCGCTTGGCGATCTCGACCGACACGGTGCTCTTGCCGCTGCCGAGGTCGCCGTTGAAGACGATCGATTGCCCAACGGTCACGACTGGTCCACCCCTGCTCACCGGCTCACAGACATCATCGACATCGCGTCCGACCGACGCGTTCCCGCCCTCGTCGCGCCATCCCGCGCGGCCCCAGCTCGGCGGCTGTGACGCTCCGTTGCGACCCGGAGCCGTCGTACGCCTGACATGACGGGCGATGCTACCACCTGAGCGCCACCGCTCTGCCGGACGCGGTGTGCGAGGGCCAGCCCACCCGGGCCGGGGCCGCCGACGTCGGCACCGGCCGAAACACCTCAGAAGAGGCTCAGCGGATCGACCTGGAGACGAACCGGGTCGGCGGCCTTGCGGGCGGCGCGGGCACCGGCGGCCGAGTGCAGCGCCTCGGCGAGCGCGGCAGCTCGGGACCGGGGCACCCGCACCAGCATCCGCTCCCGGCCCTCCTCGGCCGGCACCGGCCCGAGCACCTCGGCGTCGGTCGGCAGCCGGGCCGCGGCGAGCAGGTCGGCCACCGCCTCGGCCGGGCCGGTGACGCTCGCCATCCGCACGGCCGGTGGGAAACCCAACTCCCGGCGCTCGGCCAGCTCCCGGCCGGCGAACCAGGCCGCGTCCCAGCGCAGCAGCGCCTGCACCGGGGCGAGCGCACCGTCGGCGACCACCACCACCCGGCCGGCCGGTGCCGGACGGGCCAGCGCCGCCGCCGCCAGCCAGCGGCGCAGCGCCTCCTCGCCGGCGCGCAGGTCGGCCCGGGTCAGCAGGGCCCACGAGTCGAGCAGCAGCACCGCGCCGTAACCGCCCGCGGCGACCGGTTCGGCGCCGGGTGTGGTCACCACCAGGGCCGCCCCGCCGGGTACGTCGGTCAGCACCTCCTCGCGCCCCGAGGTGCGTACCGGCACCCCGGGGAACGCCCGCCCCAACTCCTCGGCGGTCCGCCGGGCACCGGTCACCGCGGCCCGCAGCCGCCGCCCACCGCACTCCGGGCAGGCGTACGCGGCCGCCACCCGGGCGCACCACCGACAGGCCGGAATGCCACCGGCCGAGGGCAGCGCGAGCGGCCCCGAGCAGTGCGCGCAGCGGGCCGGGGTGCGGCACTCGGCGCAGGAGATCGACGGCAGGTAGCCGCGGCGGGGCACCTGCACCAGCACCGGCAGGTCCTGCCGGAGGGCGTCGCGGGCGGCCGTCCAGGCCAGGCTGGGCAGTCGGGCGGTGGCGGCCCCGGGGTCACGGGCCAGTTGCGGGTCGTCGCCGGTCGGCGCGATGGCCGGGATCCGGGCCCGCACGGTGGCCCGGTCGGCGACCACCTCCCGAGCCCAGCCGGTCTCCAGCAGCAGCTGCGCCTCGGCGGTGCGGGCGAACCCGCCGACCAACGCGCCGGCCTCGGCCAACTGGACGCGGGTGAGCAGCACGTCGCGGGCGTGCGGGTACGGCGACCGGGGCTCGGAGTGCAGGTCGTCGCCGTCGTCCCAGATGGCGACGAGGCCGAGCCGGTCCACCGGGGCGAACATCGCCGCCCGGGTGCCGATCACCACCGGCACCTGCCCGCGGCGGGCGGCGAGGAAGGCCCGGTAGCGCCGGGCCGGCCCGAGGGCGGCGGAGAGGCTGACGTGCCGCCCGGGGCCGAGCACGGCGGTGAGCGCGGCGTCCAGCCGGTCCAGGTCGCGGGCGTCGGGCACCACGACCACCGCTCCGCGCCCGCCGGCGACGGTGGCGGCCACCGCGTCGGCGTAGCGGGCCGCCCAGTCCTCGCCGGGCAACGCCGACCAGACCGCGCGGGGCGCCCGGCCGTCGGTGAGCGCCCGCAGCAACGCCGGACCCGTCGGGTAGTCCCGCCACCCGCGCGGGTCGACCGCTGCGGCCCCGACCGGATCGGCGGTCCCCGGTGCGACGGGCTCCGGCCGCACGGTCGCGGACACGGTGGGCCCGGGCCGCACGGTCGAGGGGTCGGCGGCCAGTGCGTCGGGGGTGTCGGCGTCCGGCGGGGTGGGCTGGTCGCCGCGCGGCTCCTTCTCGACCCGGGCATGCCGGGGTGGGACGGCGAGCCGGAGCACGTCGGCGAGGCTGCCCGCGTACCGGTCGGCGACCGCGCGGGCCAGTCGGGCGATCTCGGGCGCCAGCACCGGCTCCGGTGAGACCACCTTCTCCAGGTACGCGAGTCGGCCGGTGTGCCCGGAGTCGTCGGCGCGCGACAGCAGCCACCCGTCGACGAGTTGCCCCGCGAAGCGCACCTTCACCCGGGTGCCGGGCACCGCCGCCTCGTCCAGCTCGGCGGGCACCAGATAGTCGAACGGCCGGTCCAGATGCGCCAGTCCGACGTCCACGCAGACGCGCGCGACCGGCGACCCATCCGCGGGTCGCCGGTCGCTACGCCTGGTGGCGGTCAGGCTCCCGCGGCCGACTTGAGGTCGGCGGCCCGGTCGGTGCTCTCCCAGGACAGGTCCGGCAGCTCGCGGCCGAAGTGGCCGTACGCGGCGGTCTGCTGGTAGATCGGGCGGAGCAGGTTGAGGTCCCGGATGATCGCGGCCGGGCGCAGGTCGAACACCTCGGTGACGGCCTTCTCGATCGAGGAGACCGGCACGGTCTCGGTGCCGAACGTCTCGATGAACAGGCTCACCGGGTGGGCCTTGCCGATGGCGTAGGCGACCTGCGCCTCGCACCGCTCGGCCAGACCGGCGGCGACCACGTTCTTGGCGACCCAGCGCATCGCGTACGCGGCCGAGCGGTCCACCTTGGACGGATCCTTGCCGGAGAACGCGCCGCCGCCGTGGCGGGCGTACCCGCCGTACGTGTCGACGATGATCTTGCGGCCGGTCAGCCCGGCGTCACCCATCGGGCCACCGATCTCGAACCGGCCGGTCGGGTTGACCAGCAGCCGGTAGCCCTCGGTGTCCAGACCCAGGCTCTCCAACTCCGGAGCGATCACGTGGTCGCGCACGTCGGGGGTGAGCAGCGAGTCCAGCGAGATGTCCGCGGCGTGCTGGCTGGACACGACCACGGTGTTCAGCCGGACCGGACGCAGCCCCTCGTACTCGATCGTCACCTGGGTCTTGCCGTCGGGTCGCAGGTAGGGAATCGTGCCGTCCTTGCGCACGGCGGCCAGGCGGCGCGCGAGCCGGTGGGCGAGGGCGATCGGCAGCGGCATCAGCTCGGGCGTCTCCGAGCAGGCGAAGCCGAACATCATGCCCTGGTCGCCGGCGCCCTGCGCGTCCAGTGCGCTCTCCGACGCCCCGGTACGCAGCTCGAAGGCGTTGTCCACGCCCTGTGCGATGTCCTCGGACTGGGCGCCGATGGAGACGCTGACGCCGCAGGAGGCGCCGTCGAAGCCCTTCTTCGACGAGTCGTAGCCGATGTCGAGGATGGTCCGCCGGACGATGGTCGGGATGTCGGCGTACGCCTTGGTGGTCACCTCACCGGCGATGTGCACCTGGCCGGTGGTGATCATGGTCTCCACCGCGACCCGGCTGTGCGGATCCTCGGTCAGCAACGCGTCGAGGATGCCATCGCTGATCTGGTCGGCAATCTTGTCCGGGTGGCCTTCCGTGACCGATTCGGACGTGAAGAGGCGGCGTGTCACGGCACTCCTAAGCGTGTGAGGTCGTTCCGCGGCAGTCTAATCACCACTGCGGCCGGTGTAGGTCCCGGTCGCACTCCGTTCCACCCGTCAGGAGCGGCGGCCCGGCAGTCGCGCCACGACGAGATCCCAGACGGCGTCGGCCACGGCGTCCTTGGCCTGCTCGGGCAGCCGGCTGACCGAGCCGTCAGCGCCGATGACCGTCACCGTGTTGGTGTCGGCACCGAAGACCAGATCGGGACCGACCTCGTTGACCACGATCAGGTCGGCCCGCTTCCGGGCGAGTTTCGCCCGGCCGTTGGCCTCGGCGTCGCCGGTCTCGGCGGCGAACACCACGAGCAGTTGCTCCGGTCGCTTGCGCCGGCCGAGCTCCGCCGCGATGTCCGGGTTCGTGACGAGCTCGATGGTGGGTGCGACACCGTCGTCCGACTTCTTGATTTTGCCAGGCGCGTACGCCGCCGGCCGGAAATCGGCCGGAGCCGCCGCCATCACCACCGCGTCGGCCTCGACGGCGGCCTTCAGCGTCGCCTCCCGCAACTCGGCGGTGGTGCCGACCCGGATCAGGTCGACGCCGGCGGGGTCGGCGAGGGAGACGTTCGCGGCGATCAGGGTGACCCGGGCACCCCGGGCGACCGCGGCGCGGGCGAACGCGTACCCCTGTTTGCCCGAGGAGCGGTTACCCAGGAAGCGAACCGGGTCCAGTGGCTCCCGGGTGCCGCCGGCGGTGACGACCACCCGGCGACCGGCCAGGTCGGCGGGGGCGGAGCCACCGCGGGCCAGGAGCCGACTGGCGACAGCGAAGATCTCCGCCGGGTCGGGCAGCCGACCCTTGCCGGTGTCGGCGCCGGTGAGCCGCCCGACGGCGGGCTCGATGACCCGCACACCCCGGGAGCGCAGCGTGGCGACGTTGGCCACGGTGGCCGGGTGCTCCCACATCTCGGTGTGCATGGCCGGCGCCAGCAGCACCGGGCAGCGGGCGGTCAGCAGCGTGTTGGTCAGCAGGTCGTCGGCGAGCCCGTGCGCGGCCTTGGCGAGCAGGTCGGTGGTGGTCGGCGCGACCACCACCAGATCGGCCCGCTTACCGAGGCGGACGTGCGGCACCTCGTGGACGTCGGTCCAGACGTCGTCGGCGACCGGCTGCCCGGAGAGCGCCGCCCAGGTCGGCGCCCCGACGAACCGGAGCGCCGACGCGGTGGGCACGACCCGGACCTGGTGACCCGATTCGGTGAAGAGTCGCAGCAGCTCACACGCCTTGTAGGCGGCGATGCCGCCGCCGACCCCGAGGACGATCGAGGCGGACATCGGCCGGTGAGCGGTTACGGCTGGTCGGTCGGCTCGGCGGTGAGCAGACCCGCGTTGATCTCGCGCATGGCGATGGAGAGGGGCTTCTCCTGCGGGGTGGTCTCGACGAGCGGACCGACGTACTCCAGCAGGCCCTCGCCGA
The DNA here is from genome assembly GCF_043198035.1 of Micromonospora sp. NPDC048898. Classification (NCBI taxonomy): domain Bacteria; kingdom Bacillati; phylum Actinomycetota; class Actinomycetes; order Micromonosporales; family Micromonosporaceae; genus Micromonospora; species Micromonospora sp. NPDC048898. Next base: position 90,277 of record NZ_JBICUF010000007.1, read on the forward strand.
GCTGGCTGTAGTAGGCGTTGACCTGGCGCGCGCGCTTGGCGGCGAAGATGACAAGCGCGTACTTCGACGTCGTCTTCTCGAGGAGCTCGTCGATCGGCGGGTTGGTGATGCCTTCGGGGTTGGCGATGGATCCCACGAATTAACCTCTGCGTCTTTCGAGCCGCGCGGACGCGGTGCTGAGTCTCAACGGCCGGCGCTCAGCCGCGCAGCACGCGCGACCAGGCCGGGTCCGGATAAGAAGAACCGAGTAAGCCTACCAGCTCGTCGACCACCCGCTCGGTGTGGTCGTGGGTCAGCGTGTGCTCGACGGCGGCCGCCACGGTGGCGTCGGGTTCGTACCCGGGTGGGCCCAGCAGCACCAGCCGCAGATCGGGCAGGCGCGCACCCACCTGCGCGGCGCCGCGCAGGTCGAGCGGGAGCAGCACCGGCTGCCCGGCGTCGAGCCGGGAGCGCAGCGGTGGGTACGGAGTCCCCCGGCGGTGGGCACCGATCCGGGACCACTCCAACAGCTCGCCGCCGGCGAGCCGGCGATCGAACTCGGCGGGGGCGAGGAAAACACGGTCGGCCCCGTCGATCTCCGACTCCCGGCGCGGCCGGGTGGTCGCCGGCACCGGGACCCACACGGACGGAGAACGCGCCCGGACCAACTCGACGACACTCTCCCTGCCGGAACCCGAAGGTCCAGCCAGGACAGTGAGCCGAGCAGCCGGGCGCGCCTCGTCATCCGTGCTCACTGCTTGTTTCTACACGCTGCCAGGTTCAGTTGGCGGCGAACTCTCCAAGCAGTGCCTTGCGCTGCTGCTCGCCGAGGCCACGCAGGCGACGGCTGTCGGCGATCTTGAGCTTCTCCATGATCTGGGTCGCCCGGATCTTGCCGATACCCGGCATGGCCTGCAGGACGGCCGAAACCTTGAGCTTACCGACGACGTCGTCGCTCTCGGCGCGCTCGAGGACGGCACCGAGAGTGGTCTTGCCCTGCTTGAGCTGCTCCTTCAGCTGAGCACGGGCCTTGCGGATCTCCGCAGCCTTCTCGAGCGCGGCAGCGCGTTGTTCGGGGGTCAGTGACGGGAGCGGCACCAGTTCTCCTCAGGTCCCTATCGCGGCGGGCGGGGCGCACCGCCGCATCTGTGAAACGTGGTGTCGCTGTGAACCAAGGGGTCCATGGTTCCCAGCGCGGGGAAAACTAGCGGCCAACGGAGCTTTCGGCAACGTGGGGCCGCATGATCACCGTAAGGTGACCGACCCGTCAGTCAGTCACCGGGCAGGCAGAACGGCCCGGCAGTCGACCAGGACGCGGTCCGCGGCGGCGCGCAGGGCGGCGACATCGGGGCCGGCCGAGAGCACCTCCCGGGAGTACGACGGGAGCACCGAGGCGAGGCTCGAACCGAAGACGGTACGCAGATCGGCGGCCCCCGCACCCTGTGCGCCGAGCCCCGGTGCGAGCAGCGGACCCCCCACGCCGGAGAGGTCGTGACCGGTGTCGCCGATGGTCGCACCGACCACCAGCCCGAAGCTCCCGAGCGGGCTCGCACCCCTGTTGAGCTGCGAAATCTCGTCGATCACGGTTTGCGCCACGGTGCGGCCGTCGGCCGTGCGGGCCCGCTGCACGGCCGCGCCCTCGGGGTTGGAGGTGAGGGCCAACACGAACACACCGCCGCCGTGCTCGGTGGCCAGTTCGAACATCGGCGCCAGCGAACCTACTCCCAGGTAGGGGCTCGCGGTGACCGCGTCGACATACATGGGGCTGGATGGATCGAGGTACGCGGAGGCGTACGCGCTCACCGTCGAGCCGATGTCGCCGCGCTTGACGTCGAGGAGAACGAGCGAGCCGGCATCCCGTAACTGTCGGATAGTTGACTCAAGAATCTCCACTCCGCGGGATCCGAACCGCTCGAAAAAGGCCGACTGAGGCTTCACCACCGCAACCCGGTCACCGAGGGCCTCCACGACGGTCCGCGTGAAACTGTCCAACCCGTGGACGTCGTCCGTGAGGCCCCAGCGGGCCAGCAGACCGGGATGCGGGTCGATGCCCACACACAGTGGCCCCCGCTCGCTCATCGCCCGGTGCAGCCGGGTTCCGAAGCTCTCCATCCGGTACTCCCTCTCTCCTGCCGGGCGGCGGGCCGCCTCCCGGGTGTCCGTTGACGACGGCGGCTCAGCCCGCCGCCACCGCCGCCGCCACCCCGGCCGTGATCCGGGCCAGGTCGGCGTCGTCGGTGACGTACGGCGGCATCGTGTAGACCAGGTCGCGGAACGGGCGCAGCCACACCCCGTGGTCCACCGCCGCCGCGGTGGCCGCGCCGAGGTCGACCTCGTGGTCGAGCTGGACCACGCCGATCGCGCCGAGCACCCGTACGTCGGCCACGCCCGGCGTACCGCGCAGGGGCTCCAGGCCGACGCGCAGGCCGGCGCCGACCCTCGCGACCTGTCCGGCCCAGTCTCCGGCCCGCAGCAGGCCGACGGAGGCGTTCGCCACCGCGCAGGCCAACGGGTTGCCCATGAACGTCGGCCCGTGCGCCAGCACACCGGCGGCGGAGATGCCCCGGGCGACCTCCGGGGTGCACAGGGTCGCCGCGAGCGTCAGGTAGCCGCCGGTGAGGGCCTTGCCCAGGCACAGCACGTCCGGCGTCACCCCGGCGTGCTCGGCGGCGAACATCTCACCGGTACGGCCGAACCCGGTGGCGATCTCGTCGAAGATCAGCAGAATCCCGTGCGCACGTGTCACCTCGCGCAGCACCCGCAGGTAACCCGGGTGGTGGAAACGCATCCCCCCGGCGCCCTGGACGACGGGCTCGACGATCACCGCGGCCAGTTCGTCGGCGTGCCGCTCGACGGTCCGCACCAACGCCGCCACGTACGCGTCGTCGGGCGGGTCGTCGAAGCCGCCGGGTGGGACCGGGGCGAACACCTGCCGGGGCAGCACGTCGCCCCAGAGCTGGTGCATCCCGCCCTCCGGGTCGCAGACGCTCATCGGGTGGAACGTGTCGCCGTGGTAGCCGCCCCGCCAGGTCGCCAACCGCCGCCGCCGCGGCCGACCGACGGCCCGCTGGTACTGCAGGCACATCTTCACCGCCACCTCGACGCTCACCGAGCCGGAGTCGGCCAGGAACACGTGCTCCAGGCCCTCCGGGGTCAACTCGACCAGGGTCTGGGCGAGCCGTACGGCGGGCTCGTGGGTGAGCCCGCCGAACATCACGTGGCTCATCCGGCCGAGCTGGTCGGTCACCGCCGCGTCCAGCACCGGGTGCCGGTAGCCGTGGATGGCCGCCCACCAGGACGACATCCCGTCCACCAGTTCCCGTCCGTCGGCCAGCCGCAGCCGCACCCCCGCGGCGCTCTCCACCACGTACGGCGGGTTCGTCGGCGGCAGCGCGGCGTACGGATGCCAGACGTGCGCCCGATCGGCGGCCAGGATCTCCTCGGGTGTCACGCGTACTCCTCTGTGCCTCAAGTGGTCCGGGCGGCGGACGTCCTACAGCGGGGTCGAACCCCTCCTCCTCCACCACCACCTCCCCGCCGCCTTTGCTCTGCACCCGCGGATGCGACACCCGGCGGCCGGGTGGCGCGCTGCGGGTGGCGCACCCACGGGTGCAGAGCAAAGGGGCAACAGCGGGTGTGCGCTCCTCGGCCCGGAGCGGAATCGGCATCCGGCTGCGCCGGGGCCAGCACCGGGCCGGCGGCGCTCACCGGCCCGTGACGGGGTCCGGTGCCTGCGAGCTGGCAGTCACGCGGGTGGCGGTGCGGGCTGCGGCGCGGACCAGGGCCGGACCCCGGTAGATGAAGCCGGTGTAGAGCTGCACCAGGGCGGCGCCGGCGTCGAACATCCGCGCCGCGTCGTCCGGGTCCAGCACACCGCCGACACCGATGACCGGCAGCCGGCCACCGGTCTCGGAGTGGACGAAGTCGACCACCTCCCGAGCCCGCCCGGTGAGCGGCCGACCGGAGAGGCCACCCGCCTGGGCGCCGCGTTCGGCATCCACAGTGGCCAGCCCGGCACGCGACAGCGTGGTGTTGGTGGCGATCACCCCGGCGGCACCACGGGCCAGGCAGACCTCCAGCAACTCGGCGATCGCCGCCTCGGTCAGATCGGGTGCGATCTTGACCAGCACCGGCTTCTCCCCCACCAGCGCGCCGAGCAGCGCGTCCAGGTGGGCACGGTCCTGCAACGAGCGCAGCCCCGGAGTGTTCGGTGAGGACACGTTGACCGCGAAGTAGTCGCCGTGGCCGCGAAGCGCCCGGTACGAGGCGAGGTAGTCCTCGACCGCCTCGTCGAGCGGGGTCACCTTGGACTTGCCCAGCGAGATGCCCAGCGGCACCCCGAGCGGGCGGGGCAGCGCCGCCAGCCGGGCGGCCAACGCGGCGGCCCCGGCGTTGTTGAAGCCCATCCGGTTGACCACGGCCTCGCTGGCCGGCAGACGGAACAGCCGTGGCCGTGGGTTGCCCGGCTGGGCGTGCGCCGTGACCGTGCCGACCTCGACGAAACCGAAGCCGAGGGCCGGCCAGGCCGGCAGCGCCGCGCCGTCCTTGTCCATCCCGGCGGCCAGCCCGACCGGGTTGGGGAACCGTACGCCGAACACCGTGCGCGGTGCGTCGACCGCGTACCGGGCCCGCAGCGCCGCCAGCGCCGCCGGACGCCGCGACAGCGCGCTCAACCGCCGCAGCGTCCACTCGTGCGCCGCCTCGGCGTCCCCACCGCCCAGCCGGAACAACTGGGGCCGTACCACCCGCTCGAACAGGGTCACTGGGCCGCCCGCAGGGTGGCGTGCAGGTCCTGCAGGGGGCGGACCTGCATGTCGCCGCGGATTCGCGCCTCGATGCCCATGACCGCCGCGGCGGCGCCGGGGACCGTGGTGATGCAGGGGATGTCGGCGGTGACGGCCGCGCTGCGGATCTCGTAGCCGTCGGAGCGGGCACTGGCACCCGAACCCTGCGGCGTGTTGATCACCAGCGCCACCTGGCCGCCACCGATCAGCGACACCGCGTCGTCGCCCTCGCCAGCCTGGTAGTGCTTGCGGACCTGCTCGCAGGCGATGCCGTGCCGACGCAGCACCTCGGCCGTGCCGGCGGTCGCCACGATCTCGAAGCCCAGATCCGCCAGCCGCTTGATCGGGAAGATCATGCCGCGCTTGTCGCGGTTCGCCACCGACACGAAGATCTTCCCCTCGGTCGGCAGCGAGCCGTACGCGGCCGACTGGCTCTTGGCGAAGGCGTGCCCGAAGCTCGTGTCGATGCCCATCACCTCGCCTGTCGACTTCATCTCCGGGCCGAGCAGCGAGTCGATCCCCTTGCCGGCCCGGGTGCGGAAGCGCTTGAACGGCAGCACCGCCTCCTTGACCGCGACCGGCGCGTCGGCGGGCATCGTGCCCCCGTCCCCGGTCCCCGGCAACAGGCCCTCGGCCCGCAGCTCGGCGATGCGCGCGCCGAGGGCGATCCGGGCCGCCGCCTTGGCCAGCGGCACCGCCGTCGCCTTGGAGACGAACGGGACGGTCCGCGAGGCGCGCGGGTTGGCCTCCAGCACGTAGAGCACGTCGTCCTTGAGCGCGTACTGCACGTTGAGCAGGCCCCGGACGCCGACGCCACGGGCGATGGCCTCGGTGTAGCGGCGTACCTCGGCCAGGTGCGAGCCCGCGAGGGTGATCGGCGGCAGCGCGCAGGACGAGTCGCCGGAGTGGATGCCGGCCTCCTCGATGTGCTCCATCACGCCACCGATGTAGACCTCGCCGTCGGCGTCGCACAGCGCGTCCACGTCGATCTCGATGGCGTCGTCGAGGAACCGGTCCACCAGCACCGGGTGGTCCGGGGAGATGTCGGTGGCCCGACCGATGTAGTCGCGCAGCGTCGGGTCGTCGTAGACGATCTCCATGCCCCGCCCGCCCAGCACGTACGACGGCCGGACCAGCACCGGGTAGCCGATCTCGTCGGCGATCGTCTTGGCCTCGTCGTAGGACGTGGCCATGCCGTGCGCCGGCGCGCGCAGCCCGGCGCGGGCCAGCACGGCGCCGAACGCGCCCCGCTCCTCGGCCAGGTGGATCGACTCCGGGGAGGTGCCGACGATCGGCACACCGGCGTTCTTGAGCCGCTGCGCCAGGCCCAGCGGGGTCTGCCCGCCGAGCTGCACGACCACCCCGACCACGCCCGGCCCGCCGGCCGCCCGGCCGGACGAGTCCTCGGCGTGCCAGACCTCCAGCACGTCCTCGAAGGTCAGCGGCTCGAAGTAGAGCCGGTCGGCGGTGTCGTAGTCGGTGGAGACCGTCTCCGGGTTGCAGTTGACCATGACGGTCTCGTAACCGGCCGACCGCAACGCCTGGACGGCGTGCACGCAGGAGTAGTCGAACTCGATGCCCTGCCCGATCCGGTTCGGGCCGGAGCCGAGGATCAGCACCTTCGGCCGGTCCGACGGCGCGACCTCGGTCTCCAGGTCGTACGTCGAGTAGTGGTACGGCGTGGTCGCCTCGAACTCGGCCGCGCAGGTGTCCACCGTCTTGTAGACCGGGCGTACGTCGAGGCGGTGCCGCAGGGTGCGTACGCCGTCCTCGGCGGCCAACTCCGGGCGCAGCGCGGCGAGCTGCCGGTCGGACAGACCGGCCCGCTTGGCGCGGCGCAGCAGGTCGGCGTCGAGCACCGGCGCGTCGACGATCTCGGCGCGCAGCTCGATCAGCGCGGCGATCTGGTCCAGGAACCACGGGTCGATCCCGCCGGACGCCTCGGCCACCTCGGCGATCGACGCGCCGAGACGCAGCGCCCGCTCGACGGTGTACAGCCGGCCGTCGTGCGGGATCCGCAGCGCCGCGAGGGTGTCCGCCAGGGTGACGCCGGCCGGGTCCGGCACACTCCAGAAACCGGCCGACTTGGTTTCCATCGAGCGCATCGCCTTGTTCAGCGCCTCGGTGAAGTTGCGCCCGAGACTCATCGCCTCGCCCACCGACTTCATGGTGGTGGTCAGCTCCGGGTCCGCGCCGGGGAACTTCTCGAACGCGAACCGGGGGATCTTCACCACCACGTAGTCCAGGGTCGGCTCGAACGCCGCCGGGGTCTTCAACGTGATGTCGTTGGGGATCTCGTCGAGGGTGTAGCCGATGGCCAGCTTCGCGGCGATCTTCGCGATCGGGAAGCCTGTCGCCTTGGAGGCCAGCGCCGAGGAGCGCGACACCCGGGGGTTCATCTCGATCACGACGATCCGGCCGTCGACCGGGTTGACCGCGAACTGGATGTTGCAGCCGCCGGTGTCCACCCCGACCTCGCGCAGCACCGCGATGCCCAGGTCCCGCAGGCGCTGGTACTCCCGGTCGGTGAGCGTCATGGCCGGGGCCACTGTGACGCTGTCGCCGGTGTGCACACCCATCGGGTCGATGTTCTCGATCGAGCAGACCACCACCACGTTGTCGTGCCGGTCGCGCATCAGCTCCAGCTCGTACTCCTTCCAGCCGAGCACGCTCTCCTCGATGAGCACCTCGTGCACCGGGCTGGCGGCCAGGCCGTCGCCGGCGATGCGGGCCAGGTCCTCCGGGGTGTGCGCCATGCCGGAGCCCAGGCCACCCATGGTGAACGACGGCCGGATCACCACCGGCAGGCCCAGCTCGGCGACTGTCGCCTCGACCTCGTCCATCGAGTGGCAGACCCGGGAGCGGGGCACCAGCCCGGTCGGGTCCTCGACACCCAGGCGGACCCCGGCCTTCGCCACGATCTCCTTGAACAGCTGCCGGTCCTCGCCCCGGTTGATGGCGTCGATGTTCGCGCCGATCAACTCGACGCCGTACTTCTCCAGGACGCCGGCCTCGTGCAGGGCGACGGCCGTGTTCAGCGCGGTCTGCCCACCGAGGGTCGCCAGGATGGCGTCCGGGCGCTCCTTGGCGATGACCAGCTCCACGAACTCCGGGGTGATCGGCTCGACGTAGGTAGCGTCGGCGAACTCCGGGTCCGTCATGATGGTCGCCGGGTTGGAGTTGACCAGGCTGACCCGGATCCCCTCGCTGCGCAGCACCCGGCACGCCTGGGTGCCGGAGTAGTCGAACTCGCAGGCCTGCCCGATGACGATCGGCCCGGAGCCGATCACGAGGATGTGCTGGAGATCGGTCCGCTTAGGCATTGCTGCGCCCCTCGATCAGATCGGCGAAACGGTCGAAGAGGTAGTCCGCGTCGTGCGGGCCGGCCGCCGCCTCCGGGTGGTACTGGACGGTGAAGGCGGGCACGTCCACGGCCCGCAGCCCCTCGACCACGTTGTCATTGAGGCAGACGTGCGACACCCGGACGCCACCGAAGTCGGTGTCGATCACCTGGTCGGGGACCACCGCGCCGTTGCCCGCGCCGGGCACCCGCACGGCGCCGGGCCGCTGTTCGCGGCTCGACACGTCGACCGCGAAGCCGTGGTTGTGGCTTGTCACCTCGACCTTGCCGGTGACCCGGTCGAGCACCGGCTGGTTGATGCCCCGGTGGCCGTAGCCCAACTTGTAGGTGCCGAAGCCGAGCGCCCGACCGAGGATCTGGCTGCCGAAGCAGATGCCGAACAGCGGCACCTGCCGCCGCAGCGCCTCCCGGGCCAGCGCCACCGGGGCGTCGGCCGTGGCCGGGTCACCCGGGCCGGGCGACAGGAAGATCGCGTCGGCGCCGGTGGCGAGCAACTGCTCGATGCTCGACGACGCGGGCAGCACGTGGGTGGTCACCCCGCGGGTGGCGAGCCGGCGCGGCACGTTGCGCTTGATGCCCAGGTCCAGTGCCGCAACGGTGAACCGGTGCTCGCCAAGCGCCTCGACGACGTACGGCTCGGGGGTGCTCACCTCGGCGGACAGGTCCGCGCCGACCATCTGCGGCGCCTGGCGGACCCGGGCCAGCAGGCTCTGCGGGTCGTTGTCGATGCTGGAGATGCCCACCCGCATGGCGCCGCGCTCGCGCAGGTGCCGGGTCAGCGCGCGGGTGTCCACGCCGCTGATGCCCACCACACCCTCGGTGGCCAGGCGGTCCTCAAGGCCACCGGTGGCCCGCCAGTTCGAGCCGATCCGGGCCGGGTCGCGCACCACGTAGCCAGCCACCCAGATCCGGCCGGACTCGTCGTCCTCGCCGTTGACGCCGGTGTTGCCGATGTGCGGCGCGGTCTGCACCACCACCTGCCGGTGGTAGGACGGATCGGTCAGGGTCTCCTGGTAACCGGTCATGCCGGTGTTGAAGACCGCCTCGCCGAAGGTCTCCCCGACGCTGCCGTACGCCTCACCGGGGAACGTGCGCCCGTCCTCGAGCACCAGGATCGCGGGTCTGCGCTTGCCCATTACCGTGCCCGCCTTTCGTTCGCGACTGCGGGACTCCGCTCCGCTGCATTCCTCGCGCTCACTTGACAGCCTTTCCGTCCAGGACCGTCGGCTCGCCACGCAGGAAGGTCGCCACGATGCGACCCGGCAGCGTCATGCGGGCGTACGGGGTGTTGCGACTGCGACTGGCCAGCTCCGTCGGCTCGATGGTGCGGCGGGCGGCCGGGTCGACCAGGGTCAGGTTGGCCGGCACACCCGGCGCGGGGTCGACGCCGTGCCCGGTGAGGCCGGCGACCCGTGCGGGGGTGCGCGACATCCGCTCGGCGATCAGGTCCCACTCCGGGCCGAGCACGTCCAGCGCGATGGAGAGGGCCGTCTCCAGACCGAGCATCCCCGGCCGGGCGTACGCCCACTCGCACTCCTTGTCCTCCACCGCGTGCGGGGCGTGGTCGGTGGCGATCACGTCGATCACCCCGTCGGCGAGGGCGGAGCGCAGCGCGGCGACGTCCGAGGCGGTGCGCAGCGGCGGGTTCACCTTGAAGACCGGGTCGTAGGACTCTGCCCGCTCGTCGGTGAGCAGCAGGTGGTGCGGGGTCACCTCGGCGGTGACGCGTACCCCGCGGGCCTTGGCCTGGCGCAGCACCTCGACGCTGCCGGCGGTGGAGACGTGGCAGACGTGCAGTCGGCTGCCCACGTGCTCGGCGAGCAGCACGTCCCGGGCGATGATCGCCTCCTCGGCGACCGCCGGCCAGCCGATCAGACCGAGCCGGGTGGAGACCTCACCCTCGTGCATCTGGGCGCCCTCGGTGAGCCGCGGCTCCTCGGCGTGCTGGGCGATGATCCCGTCGAACGCCTTGACGTACTCCAGGGCCCGCCGCATCAGCTTCGGGTCGGCGACGCAGTGCCCGTCGTCGGAGAAGATCCGCACCCGGGCCGCCGAGTCGGCCATCGCGCCCAGCTCGGCCAGTCGCTCGCCGGCCAACCCGACGGTGACCGCGCCGATCGGCTGCACGTCGACCAGGCCGGCCTCCCGGCCGAGCCGCCAGACCTGCTCGACCACACCGGCGGTGTCCGCGACCGGGGAGGTGTTGGCCATCGCGCAGACCGCCGTGTAGCCGCCGAGCGCCGCCGCGCGGGAACCGGACTCGACGGTCTCGGCGTCCTCCCGGCCGGGTTCGCGCAGGTGGGTGTGCAGGTCGACGAGGCCGGGCAGGGCGACCAGGCCGGTGCCGTCGACGACCGTGGCGTCCGGCGCGGTCAGGCCGGGGCCGACCTCGGCCACCACGCCGTCGCGGATCAGCAGGTCGGTCGGCGCGGCGCCGACGACACTCACGCTGGTGATCAGGTACGCGCTCACCGGTTGTTCCCTCCGAGCAGCAGGTAAAGGACAGCCATCCGCACGGAGACCCCGTTGGTGACCTGTTCGACGATTGTGGAGCGGGGTGAGTCGGCGACCTCGGGGGTGATCTCCATCCCCCGGTTCATCGGGCCGGGGTGCATGACGATCGCGTGCTCGGGCAGCCGGCGCATCCGCGGGCCGTCGAGGCCGTAGCGGCGGGCGTACTCGCGCGCGGAGGGGAAGTAGGAGTCGTTCATCCGCTCCCGCTGCACCCGCAACATCATCACCACGTCGACGTTGGGCAGCACGGAGTCGAGGTCGTAGGAGACGTCGGTGCCGGGGGCGAGGGCTCCCGCGATGTCCACCGGGATGAGGGTCGGCGGGCCGACCAGGGTGACCTTGGCGCCGAGGGTGGAGAGCAGCAGCACGTTGGAGCGGGCCACCCGGGAGTGCAGCACGTCCCCGACCACCGCGACCGACAGGCCGGCGAGCCGACCCAGCCGGGCCCGCATGGTGTACGCGTCAAGCAGCGCCTGGGTGGGGTGCTCGTGGGTGCCGTCACCGGCGTTGACCACCGACCCGTCCACCCAGTTGGCCAGCCGGTGCGGCGCACCCGAGGCGGGGTGTCGGACGACCACGGCGTCCGCGCCCATGGCCTGCAGGGTCAACGCGGTGTCCTTCAGGCTCTCGCCCTTGGTGACGCTGGACCCCTTCGCGGAAAAGTTGATCACGTCGGCGCTGAGCCGCTTCGCCGCCGCCTCGAAGGAGATCCGGGTGCGGGTGGAGTCCTCGTAGAAGAGGTTCACCACGGTCCGGCCGCGCAGCGCGGGCAACTTCTTGATCTCCCGGCCGGCGACCGTGGCCATCTCGGCGGCGGTGTCCAGGATCTCGGTGGCGGTGTCGGCGTCCAGGTCGGCGCCGGAGAGCAGATGCTTGATCATGAGGCGGTTCCCCCGTACAGCTTGACCTCGTCCGTCCCGTCGGTCTCGGCGAACGTCACCTTCACGCTCTCGGCGAGCGAGGTCGGGATGTTCTTGCCGACGTAGTCGGCGCGGATCGGCAGCTCCCGGTGGCCACGGTCGACCAGGACGGCGAGCTGCACCGACGCCGGGCGGCCCACGTCGTTGAGCGCGTCGAGCGCGGCCCGGACGGTGCGGCCGGAGAAGAGCACGTCGTCGACGAGGATGACCCGCTTGCCGTCGATCCCGCCGGACGGCAGCTCGGTCGGGCCCACGGCGCGGGTGGCGTGCCGACGAAGGTCGTCGCGGTACAGGGTGATGTCGAGCACACCGACCGGAACGGCGACGTCCTCGAAGGTGCTGATCCGGTCGGCGAGCCGCCGGGCGAGGGGGGTGCCTCGGGTGGGAATCCCAAGCAGCACCGTGTTGGCGGCGCCCTGGGTCTTCTCCAGGATCTGGTGGGCGATGCGGTCGACCACGCGTTGCACGTCGGCGCTGGCGAGGATCACCTTCACCGAGGGTTGTCGCGGTGGCGACGGATGGGCAGCCGGTGGGTATGCCACGGCGGACCTCCTTCCCCGCCTCACGGGACGGGTCGTTAAAGGATGTCGGGCACCTCCGGCCGGACCGCGCAGCGGACCAGACCGGGGCTTCACGCCACGTTACCAGTGGTCACCGGGCCGATGGACGGCGGCCGCTGACCACCGGATCAGGACCAGGAAAAGGGGATAACTTCCCGGACGCTCCCCAACGGTCGGGTCTCGACCACTTGACCAGGTGTCGCATTCCCCGTACCGTCACGCTCCGTAGCGATCGACGGGAGAACCCCGAGCAGCACTGGGAGTGTCCGAATGCCCTCTGAATACGCCAAGTCTCTGGGCGCCCGCCTGCGCTCCATCCGCCAGCAGCAGGGTCTCTCCCTGCAGGGTGTGGAGGAGAAGTCGAATGGGCGGTGGAAGGCCGTGGTGGTCGGCTCGTACGAGCGCGGCGACCGGGCCGTGACGGTGTCCCGTCTGGCCGAGTTGGCCGAGTTCTACCGTGTCCCCGTCTCGGAGCTGCTGCCTGACGGCAGTGGCGTCCGTCACGAGCCCACCAGCAAGATCGTCCTGGACCTGGAGCGGCTCTACGACGAGGCCTCCGAGGACCTGGCCTACGTCGCCCGCTACGCGCGTGCCATCCAGCAGCAGCGTGGTGACTACAACGGCCGGGTGCTCTCCATCCGCGCCGACGACCTGCGGGCGCTCGCGATCGTCTACGACGCCTCACCGTCGGGGCTGATCGAGCGGCTCACCGAGCACGGTGTGCTGGTGGCCGACCCGCGGGCGTTCTTCGCCTCCTGAGCTGTCGCTGTACCGAAAGGGCCCGTGCCGGTCGGCACGGGCCCTTTCGGTGTTCGTCGGTACGGACGCTCAGCGGGTGGCGTACTCGGCGATCCGGCCGAGCACCCCGTTGAGGAAGCGCGGCGAATCGTCTGTCGACATCTGCCGGGCCAGCTCCACGGCCTCACTGATCGCCACCGCGTCGTCGATCTCGTCGACGTAGAGCAACTCGTAGACGGCGATCCGGGCCAGATTACGGTCGACGACCGGCATCCGTTCCAGCGTCCAACCCTCGGCGTAGCTGGCGATCAGCTCGTCGATCCGGTCGAGGTACTCGGCGACGCCCTCGACCAGGCCGACCGCGTAGCCCAGGTGCTCCGGTCGGGGCTGCTCGATCCGCTGCACGTAGCCGGCAAGCACCTCCACCGGAGGCTTGTCCCGCAGGTCGGCCTCGTAGAGGACATCCAGCGCCCGCTTGCGCGCCTTGCGGCGCGCCGGCATCTGCTGCTTGGAACCCTCAGCCATCAGGCGCGGCCGAGGTAACGGCCGTCGCGGGTGTCGACCTTGATCTTCTCACCGGTGGTGATGAACAGCGGCACCGGCACGGTGGCGCCGGTCTCCACCGTCGCCGGCTTGGTGCCGCCGGTCGAGCGATCGCCCTGCAGGCCCGGCTCGGTGTAGGTGACCTCCAGCACGACGCTGGTGGGCAGCTCGATGTAGAGCGGCACACCCTCGTGCTGGGCGACTGTCGCCTCCGCCTCGGGCAGCAGGTAGTTGGCTGCCTCGCCGACCGTGCCGCCGAGCACGGTGATCTGGTCGAACGTCTCCAGATCCATGAAGACGAAGTCCTCGCCGTCGGCGTACAGGTACTGCATCGTGCGCTTGTCCACGGTCGCGGTTTCGACCTTGGTGCCCGCGTTGAAGGTCTTGTCGACCACCTTCCCGGACAGCACGTTCTTCAGCGTGGTGCGCACGAAGGCACCACCCTTACCGGGCTTGACGTGCTGGAACTCGACGACGGCCCAGAGCTCGCCGTCAAGGTTGAGTACCAGGCCGTTTTTGAGGTCGTTGGTGGAGGCCATTTCCTGCCTTGATCATCAATTGGCGGACAGACCTGGGAAGTCTACTCTCCGCGCCGGAGGTTGGCCGCCACCGTCTCGGCACCGACGGCCTCGCCCCGGTGCGGCACCCTCCGTACCCGCCGGACAGGCCCCGCCCACCCCACTTTGCTCTGCACCCGCCGAGGCGACGGTCACGATGAGTTCCATGGTCCCGGGAGTACGTGCGAAGCCGCCGTGACGGTCCGCTGTCAGCTGTCGTCGCCCAGCGCAGCAGCCAGATCCAACCCAGCGAGATGCTGCAGAGCGAGGCGGTAGCCGTCCACCCCGAGCCCGCAGATCACCCCGGTCGCCACCGCGGAGACCACCGAGTGGTGCCGGAACTCCTCGCGGGCGTGGATGTTGGACAGGTGCACCTCCACCAGCGGACCCCGCAGCATGGCGCACGCGTCCCGTACGGCGTACGAGTAGTGCGACCAGGCGGCCGGGTTGAGCACCACGGCGGCGCCCTCGTCAGCGGCGGCGTGCAGCCAGCCGAGCAACTCGTGCTCGGCGTCGGTCTGGCGGACCGTCACGTCCAGGCCCAACTCCCGGCCGGTGGTCTCGCAGAGCGCCACCAGATCGGCGTAGGTTGTCGAGCCGTACACCGCCGGCTCCCGGGTGCCCAGGCGGCCCAGGTTCGGCCCGTTGAGGACGTACACCCTCACGGGGCGGACACCTCCCGGTAGGCGGCCTCCAGCAGCGTGTCGTCCGGGCCCTCCAACATCGCCGGGCGGGCCAGCCCGTCGAGCACCACGAAGCGCAGTCGGCTGCCCCGTGCCTTCTTGTCCACCCGCATCGCGGCCAGCAGCCGCGGCCAGGCGTCGGCCGGGTAGCTCACCGGCAGGCCCAGCGCGCTCAGCGTGGCCCGGTGTCGGTCGGCGGTCGGCGCGTCCAGCCGGCCGGCGCGTCGGGCCAGCGCGGCGGCGTAGACCAGGCCGACCGCGACGGCGTGCCCGTGACGCCAGCGGTAGCGCTCGTTCTGCTCGATCGCGTGGGCGAGGGTGTGGCCGTAGTTGAGCACCTCCCGCACGCCCGACTCGCGCAGGTCGCCCGCGACCACGTCGGCCTTGACCCGGATCGCCCGCTCGATCAGCTCCCGCGTCGCCGGCCCGCGCACGTCGGTGGCGGCCACCGGGTCGCGCTCGACGAGGTCCAGGATCGCCGGATCGGCGATGAACCCGCACTTGACCACCTCGGCGAGCCCGGCCGCCAGGTCGACCCTGGGCAGGCTGTCCAGGGTGGCCAGGTCGGCCAGCACACCGACCGGCGGGTGGAAGGCACCCACCAGGTTCTTGCCGGCGGCCGTGTTGATGCCCGTCTTGCCGCCCACCGCCGCGTCCACCATGCCCAGCAGCGAGGTCGCCACCGGCACCCAGCGCACCCCGCGCAACCAGCAGGCCGCGACGAAGCCGGCCAGGTCGGTGACCGCACCGCCGCCCACCCCGACCACCGCGTCGGTACGGGTGAAGCCGGCCGCCCCGAGCCGATCCCAACAGGCGGCGGCCACGTCGATCTGTTTGCCCGACTCGGCGTCGGGCACCTCGATCGGCAACGGCTCGACGCCAGCGGCGCGCAGTCGCTCGCCGAGCGCGTCCGCGAGAGCCTTCAGCGGGGGCGTGTGCAGCACCGCCGCCCGGGTCGCGCCGGGCAGCAGGCCGGGCAACGCGCCCAGCAGGTCACGTCCCACCAACACGTCGTACGGCCGTTCGCCGCCGACCGGAATCCGGGTCACCTCGTCCATCGCCGGCAGCCTAGTCGAGCGGACGGCGCGGCAACGGCGTCTGCCCACCTGCTGGTCGGGTCGCCCACTCGGCGAGCAGGCGGGCGTGCTCGGCCACCGCGGCGCGCAGCGCCTCCGGATGCCGCACGGTGAACGGACAACCCATCCCGGCGAGCAGCGCGGCCATGCCGGGCAGGCTCTCCGCCCGGGCCCGCAGCAGCACCCCGTCGGTGGTGGCGGTCAACTCGGCCACGCTGGGCGGGATGCGGCGCTGGGCGGCGACCAGGTCGGTCTCCAGCAGCACCTCGACCGCGTGCGTGTACGGCACGCCGGCCAGCGACCTGGTCACCCGGGCCACCGGGTCGAAGCCGTCCGGCACGGCGAACGTCGCAGACGTGAGGGTCACGGTGCCGATCCGGTCCAGCCGGAAGGTGCGGACCTCCCCGCGCCGGTGGTCGTGGCCCGTGACATACCAGCGGCCGGCGTGGAAGACCAGCCCGTACGGGTCGAGTTCACGGCGCGACTGCTCACCCCGCCAGGAGCGGTAGTCCAGTGCCACCCGCTGCCGGTGCCGGGCGGCGGCGGCCAGGGTGAGCAGGGTGCCCGACGCCGGTCCCCGCTCCGACTCCGTGCGCCGCAGGGTGAAGCCGAGGTGTTCCTGCACGGCGGTCAGCCGGTCGGCCAGCGGCACCGGCAACACCCGGCGGATCTTGGCCAGCGCGGTGGCGGTGCCCGGCAGTTCGGTGGCCAGCCCGACCCGTTCGGCGACGACCAGGCCGAGCAGCACCGCCAGCGCCTCGTCGTCGGTGAGCATCAGTGGCGGCAGCTTGTAGCCGGAGTGCAGCCGGTAGCCGCCGTAGCGGCCCCGGTCGGCGATGACGGGGATGCCCAACTCCACAAGGGTGGCGGCGTACCGGCGCACGGTCCGCTCGTCCACGCCGAGCAGGCCGGCGAGCTCGACGGCCGTCGACCGGTGCCGGGCCTGCAGCAGTTCGAGCAGGGCCAGCACCCGACCGGCAGGATGTGACACAGACCACTCCTTCAAACCGGGCGGATTCTGTCCGGTTGCGATCGTACGGTCATCCGGTAGCCGAGAGAAGGAGCGACAGATGGCGACGTTCGTGCTGGTGCCGGGGTTCTGGTTGGGCGCCTGGGCGTGGCGGGAGGTGACCTCGGCGCTGCGCGCGCAGGGGCACGAGGTCCACCCGGTGACACTGACCGGGGTGGCCGAACGCCACCATCTCGCCGGGCCGGAGATCGGCCTGGAGACGCACACCACCGACATCGTCCGGCTGATCGAGGTCGAGGACCTGCGCGACGTGCTGCTGGTCGGCCACTCGGGCGGCGGGATGCCGGCCGCCCAGGCGGCGGACCGCGTCCCGGACCGGATCGGCCGGGTGATCTATGTGGAGAGTGGGCCGTTGCCGGACGGCGTCGCGCAGTTCGACACGGTGCCACCGGAGGAGCAGCAGCGCCTGCGCGCCGCGATCGGCACCGGCCACCTGCTGCCGCCGCCGGCGTGGGACCCGGCCGCCGACCCCACCAACCTGGCCGGTCTGGACGAGCCGACACTGACCCTGCTGCGGGCCCGGGCCACCCCGCAGCCGCTGGCGGCGGCCACCGACCCGGTGCGTCGCACCGGTGGGCGCCCGGTGCCGACCGCGCTGGTCGCCAGCACCTTCCCGCTCAGCGTGGTGCGGCAGATGATCGGCGAGGGGCACCCGTTCTTCACCGGGCTGGCCGACGGTCAGCTGTTCGAGCTGCCCACCGGGCACTGGCCGATGCTCAGCGAGCCGAAGGCCCTGGCCGAGTTGCTCGCCGCCGCCGCCCGAGGCTGAGCACACCCCTGCGCGGGGCGGGGCGGCGTTCAGCGTGGGAGCACGGCGGCGACCTCGGTGACGACCTGCGCCGGGGCCTTGCCGTCGGTGACCACCGTCTCGGTCGCCACCTCGGTGTAGAGCGGCCGGCGCTGGTCCAACAGGTGCTTGAGCGTGGCCCTCGGGTTGATCGCCAGCAGCGGTCGACCGGCGCCGAGCCCGACGCGCTTCACCGCGTCCGGCAACTCGACCGAGAGATACACCACCCGGTGCCCGACCAGGGCGGCCCGGGTCTCCTCGGCCAGCACCGCGCCGCCGCCGAGGGCGAGCACACCGGTGCCGGAGGCCAGCGCCGCGGCCACCGCGGCCCGCTCCAGGGTGCGGAAGTGGGCCTCACCCTCGTCGATGAAGATCTCCGGGATCGGCTTGCCGGCCAACTGCTCGATGTCGATGTCCGTGTCGCGGAACTCCACCCCGAGGGTGTTGGCGAGCGCCCGGCCCACGGTGGTCTTGCCGCAGCCGGGCGCGCCGACCAGCACGACGACCGGTGCCATCAGCGGATCACCAGGGCGTCGAGGTAGGCGGCGAGGTTACGGCGGATCTCGGCGATCGAGTCGCCGCCGAACTTCTCGGTGGCCGCCTCGGCGAGCACCAGCGCCACCATCGCCTCGGCGACCACCGCCGCGGCAGGCACCGCGCAGACGTCGGAGCGCTGGTTGATCGCGGTGGCCGGCTCGCCGGTGGTGACGTCCACGGTCGCCAACGCCCGGTTCAGTGAGGAGATCGGCTTCATCGCGGCACGGACCCGCAGCGGCTCACCGGTGGTGATGCCACCCTCCAGCCCGCCGGCCCGGTCGGTGACCCGGCGGACACCTGTCGCCGACGGGATGATCTCGTCGTGCGCCTCCGAGCCCCGGGACCGGGCCTGCTGCCAGCCGTCGCCGATCTCCACGCCCTTGATCGCCTGGATGGACATCAGCGCGGTGGCCAGTCGGGCGTCGAGCTTGCGGTCCCACTGCACGTGGCTGCCCAACCCCGGCGGCACCCCGTACGCCAGCACCTCGACCACACCCCCGAGCGTGTCGGCGGCCTTCTTCGCGGCGTCGACCTCGGCGACCATGCGGGCGCTGGCCTCCGGGTCGAGGCAGCGCAGCGGGTCGGCGTCGATGCGGTCGGCATCGGACGGGACGGGACGCAGCCCGGGCTTCGCGGCCACCGGGCCCAACTCGATGACGTGCGAGACGATCTCGATGCCGAGCGCCTGTCGGATCAGTGCCTTGGCGACCGCGCCGACGGCCACCCGGGCGGCGGTCTCCCGGGCGCTGGCGCGTTCCAGGATCGGCCGGGCGTCGGTGTGGCCGTACTTCTGCATGCCGGCCAGGTCGGCGTGGCCCGGCCGGGGGCGGGTCAGCGGGGCGTTGCGGGCCTGCCGGGCCAGCTCGTCGGGGTCGACCGGGTCGGCGGCCATGACGGTCTGCCACTTCGGCCACTCGGAGTTGCCGACCCGGATCGCGACCGGGCTGCCCAGGGTGACACCGTGGCGCAGGCCGCCGAGCACCTCGATCTCGTCCCGCTCGAACGACATCCGCGCACCCCGGCCGTAGCCCAGTCGTCGGCGGGCCAGCTCGTCGGCGATCGCGGTGGTGGTCACCTCGATGCCGGCCGGCACCCCCTCCATCATCGCGACGAGGGCGGGACCGTGCGATTCACCTGCAGTCAGCCAGCGCAACACAGCAATCAGTCTGTCACGGCGCGCCACCGGCCCGGCACGCTGCCCGCCGCGTCCCGCACTGCGGACGCCGGTGCCCGGTCGCCCGGGCACCGGCGGCAGGTCAGATCCCCCGGCCCCGCTTGTGCAGGGTGCGCAGCACGGCGTCGGCCCGGACCACCCGACCGGCGACGGCGAGGGCCAGATAGGCCCGCGGCTCGCGGGGATTGCTCCGCAGGGTGCGCCGGGCCCACCGCAGCGCGCCCCGACGGTCGCCGGACGCGGCCTGGGCGAACGCGATCTGCCCGGTCACCCGGGCCGCGCCGGCCGGTTGGCTGTCGAACTCGGGGTAGCGCCGCAACAGCCACTGCAACGCCTCGGAGATGGTGTCCCAGCGCTGCGAGAAGTACGAGCGCTTGTGCCAGCGCACCAGCACCGAGGGTGTCCGCAGGTTGATCAGCGGCGCGCTGCGCGCGGCCCGGAGCAGGAACTCGTAGTCCTCCGCGTAGCTGCCCGGGATCTCCTCGTCGACGAGCCCGAACCCGTCCCGCAGCGCGCTGGCGCGCATCAGGAAGGTCGACGGGTGCAGCTCCGTCAACCGGTCGCGCAGCAGGTCGTCCAGGGTGATCCGGTCCTTGTCGAGCACCCGGTCGACGGTGTGCCCGTCATAGCTGACCCGGATGCCGCAACAGACGAACTCGGCCCCCGGATCGGCGGCCAACGCGTCGACCTGCACGGCCAGCTTGCCGGCCAGCCACTCGTCGTCGTCGTCGCAGAACGCGACAAGCTCACCCTCGGCGGCGAGGGTGCCGCTGTTGCGGGCGCCGGCCAACCCCGGGGTACGGGTGTTGCGGACCACCCGCACCGCGCGGGCCGGGCCGTCCCCCAGCTCGGTCAGCGACTCGTCCGGCACGGACCTGTCGAACACCACCACGACCTCGATCCGGCCCGGGTACTCCTGCGCCAGGATCGCGCGCACCGCGGACCGCAGCAGCTCGGGGCGGTCCCGGGTGGGCACCACGACGCTGACGCTCGGCTGGTGGGTCATCGGATCTCCTTCGCACCCCGGCGCGGCCGGGACCAGGTCCGCAGCCGGTGTGGGCGCGGGGTCGAACGGGCCACCAGCTCGTCGACGATCCGCCCGACCCGGGCCACCGCCGCCCGTCGTGCCTCGTGCGCCGCCGGGTCGGCGGTCACCGCGTACCGGGATGGGTCGGCAAACCCCTCGGCCAACGCGTCGTGCAGCGCCTCCCGGGTCTCGCAGAGAGCCACCAGGCCGGCGGCGCCGAGCCGGCGGGCGAAGAGGAGCTGGTGATCGTCGACGTGCTCGCCGCGGGCCGGGTCGCGAGGCACCACGATGGGCAGGTGGCCGTGCCGGCGCGCCTCCAGGATGGTCGCCGGCCCGCCGTGACAGACCACCAGGTCGGCCTCGTCCATCGCCTGTTGCAGCGCGTCGTGCCCGAGGAACGCCACCGCGCCGGGCAGTTGCGGAGCGGTGGTGTGCCCGTGTTGCAGCGTCAGCCCGATCGGGTCGCCTGCCTGCTGGTGCCACTGCGCCAGCCAGTCGACGAGCCGGTCGAAGGGGTGCTTGTCGGTGCCGACGGCGACCAGCAGCCGGAGCTGGCCGGCCGGCGTGTCGCGCTGGTGCGGCAGCCGGGCCTCCTCGTCGGACGACCGGGGTTGTGAACGCCGGGCGGTGCCGGCCTCCCCGGTCACAGGAGCGTCCCGACGACTGTCGCCTCGGGATACTGCCGGCGCTGCTCGTCCCACTGCACGAGCATCGCGGACAGGAACGGCCGGCAGAGCCGGGCGGTGAGCGTCGGCGTGTCGATCCGGTCGTACACCTCGATGTAGACGGTCGGGATGCGCCAGAGCCGGGCCAGCACCACGAACGGCACCGCCACCCCGGCGCCGGTGGTGACCACCGCGGCGACCCGCCGCGACCGCAGCACCCGCCAGGCCAGCAGCGCGTTGCGCAGCAGGTTCGGTACGTTGCGGGTGGTCGGGTGGTGCGCCGGCACCAGATCCTCGCCGGTCAGCAGGGACACTGCCTCCGGTGTGTCGAAGGTGACCCAGCAGCGCCGCCACTGTTCGTACCAGGGCCGCAGGGCGAGTAGTTGGGCCAGATGGCCACCGCTGGAGCCGACCAGCAGGAGCACTGGCGCGGCATCGTCGTCGTTCTTCGTGTCCACGCGACTCCCCACAAGTTCGCTTGGAATTCCAGTTCACGCCACGCAGAAGCAGATCACACGTTCCGTGGTCGTTGAATAGCGTGAACGGACGAGGCATCGATCTCCACCTCGGACGGTCGAGCCCGTCGAACGTCCGAACTTCATCGATCGTTATCACCACCTGCGTTTTTGTCGTCACTCTGCGGCGCCACCGGCACCGCGATTCCTCCGGATCAGCCGCTATGTCTTTTCTCGATGACGTCCAAGA
Organism: Micromonospora sp. NPDC048898; assembly: GCF_043198035.1. Lineage (NCBI taxonomy): Bacteria > Bacillati > Actinomycetota > Actinomycetes > Micromonosporales > Micromonosporaceae > Micromonospora > Micromonospora sp. NPDC048898. The sequence continues at coordinate 111,917 of NZ_JBICUF010000007.1, forward strand.
GTGCGGGATGCAGCGCGGCGTTCCAGCCCGCGCCGGCGTCGGCCAGCCGCCAGGTCCGCAACCACATCTCCACCAGGTACGCGTCGGCGACCAGCCGGCGCTGCGCCGCGCCGAGGCCGAGTCGCTCGCCGTACCGGTCCAGGTACGTGTCGACGGCCGACGCCGCGACGGCCGCCGACTCGCCCCGCAGCACCAGGGCTCGTTGGAACGCGTCGTGCGCCAGGTCGAAGCCGACCGGCACGTCCGCCCCGCTGTGCTCCCAGTCCCAGGCGACCAACCCGCCGTCGTGCTGGCCCAGGTTCCACGGCACCCAGTCACCATGCCAGTGGCCGAACTCGACACCTGTGTCGCCGTGCCGGCGAGCCAGCGCGGCGACCGCGGCGACCGCCCGCGCACCGCTCTCCCCGGCCGCGGCGGCCCGGTCGGCCTGCCCGGCAAGCCGGGACAGGAAGGTCGACCCGGCAAGTGTGCGGGGCGGGTCCGCCGGGCGGCCGCGTCGGGCGACCGCGAGCAGCGCCGCGATCCGGGGGGTGTCGTCGACCGGCACACCGCGTACCGTCGGTGGCAACGGCTCGATCACCGCGACCACCTGACCCGCCCACGTCGTCTCGGTGAGCAGCCTCGGCGGCGTCGGGTGGTCGGCGACGCCGGCCACCGCGCCCAACGCCCGCAGCGCCGCCGCCTCGGCGGTGACCAACGCGCGGGTCGCGTCGTTCCAGCCGATCTTCGCGTAGCCGCGCGGTCGACCGTCGGCACTGAAGAGTTGCAGGGTGGGCTTGACGTTCGGGTCGGGTGGTCGGACCCCGCACGCGGCCAGCAGCGGAGTGCCGCCCAACTCGGCCGCGAGTCGCTCGGTCAGCAGCAACTCCGCGGCCACCGCCCCGGCGGGCACCGAGACGGTCAACGTCGGGAAGGGCGCGAGCCCCACCGCACCGAGCCGGGCCAGCCCGCCGAGCACCGCCCGCACCGCGCGTACCTTCGGTGGTCGCAGGGCGTTGTATGCCAGCAGCGACGCCGCCCCGGCCGCAGGCGCGCCCAACGGCACCAGGAACCGGGCCCGGGCGACCGACGGCACCACCGCGTACCGGGCCACCGCCCGGTGACCGGGCGGTGCGCCACCGCCCACGGTCAGGTTGACCCGCTCGTCCGGGAAGACCGCGCGACTCACCCAGCCCAGGCCGTCCACCCGCGACCGCGGGTCCGTGGCCGAGCCGACCCGTGTCGTCACGCCGGCCGGTCCGCCCAGTCGAGGTCCAGCCCGAGCCGCTGGCGCAGCGCGTCGTTGTGCGGCCGGTAGTAGTCGGTCAGCTCCGCGCGCACCGCCGGCTCCAGCGGTGCCGAGCGCCGGTCGTTGTAGACCTTGAAGTGCGGCAGGTCGTACGCGGGCAGCCCGAGGAAGTCGAGGGTGCGCCGGTAGGTCGCGCGGGAGTCCCGGTAGAGGTCCTCACTGGGCAGGAAGAGGATCTGCTTCCTGTCGAAACGCTCCAACCACGGCTCCAGGTGCTCCAGGTAGCGCCCCCGGGCCCGGTACGTGTACCAGTCGTACGCCTCGCTGAACGACTCCGGCTCGGCGATCAGCCGTTCCCGCTCCCCCGCTGTCCGCTCCGGCTCGGCGGCCAGCGCGTCGGCGAAGTCCAGCGGCTCGATGCCGTGCGTGCGGCGCTCCTTCCAGTGCGAGTACGCCCGCTCCACCGGGTCGCGCAGGAGCACGATCAGCTTCACCGCCGGCAGCAGCGCGGCGACCCGCTGGGCGGCGAGCGGGTGGAACATGTACAGCGGCGCGGCCTCGCCGACCCGGACCGGCCCGCCGTGCCGCTTGGACAGGGCGTCGCGGTGGCGCTGGGTCGGGAAGTGCGAGCGGTACCACGCCTCGCCGCGCCCCCAGTGCTCCTCGAAGTAGTGCGCCGACTTGGTGTTCCAGGCCGGGAAGAGGCGGGGCACCAGCGGGTGCTGGATGAGGTAGTTCCACAGGGAGGTGGTGCCGCCCCGTTTCGTGCCGATGATCAGGAAGTCCGGCAGGGGCCGCCGGTCACTCGTGCGGACCCCGTAGTCCACCAGGGACTCCTTCACCCGCACGGTCACCTGGGTCGGGACCAACTGCTTGACCCGGTCACGGATGGACGCCACGACGGACCTCACCTGCCTCTCGTCGATACCGGGCCGGGGTCGGCGGCCACGGCCGCGTCGTCCCGTCCACGGACCTGCCTCATGGTCCCCCGGATGCCGGCGCGCACCCGGGGCAACGTCAACATGCCGACGCAGCCGGCCAGCAGTACACCCAGCGCCACGGCCAGGCCCGGTAGGCCGCGCCCGCCCGCCAGCACACCGGCGCCGGCGGCCAGGCCCACACCGGTGGCCGTGGCCGCCGCGGCACGCACCGTCGTGGCGTCGAACAACGGCTCCCGGACCACCGCCCGGGCGAACCCGGCAGCGGTGATGTTCTCGGTGGCGATGCCCGCGGCCCAGGCCACCGCCGCGCCCGTGGCGCCGTGACCGGGGATCAGCCACAGGCCCAGTGAGACGGTCACCGTCAACCCGGCCACGGTGGCCACCAGGTGCAGACCGCTGCGTCCACCCATCAGCAGCAGGCTCTGCACGTTGCCGACCCCGGTGTTGACGAGCATCGCCAGCGCGAGCACGGTCATCGCCGGCACACCGGCGGTGAACTCCGGCCCGAACAGCTGGAGGAAGGCCAACGCGAACACCGCCAGCAGCAGGTACACCGGCCAGGACAGCACCAGACCCCAGATGGTCAGCTGCCGGTGCACGGCCGCCGCCGCGGCCCGCTCGCCACGCCCGAGCAGCCGGGACAACTGCGGCGACACCGCCACCCGCAGCCCCTGCATGGCCAACTGACCGGCCAGCACGTACCGGCCGACCGCGCCGAACACGCCGGCGTCCGTCGGCCCGGCCAACACCGAGGTGAGCAGCACACCCACCCACATGCTGCCCGCGTCGATGGCCGCCGACGCGGCCCGGGGCAACGCGAAGCGCCAGAACGTCGACCAGTCGCTCGGGCTCGGCCGCAGCGCCGCGCCCCGGCCCAGCCCGAGCGGACCGGCCACGAGGACGAGGCAGACCAGCAGCGCCAGTGCCGCCGGCACCAACCAGCCGGTCATGCCGGCGAGCAGACCTCCGCCGGCCAGCGCGGCCGCGCCGACCAGCACCGGCCGGGCGACCGGCAGCAGGAGGAACTGCACCCCGACGTACGCCCGGATGGACCGCACACAGCGCAACGCGGCCAGCAGGAGGGTCATGGCGACCACCACCGGCACCGCCGCGAACGTGACGGTGAGCAGCGCCTCGGCGGCCGTACCGGAGCCCCGCAGCAGCCGGGGAGCGAGCGCGTCGGCGGCCAGCACGCCGGCGCCGGCGACCAGGAACCCGGCCAGCAGCGGCGGGATCAACGCCACCGGAAGCACCCGGGCCGCGTCCCCGCGCGCGCCGGCGGTACGGCGGGGCAGCGACCACATCAGGCCCGTCTCCGCGCCGAGGGTGCAGATCGCGGTGGCCACGGTGACCACCCCGATCGCCGCGAAGAACGCGCCCGCGCCAGCCGTGCCGTACCCCCGGGTGATCACCACGGCCAGCACGAAGCCGAACAGGCCGCTGGTGGCCGCGCCGAGCAGCCCGGCCACGCCACTGCGCGCGCTGCGTCGGGTCTCGGTCGCGCCCGCGCCCGGGGCCGCGACCGGCTGGCCCGGACCGGCGGGCACCGGCGTCGGGTGCTCCGGGTCGGCCGGCGGTCGGGTCGCGGCGGTCATGCCGGCACCGCCACGGCGGGTGCCGGCCACCCGGCCACCCGGGGCGGCCCGGTCGCGCGTTCGCGTTCGGTGAGCGCCATCGCGAACCCGACCGCGAAGAACGCGACGGCCAGATTCTGGTTGGCCATGCCGTAGAACGGGATCTGCACCAGGCAGACCACCGGCACGACCGCCAGCCACTGCCCGGCCGCCGAGGTCGCCCGCGCGCAGATCACCGCGGCGGCGACGAACCAGGCGAGGAAACAGACGAGCGCTGGTACGCCATGGCTGAACAGCACCATCCAGAGCTGCCCCTGGGTGCCGATCGGCGCGTCCGCCGACACGGTGTCGACGTTCACCGGCGCGCCGTAGCCCAACCACGGCGACTCCTGCACGCGGCGGATCACCTCGGTGTAGAGCGAGAGCCGGTCGGTGTTGGTGTCGCTGGAGTCGACCCGTTTGTTGATCAGCTCGGTGATGGGGATGAACAGCGTGGCCAACGCGCCGGTCACCACCACGCCGACGATGGACGCGGCCACCCGGACGTTGCCGCGCAGGCTGGCCCGCAGCCCGAGCACCGCCAGCCCGGCGCCGAGGCTGAGGAACATCGCCCGGTTGAGCGTGAGGAACGCCGGCGCGAGCGACAGCGGCAGCGACGCGAGGAGCGCCCAGCGCAGGAGACCCCGCCGGCGCATCATCGTGTAGGCCACCATGCAGGGCAGGGTCATGGCGTACGCGCTGCCGTAGTTGTTGGTGTACGCGAACGGCGCGGCCGGCCGGTAGATCGGGTTGAGCGACCGGGCGCTGTACTCTGCCGTGGTCAGGTGCACCATGTCCTGGATGAACGGGGTGCGGGCCACCCCGGCGGGCAGCAGCACCTCCATCGGGGTGGGCATGGCCAGCCGGGGCACCAGCACCCCGAGCCAGCCGAGCGCCACCAGCGCGAACCAGAACGCGCAGAGCGGGCTGAGCACCGCCACCAGGCTGGCGCGTTCCCGGGCGGCGACGTAGACGTAGACGCCGACCACCAGCGCGGTCAGATAGAACGCCAGGCGCAGGGCGAACGTCAGCAGCGAGGCGGGCGACGGCAGTTGGGTGGCGCTGACCACCACGATGGCGAGGAACAGCAGCCAGATCCCGGCTGCCGGCGGCAGCGGCACCCGACCCCGGGTGAGCAGCAACGCGAGCAGCAACGCACCCAGCAGCGGCCAGCCGAGGTAGAACGCGCCGAACAGCCACCAGAGCGGCACCAGGCCGAACATCAGCGACAGGGGCCACAGTGGCAGCCGGGGCGGCACGGGCAGCGGCACCGGGGCGACGGCGACGGGGGCGCCTCCGGGCGGCGGGTCGGTCGCCGGGGCGCGGGTGACCGACACGCTCAGGCCCGGCCGTTTCGGGTGAGCACGAAGCCCAGCGGGGTGACACCGGCGGCGCGCAGCCGCTCCACCAGGCGTCGCAGGTCGCTCTGCCGGGTGCGGTCCCGCTCGACGATCACCACCGCGCTGCCCTGCCGGGCGACGGCGACGCCACGCTCGTCGGACTCCGCGGGCGGGGCGTTGAACAGCACCAGGCCGTGGTCGGCGCCCTGTCGCCAGGTGCCGAACCGGACGCTGCCCACCCCGACGCTCACCTCGTCCGGGTCGACGACCCGACCGTTGTCCGGGCGGGCGGACGACACCCGGGGAAGCGTCAGCGTGGCGTCCGCGTCGGTGGACGGGCGGGCGCCGGGCGGATGCGGGGAGGGCCGGCGCGGGGCCGCGGTTTCCCCGCCGTCGGCCGGCGCGGGGCTGCCGGCCGGACGGGGCTTGGGCACCAGCGGTCGGGACGGATCGATGGGCAGCCGTCCCCGGTCGGCGAGCACCGTGGCGCGCAGCCGTTCGGTGCGCCCGCTGTCGTCGGCGACGAAGACGTCGCGGCCGTCGGCGGCGAGCGCCACCGCGAGCCCGGCGGTGAGCGCGGTGGCGTCCTCCCGGGTGCTGAGCAGCGCCACCCGGGCGGCCGGACGGACCCGCTCGGCGACCGCCATCGCCACGTACCGGACGTCGGCGTCGACCGCCCGCGGGCTGCCCCGGAACGCCGGTCGACGCACGGTGCCGAGCAGCGGCAGACCGCTGGCGTCCCGGCCGTCGGCGACCGAGCGGACCCTCCGGTCGGCCGACTCCCAGACGTACGCGAGCACGATGCCGATCAGCGCGCCACCGAGCAGGCCGGCAACCAGGTAGAGCGGCCGGTTTCCGGCGGAGGTGGCAAGCGACTTCTCGGCGGTCTGGGTCACCCAGCCGGGGTTGACGTCGACCGCGGCGATCTCGGTACGGGCGGAGTTGAGCTGGGTGAGCTGGTTGTTGATCCCGGCCAGCTCGGCCACCACCGCGTCGCCGGCAGCGGTGTCCTTGACGGTGCTGGCCCGTTTCTGCAGGGCGGCCTGCTGGGCGGCGACCTTGGTGATGCTGGCGTCGTAGGAGCGCAGCATCTCGGCGCGCTGCTGCTCGTACATCGTGCGTCGCACGTCGAGGTAGGCCTGGGCGGCCAGGTTGGCGCTCTGCACGGCCCGCTGCGCGTCGCCCGCCTGGTAGGTGAAGCGCAGGATCTGCCCTCCGGTGGGCACCTCGACCTCGAGCGCGCCACGGACGTCCCGCGGGTGCCCGCCGGCCGCGTCGGCGAGCCGCTGCACGACCTCGGTGCCGGTGGCGATGCCGCTCTCCACGTTCATGTTGACCGCCCGGTCGGCACCCGCACCGCTGGGCGTGAACGCGTCGGTCACCACCGGTCGGACCGCCACCACGGCGTTCGCGGTCACCGCCGCCGGCACCAGCAGCACGTAGCCGAGTGCGGCGAGCAGACCGACCATGGCCACCGCACCGACCAGCCGCAGCCGGTGCATCGGCACCCGCAGCAGGTCGGTCAGTGTCACCGCGCCGGGGGTCGCGGGGGACGGGCCGCCCGTGGGCCAGGAGCCGGGGGTCACATCAGTCATGGAACTTCTTCACCGTCTGTTGAGGATTGCCGACGACCACGACGCCGGGTGGGACGTCCGTGCGGACCACCGTCGCCGCGCCCACGACGCTGTCCCGGCCGACCCGCACACCCTTGAGCACCAGGGCGTGCGCACCGACCCACACGTTGTCCTCCAGGACGATCGGGGCGCGGGTGGCCGGGCCGGGTGGTGCGTGCCGTTGCGCGGGCGGCAGGTTGTGGAAGTCGTTGTCGAGCAGTTCACAATCCGACAGGAGGCACCGGTCCCCCACCGTCACCGATGTCCAGGTGCCGATCCAGGTGGCGTTGAGCAGACAGTCGGCGCCGACGCGTACCTCACCGGGGCCCGCGAAGCGGACGAGCTTGTTGATCCGCGTGCGGTCGCCGATGGTCACCCGCACGCCACGGCGCAGCCGGATCCGACCACGGATCTCCACGTCCCGACCGAGCGTCAACCGCCGGTAGCGGACCCTGTACCACCCACGTTTGACCGCGAAGACCAGACGCACGGCGCGTCTCATCCGGATGCCAACGGCGCCGAGCAACGAGCCTCCCCCACGTCACGGGGCCGGTGGCGGTCGTGCCCGCCACCGACCCAACGTGAACAATCTACCGACGCTCCGTTACGAACGCTCGACCCATCACTGTACGGAGAAGAACGTCGATGGGGTAGACCAGGACAACTCGGGCGTCGCGGCGCTGATGACCGTCGCCGTCGCGCCATCGACCGCCATGCTCGTCGCGAACGTCGGGTCGAACGGCGCACTGCGCAGGGCCCCGTCGGTGCCACCGTAGACGATCCGACCGCCCACCCAGGCCATGCCACGCACTCCGGACCAGGTCACCCCGGTGGTCGGCAGGACGAACTCGGTGGCGCCCAGATAGTTGCCGTCGATCTCGAAATAGCGGTAGTAGAGATTGTTGGCCCCGGTGCGGGTGTAGTAGAGCCGCCCGTCGAGGAAGAAGGCACCGGTCAACACCGCCGGGTTGTACCAGTCGTTGTAGCCGGACGCCTCCCACGACGAGCCGATCGCGCCACCGTTGAACAGCGAGACGTCGATCCGGCTGCCGGTGGGCGTGCCGGCCACCGTGTGCGCCCAGTAGATCCGGTCGTTCACCCGCCACGTCGCGCCGGCCTCGGTGTAGGCGGGCTGGCTGACCGTGGTCGCGGTGCCCAGCGCGGTGCCGTCGAACGGCACCTTCGCCACCGTGCCCGCGCCGGTGTTCAGGTAGAGGTTGCCGGTGGTGGCCGTGGGCGGGTTCATCGGGGCGAAGGTACGCCCGCCGGCGAGCGGGAACATGCCGAGCCGGCCGTGGTACTCCTCGCCCATGCCGTCGGAGTTGTGCCCGAAGTAGAGGCCGTCCGAGCCGCGCCAGAGCACCGGCACCGCCGAACCCCAACTACTGGTGCCCGAGGGCATCGAGGCGCCGCCGCTGCGGCGCGGATTCCAGTTGACCGGCATCCCGGTGGCCGGGGTGACGGCGGCGATACCGAGCCGGTCCACCGCGCCCGGACCGGCGACGTCGCTGGCGTTCGGGTTGTTCATCCAGCGGAAGTGCCCGCCCAGATAGATCACGTTGTCCGCCACCTCGACCGAGGTGATGGTGTCGTTGCCGGTGAAGTCGGCCCAGGTGGCCACGAGGCCACTGCCCCGCGCCCCGGTCTCGAAGCGGACCAGCACGTCGCAGTACGCGGTTGGCCAGCCGCCGCCACCGTTGCTGCCGACGACGAACCAGCTGCCGTCCTCGCCGAACTTCACGTCCTGCACGTAGTGCACGAAGGTCGTCGGCGACGCGCAGGGCGAAACGTACTTCTCGGTGCTCCAGTCGTGCAGCGTGGGCGTCGCGGAGACGTCCACGAGCGCGATCTGGTTGCGCGCCAGGCCGTTGACGAGCGTGAAGTTGCCACCGACGACGAGCGTGTTGCCGTCCGGTGCGACGTCGAGGGTCCAGACGTACGACGTGGTGCCGTGCCGCCCCACGGTGGCGTCGATGACGAAGCTCGGGTCGATCGCGCCGGTGGTCGCGTTGAGCCGGCCGAGACCGACGTGTGCGGTGCCGTTGAGCCAGTTGAACGCGCCGGCCACGTACAACCAGTTGCCGTGCAGTGCCAGGTCACGGACCGTGCCGCCGTCGGAACGGCCCACCCAGCTGTCGATGATCGCGCCGGTGGCCGGGTCGAGTGCGACCAGGTTCCGGCGGGAGACCCCGTTGACGTTCTTGAAGCTGCCGCCGACGATCAGCGTGCCGCCGGGACCGGCGACGAGCGTGTTGACCGCGCCGTCGAGCACCGGCAGGAACGTGGTGGACATGGTGCCGGTGATCCGGTCGTACGCGAAGAGGTATCGCTGCACGACCCACGCGGAGCTGGCGGTCTGCCGGATCTGGGTGAAGCTGCCGCCGACGAAGACCGTGTTGCCCACCTGGGCAAAAGCGCGGGTCTCACCATCTCGCGCGTGCGGAGTCACATCGGCGGGGTTGGCCGACACCAGGGTCGCCGTCTCCGGGACCGGTACGACCGCGGCCGACGCGGTGGTGGGTACGCCTAGAACTGCGGCGACGATCGCCAACGCGACCATCCCCGCCCTGATACGACGTCGTCCTGCGAAACGCCACAAGTGCGAGAGTCTGGGCACGCTGCGCCTCCAAGATGGATGAGAACCCGAGGTAGCGTGCCTCGTCCAGCTTGGTCAACGAAATCCGCCGATTGGGCGGTGCATGAATCCGCTAGCCGACAGAACGCCGGCGGATCGGATGTCCGACCTCCGCCGCGCGGCGTTCTGTCACTGGCGTGAGTCAGTCGTCAGCGGCTCCCCCCGGTAGGCTGACGCAGGTACGGGTCCTGCCCGGCCTTCGCGAAGCCGGCCACCGCCGCGGCGTCGTGGTTCATCGTCATGTCGCAGGTCGCCGTGCGGCTGGTCATGCCCGCCGAGTTGAAGTAGATGGCGGCCTTGATCTTCGGGTGTTCCTTCAACGCGGCCGGAAACTCCTGGAACCAGCGCTGCTTGGCGCCCGGGTCCGCGGCGTTGAAGTTGGTGCCGAACTCGGCGAGCATCCGGGGCTTGCCGGCGCCGATGCCGCTGTCGTCCAACCAGTCGTAGAAGCCACCCACGGTCGTGCTCGGGCTCTTCCACACCGTGCTGCCGTTGCAGACGTGGAAGTTGTACGGGTCGTAGGCGACCCAGTCGACGTAGCGGTCACCGGGGTACAGGCCGGCGTAGCGGGAGTAGTGGCCGGACCAGCCCATCATCGTCCAGACCCACACCGCGTTTGTCGCGCCGGCCTTGGCGAAACGCTCGTAGACGTAGCGCCAGGCGCGGACGAAGTCGGCATCGCTGCCCTTGTTCGGCTCGTCCTCCGGCTCGTGGTCGAAGCCCATGAAGACCGGCACGCCCGCCGCGCGGATGCGGCCCGCCACCGCGTCGATCGTCGCATCCTGCCGACCACTGTAGACATCCGACCACTTCAGGGTCGTGCCGGCGGAGAAGTCCCGGGACTCCCAGGCGAAGAACATCAACCGGCCCTCGCGCATCTGCTGCGTCTCGTACGCGTCCGGGAAGGCACCGTTGCTGCCGGCGTTGGAGAAGTCGTGGTAGCGGTGCACGATGTCGAACTTGCGCCCGACCTGCGCCTCCACGGTGGTGACGGCCTTGCCGTGGTCCCAGCCACCGCCCGCCCCCGCTGGCGAGTACATGCCCCACCAGGCGCCGCAGGACGGCACGAGCTTGTCCGACACGGACCCACACTGACCGGACGGCAGGGTACCGCTCGCACTCGGCGTCGCCGTACGGCTCGGAGCGATGGTGGCCGACGGCTTCGGCGCGGCGGTGGTCGGCGCGGCGCTCGGCGGCGGCGCGGGCCGGGTGGTCGTCACCGGCGACGGCCGGCTGCCGATGTCGTAGCTGATCAGCAGGTTGGGACGCAGGTCCACGTTACGGTTGTCGACCGACGCCCAGTAGACCCGACTCTCCAGGCCGGTCTGGGCCAGCGCGACCGTCCAGGTGCCGTTGCCGGTGATCAGCTTGGAGACGTCCCACTCGTTGAAGCCCTTGGACACACCTGACACGCTGTCCAGCGCGGCACCGGCCGTCGCCAGCGGCGGCCGCGACTCGCGGGCGCTCAGCGGTGAGGCGTGCGCCGTCACCGTGGCGGGAAACTGCTGCCAGGCGTGCACCCGCAACGTCGCCCGGACGTTGACCGCGGCGGCCGGCACGGTGGTCACCGCGAACTCGATCACCGCCTCGCGGCCACCACGCGGATTGCCGTCGCAGCGCGTCGGACAGGTCGCCAACGTCGTCTTGGTCGCGTTGTCACCGTCCTGCGTCACCGCGGTCGCGGTGGTGTCGGCCGCCGCCCGGATCGACAGGTCGTCGCTGGCCAAGATCGGCATCATGGTCGCCACGATGCCGGCCACCACGGAGCCGCCGACCACGCCGATGGCGATCGCCTTGCGCCGGGGTGCGGAGCGGAACCGGGTGATGCGGTGCAGTCCGTGCCTGGTCAAGGAAACTCCCTGTGTCTGCGTTCGTAACGGTGAGCAGCGTATCCATGACCAGGGCACAACGCAGCAAGGACAGTTTCCCGTAAGCGCGTCTTAACCGTCAGCTAAAGAACGCCGCCTCTGGTCGCCCGTCGCACCGCTTCCCGCATCGCCTCGACCGGCGCGGCCACGCCGGTGAACTGCTCGAACTGCCCGACCGCCTGGGCCAACAGGAGGTCCAGACCGGACACCACCCGCAGACCGGCAGCGGCGGCGGAGGCGGCCAGCGGGGTGGGCCACGGGTCGTAGAGCGCGTCGAAGAACACCGCGCCCGACCGCCAGGCCACCGCGTCGGCCAGCGGGTCGGCGACTCCCTTCGGCACGGTGGAGACCGCCACGTCGGCGGCGGCGAGGTGTCGGGGCGCGTCGGCCCAGTCGGCGGGGACCAGCGCGACACCGAGCGCGTCGGCCACCGGCCGTAGCTCCTCGACCGCCGCCGCCCGGCGGGCCACCACGGTGACCGAGGTGCCGGCCAGCCGCGCGGCGGTGGCCAGCGCGGCGCGGGACGTGCCACCGGCGCCGAGCACCGTCACGGCGGCACCGGGACGCACCCCGGCGTCGGTGAGCACCTGGACCATGCCGGCGACGTCGGTGTTGTCCGCGTACCAGGAGCCGCCCGGACGGCGTACCAACGTGTTGGCCGCACCGACGGCGACGGCGACCGTCGACGCGGTGTCGGCCACGGCGAGCGCCGCCTCCTTGCCCGGCATGGTCACCGACAGACCGGCCCACTCCGGGCCCAGGCCGGCGACCAGATCCGGCAGCTCCGCGGCCGCGCACTCGATCCGGGTGTACGACCACCCGGTCAGCCCGGCGGCGGCGTACCCGGCGTTGTGGATCACCGGGGAGAGGGAGTGGGTGATCGGTTTGCCCAGCACCGCGGCCCTACGGGTCGACACGACCACCACCGGTTGTCGTCACTGCCTGCCCTCTCGCGTGTGCGTCGGATCGGATGCCGTCAGATGATGCCGGCCTCCCGGGCCTTGGCCTCGTTGCGCTGGTGCTGCTCGTACGTCTCGGCGAACGCCGAGTGGCCCTGCTTGTCGATGGCCACGAAGTAGAGCCACTTGCCCGGTGGCGGGTCCATCGCCCCTTCCAGGGCCTGCTTGCCGGGGCTGTTGATCGGGGTCGGGATCATTCCCTTCAGCTTGCGGTTGTACGGGTTCTTCGGGTCGTCCAACTCGGCAGCCGTCATCTGCTTGGACGACTTGGTCGGCTTGCCGATCGACTCCAGGTAGTAGTTGACCGTGACGTCCATCTCCAGGCAGTTGCAGAAGAACTCCCCGTACGCCCGGTTGTAGGCCACCCGGGCGACCTTGCCCAGGTCGTCGGCGTTGCCCGCCTCGGCCTGGGCCAGCGACGCCACGATCAGCGCCTCGTACGGGCTGACCTTGCGCTTCTCCTGCACCGTGTCGGCGAACTTCATCTCACCGGTCACCGAGAGGAAGCGGTTCACCATCAGCTTGAGGATGCTCTCGGCTGTCGACTTCGGCGGGATCTCGTAGGTGTCCGGGAAGAGGAAACCCTCGATGGACTTGACGACCTTCTTGCCGTCGTCGCGCTTGAACCACCAGTCCGGGACGCCGAGCGCCTCCGGGTCTTTCGCGGCGGTCTGGAAGTCCTTCACCGGGATCTTGGTCTTGTCGGACAGCAGCTTGTAGATGTTCAGGCTGGTGCGACCCTCGGGGATCGTCAACCCGTTGACGACCTTGTTCTTCAGGTCGAGCATCGCGGTCACGGCGCTGGCACCGCTCATCTGCTTGCGCAGCTTGTACGTGCCCGGCTGGATGTTCTTGCTGCGGGAGTTGGCCTCGGCCGCCTCGATGAACGCCTTCTGACTCTTCACCACGTCGGCCGTGACGAGGGCGTCTGCCATGTCGGCCAGCAGCGCGCCGTTCTTGATCTCGACGGTGATCTCACCGGAGCCGGCACCCTCGTAGTCGGGGGTGACGAAGTAGTTCTGGATGCGGTCGAAGCCGTAGTACGCGCCACCGCCGATGGCACCCAGCAGGACCAGGGCCATCAGCAGTGCCAGGAACGTCTTGCCCCGGCCACCGCCGGACCCGCCGTTGCGCTTGCGGAAGCTGCGCCGGTGCCGGCCCTTCTCCCCCCGCTCCGCCTCGTCGAACCCAAGGTCCAGATCGTCGATCATTACTGCCGCCTCCGCTGCGCGTCCAGCCAGCTCTGCAGGATCTCCACTGCGGCCGCCTGATCGACAACCGCACGTTGACGTTTACCTCGGACGCCACGCTCGGCAAGCCTACGAGAAGCGACCACTGTCGACATCCTCTCGTCGGTGAGCGTTACCGGAACGGGCGCTATCACATCGACCAGTCGGTCAGCGTACGCCTTCACGTGGACAGCCGCCGGGCCGTGCTTACCGGCGAGATTGACCGGAAGGCCGACGACGACCCCCACGGCCTCGTGCTCGGCCACCAGGGCGGCCAGCTCGGCGAGGTCGCTCGGCACCGCGTCCGGCGCGGCCGTGAGGTCGCGGGCCAGTGTGACAAGTGGCGTGGCCAGGATTCCGTCCGGGTCGGAGCGGGAGATTCCCACCCGCACCTGACCGACATCCACCCCGATCCGCACACCGCGCGCCAGCTCAGCCACCGACGGTCACCACTGAGGCCGAACGAGCCAGGGCGGACCACATGGTCCGCCCTGGCCGACAATGCTCGTCCATCACGCCTCGGAGATCGCCTTCTCGACGGTGAGCAGCAGGGTCGGCGCCTCGGCCGCGGGCAGGCCACCGCCCTGGGCCAGGTCGGGGCTGCCACCACCACGCCCGGAGAACGCCGCCTTCACCAGGGTCGACGCGGCCAGACCCCGGCTGCGCGCGGCCGCGTTGACCGCCACCACCAGGGACGCCTTGCCGTTCGACCGGGCCGCCACCGCGACCACCGCCGGCCGCGCCGGATCGATCTTGCCCCGGATCTCCTGGGCGAGGGTCCGCACGTCGTTACCGGCCGCGCCCTCCGGCGCCTCGGTGCCCACGTACGCGACCCCGCGCACATCCTTGGCCTGCGCCGCGAGCGCCGACGCCCCGCCCAGCACCAGCTGGGCGCGCAGCTTCTCCAGCTCCTTCTCCGCGTCCCGCAGCTGGGTGACGGTCTGCTCCACCCGGTCGGCGACCTGGTCGTTGGGCACCCGGTACAGCTCGGCCAGCCGGGAGACCAGCAGGTGCTCCTTGGCCAGGAAGCCGAAGGCGTCCATGCCGACGAGCGCCTCGACCCGGCGGACACCGGAACCGATCGACGACTCGGAGAGGATCTTCACGAGGCCGAGCTGGGCCGAGCGGGCCACGTGCGTGCCGCCGCACAGCTCCCGGGCGTAGTCGCCCACCTCGACGACCCGCACCTCCTCGCCGTACTTCTCGCCGAAGAGCGCCATCGCACCGATCCGCCGCGCCTCGTCCAGCGAGGTGATGAAGGCGTGCACCTCCAGGTCGGCCAGCAGCACCTCGTTGACCTGCTGCTCCACGTCCCGCAGAACGCTCGGCGACACCCCGGTCGGGGTGTTGAAGTCGAACCGCAGCCGGCCGGGCGCGTTCAGCGAACCCGCCTGCGTGGCCGACTCGCCGAGGAAGTTCCGCATGGTCTGGTGCACCAGGTGGGTGGCGGTGTGCGACCGGGAGATCGCCCGTCGCCGCGTCGTGTCGATCTCGGCGTAACCCGCCTCGCCGGCACGCACCTCACCCCGGATCACCCGGGCCCGGTGCACGATCAGGCCGGGCACCGGCTGCTGCACGTCCAGCACCTCGACCTGCCCGCCACCAACGGTGATCATGCCCTGGTCGGGCTGCTGGCCACCACCCTCGGCGTAGAACGGGGTCGTGTCGAGCACCAGCTCGATGGTGTCGCCCTCGGTCGCCGCCTGCCGGGGGCCGTCCGCGCCGAGCAGCGCCCGCACCGTCGACTCGCGGGCCACCTCGCTGTATCCGGTGAACGTCACCGGGCCACCCGAGTCGAGCACCGACCGGTACGCCGACAGGTCGACGTGCCCCGTCTTGCGCGCCTGCGCGTCCGCCTTCGCCCGGGTGCGCTGGTCGGCCATCAGCCGGCGGAAACCCTCGTCGTCGACGGTGAGGCCCTGCTCCGCGGCGATCTCCAGGGTCAGGTCGATCGGGAAGCCGTACGTGTCGTGCAGCTGGAACGCCTTCGCCCCGGACAGCGCGGAGCCGCCCGCCGTGCGGGTCTCGGCGATCGCGGTGTCCAGGATCGTCGTGCCGGCACGCAGGGTGGACAGGAACGCCTCCTCCTCCGCGTACGCGTAGTCCGCGATCCGGTCGAAGTCGGTCGCCAGCTCCGGGTACGACGGGGACATGCAGTCCCGGGCCACCGGCAGCAACTCGGGCAGCGCACGCTCCTGCCAGCCGAGCAGCCGGATCGACCGGATCGCCCGACGCATGATCCGGCGCAGCACGTACCCGCGACCCTCGTTGGACGGCGTCACACCGTCACCGATCAGCATCAGCGCGGTCCGGACGTGGTCGGCGATCACCCGCAGCCGGACGTCGTCGGGGTGCGACTCGCTGGCCACGTGGCCGGAGTGCGCGCCGTACCGCTTACCGGTCAGCTCCGCCGCCCGGGCCAGGATCGGCCGAACCTCGTCGATCTCGTACAGGTTGTCGACACCCTGCAGGATCGACGCCATCCGCTCCAGGCCCATGCCGGTGTCGATGTTCTTCGCCGGCAGGTCACCCAGGATCGGGTAGTCGTCCTTCGTCGTGCCCGGACCCCGCTCGAACTGCATGAAGACGAGGTTCCAGAACTCCATGTAGCGGTCCTCGTCGACCGCCGGGCCGCCCTCGCGGCCGTACTCCGGGCCCCGGTCGTAGAACAGCTCGGAGCACGGACCGCACGGCCCGGGAATGCCCATCGACCAGAAGTTGTCCGCCTTGCCCCGGCGCACGATCCGCTCGGCCGGCACCCCCACCGACCGCCAGATCTCGTACGCCTCGTCGTCGTCGAGGTACACCGTCGGCCAGACCCGCTCCGGGTCCAGCCCGAACCCGCCGTCGGCCTGCGACTTGGTGACCAGGTCCCAGGCGAGCGGAATCGCGCCCGCCTTGAAGTAGTCCCCGAAGGAGAAGTTGCCGTTCATCTGGAAGAACGTGCCGTGCCGGCTGGTCTTGCCGACCTCGTCGATGTCCGGCGTGCGGATGCACTTCTGGACGCTGACCGCCCGCTGGTACGCGGGAGTCTGCTGACCCAGGAAATACGGGACGAACTGCACCATGCCGGCGTTGACGAACAGCAGGTTCGGGTCGCTGATGGCGGGCAGCGGAGCGGACGGCACCACGGTGTGGCCATTCGCCTCGAAGTGCGCGAGGTACCGCCGCTTGATCTCCGCCGTCTTCATCGCTGGTGTTCCTCCGGAAAGATGTCTCGATCGCCGATGCGCGGGTCTTCCCGCAGGTCGGCGAACTGATCGTCGAACGCCTCGCCCTGGGCGAACGCGTGGTGGATCTCCTGCTCGCGTTCGGCCATCCCGACCCGGACGTCCTCCACGAAACTACGCAGCGACTCGACGAGCCCGCCAGCGGATTCCGTCAGCGAGCTGGCGATGCCGGCCGGCGTGTACGCCTGCGCGGTCCGGGTCGCCTTGCGGACCACGATGACACCGACGGCCACCCCGATGCCGAGCCAGAACAAGCGCCTCATGTCTCGCTACCTCCTGGTACGCCGGCCGGTCAGCTGTTGCCGCGCCGCGCGGCCCGTCGCTGCTGCTTGATGGTGTCGCGGACCTCGCGCTCGGTCTCGGCGTGCCGGCGACCGGCGGCGGCCTTGCGCACGCCGTAGCCGAACGCGGCGACCTTCACCAGCGGGTTCGCGGCCGCGGCGGAGACCACGGTGGCCAGGTTGGCGACGTTCGCGGTGACGTTCTGCGCGTGGCTGGTCATCGTGTCGACCTTCGCCAGCTGGAGGTTCACGCCGTCGAGCGAGGTCTGCACCTGCTCCAGCGCGGTGTTGACGTTCTTCACCGTGGTGTTCACGTCACCGAGCAGCGGCCCGGTCCGGTCGTTCAGGTCGTTGATCATCCGGGTGGTGGCGTCCACCGTGTGCCGCAGCCGCAGGATGGGCAGCGTCAGGATGAGCACCAGCACCGCGAACGCGCTCGCCGCGATCAGCGCCGCGATGGCTGCAATGTCGCCCACGCCTGTCCTCCTCAAGCAGAGTTCCGCAGGACCCGACGTCCTCGGAACGCAGAACCATGGCACCCGTGCCGGCCGCCGAGCCGTCGGCGGTCACCGGCAGCGGGCGAGCCCGCCAGCCCCAGACCCTACCGTCCGTGATGGAGACCGGCTCACGACGGTGAGGGTGTCAGCTCCCCCAGCGGGTCCCCGCTGACCGTCGGGAACGGGTCCTCTCCGGTCAGTGACGGGTCGGTGGTCGGCTGCGGCCTGGTCCGCTCGTCGTCGATCGCGTTGCGTACCTTCACCGACACCAACGAGCCGGTGCACTCCGTCGCAGCGGCCGACGGTTCGGTGGACGGCACGACGGCCGGCTCACCGTCGACCGGCGGCGGTACGCAGGTCGGCTCGCGGACCCACAGGTCGAGGGTCAACTCGTCGCGACGCCAGCAGGTGTAGCTGCCCTTCGTCTTCTGCTCCGGGCAGCGGCTCACCTTCCACGGCTGCCAGCCGTCCTGGCGCAGCGCGTCCTCGTAGACCTGCGCCGTGTCCTGTGGCGACTTCTCCGAGGTGACGGTGCGCTCCCGCAGCCGGCAGTCGAGCAGGCACCACCGGCTGCCACTGACGTCGTCGACGGTCTTGGCGGCGGCCCAGCCGGGCACGTTGAGTTGGTCCAGGTTGTCGAAGACCGGGTCACGGCTCAGCGTGCGGATGCCGAAGAAGAGCGGCACCGCGCCGAGCAGCACGACGCTGACCAGCACCAGCACCGCCACCCGGAGGCGACGGCGTTCGCGCGACTGCCGGCGTACCTCGGATCGGGCACCGGGCGCGTCGTCGGCCGCGTCCTGGCCGGCCGAGCGCAGCGCGGGCCCGCCGGACGGCTCCGGTGTCGGGTGGTCCACCGGGCCGGACGGGAGCGGCACGGAGGCGGCGACACGTGCCACACCGACGGGCTCGCCGGAGCGGCCGGGCGGTGGCACCGGGGCGACGCCGCTCGGCTCGCCGCGGCCGGGCTCGCGGTGCGGAGGCTGGGCACGCCCGGCGGCACGGTCGGCGGGGGCGGCTCGCCCGGACGCGGCGCCACCACGCACCGGGGAGCCGGGACCAGCACCCGGCTCACCGTGGGTCCGATCGTCGGCGAGGGGCGGCTGTGCGCCGCCGGGTGGCCGGACGGCGGCACGAGCCGGACCATCCGGACGCGAACGCGGCGGGCCGTCCACACCCGCTGCGGCGGCGGCACGAACCGGGCCGTCCACGCCGGCGACGCGAGCCGTACCGCCCGGACGGGCGGCGTCCCGGGGGGCCGCCTCGGCACCCGGGGCGGGGCGGGGCGGACCGTCGGCGCCACGGCGCCCGGCGTCCGGGACCGGTGCGCCGGCCGGGACGGGTCGGGCCCGGCCGGGCGGGGCGGGGCGGGCGGCGCCCCGAACCGGAGCGGCGGGATCGGCGCCGGGCGCGGGTCGTCCGCCGGCGTAGGGGCCGTCGCCGCGGTCGTTCGCCGGCCCGGGTCGACCCGGTCCGTCCGGGCCGGGCTCGGCTGGTGGCCGGCGTCGTCGGCCGGTCGGGTCGAGCGTGGGCGGGGCGTCGGGGCCGGGCACGGCCACCGCACGGGCGCGCCCGCCGGTGGGGTCCGCAGCGGGTCCCGTGGCGTCTCGGCCGCGGGGGCGCCGGTCGGCGGACGTCGGCGCAGGGGGCAGAGCCTGTTCTCCGGTGGTGCTCGGTGCGTCGGGTCGGGCGGCACGGCGACCGGTCGGCGCGTCCGCACCCGGGTCGGCCGGCGGGCCGGCAGGCCGGCGGGCGGCGGTGCGCTCCGCGGCCGGGTCGGGCACGCCGAGGCGACCGGACGCGTGGTCGACGAGTTCGCCGGTGCCGGTGGCCGGTGCCGGACGCCGATCCGCGGCCGGCGGGGTGCCACCGCGGCGGTTGACCACCGGCAGGCCGGGGTCGGTGTGTGGCAGGCGGCCGGCCTGGCGCAGCCAGTCGGCTGGCCGTTCGGGGCGGTCGGTCCGGGCCTCACCGGCGGCCGGCGGCCGGCGCTCGGGCTCAGCGGAGACGGCCCGGCGGCGACCGGTGCCGTCGGCAGGCCCGATGGTCGGCGTGGCACCGCTGTGACCACCGGAGGCCGCGGGCACCTGCGGCGCGTTGCCCGAGCGGGGCACCGCCGCCTCGTCGGGTTCGGCGGCACGGCGGCGGCCGCCGGCTGCCGGACGGGAACGGTCGGCGGGTCGACGGTCGGTGGGCTCCGGGGCTCCCGGGTCGACCGGGCCTGGGCGACGCCGCGCGGTACGCGGGTCGCGGTCGATGGCGGGGTCGGGCCGCAGACCCTCCGCGGCCGGTGGCACGGCACCGGTCGGTGGGCCGTCCACGCGTGCCGCGCCGGAGGCGACAGGTGCCCCGGCGCCCCGGGTCGGATCGGGTGCCGCCGCGACGCGTCGGCCAGCGGACATTCCGTCGGCCGACGGCAGTGGACGACCGGGCTCGACGGACTCCGGGCCCGGCCGGCGTCCCGGCGAGCCGGCGTCCGGACGGCGCAGCGGCGGCATCGCGTCCAGGTTCACCCCGGCTGCGGCGGCGTCCGGGCGACGGCCCGGTGGAACGGCAGCGTCCGGGCGACGGCCCGGCGGAACGGCGGCGTCCGGGCGACGACCGGTCGGGGCGCCCGAGGTCGGTGGGCCCACGGGTGGGCCGGGAGGAGCCGTCGTCGGGCGGGACCGGGCCGGGCCGCCGGGTGCGTCGGCAGTCGGGCGAGGCACGGGCGGGCTGGCCGGGTCGCCGCCACCCGGGCGGGCGGCGGGCGGTGCCGGCGGTACGGCGGCACGGGCACCGGCTGCCGGCTGCACGCCGCGACGCACGGGCTGGCCCTGGACGGGGGCGGCGGCGCCGGCAACGGGCGGCCGGTCGTCCGGGCGGCGGCCCGCCGGCGGCGCGTCCCCCGGCCAGGGGGTGTCGACCGGTCGACGTGCGGCGGCGCCACCCGGGCCGCTCTGGCGCGGGGCAGGTGGCGCGGCCTCCGGCGGCATCGCCTGACGCGGCCCGGCCGGCTCCGCCGGTGCATCCCGACGCGGCCCGGCAGGCTCCGCCGGTGCAGCTCCGTGGGGGCGGCCGGGCTGCGCCGGTGCGCCGTCCGGGCCCAGCTCGCCGCGCTGCTGCTTGGCCGACCGCAGGTCGTCGATCCAGCCGAACTCCTCGCCGGCGACCGGCTCCTCCGGCTCGACCTCGGCCGCCCGGCCTCGACCCCACCGGCGCGTCTTGGCGCTCCGATCGCGCCGCTCGTCCGGGCCCTCGTCCGGGCGGTCCCCACCACGCGATCTCACTGTTGACCCTCTCCTGCGGCGTCAGCGCCGCTGTCCTGCGTCGTGCCGGGGGCGCCCGTGCCCGTCGTCGGGCGACCGATCTCACCGGGAAGCGCCGACGCGGTCCGCGTCGTTACCGGCGGCTCGGCTGTTCCAGTGTTTGGGCGGGCGGCCGGGGCCGGCAGGCCACGCACGATCCGGCGCAGCACCGGCAGCCGGGTGGCCACCGACCGTTCCGCGCCGTGCGGGCTGGGCTGGTAGTAGTCGGTGCCCACCAGGTCGTCCGGGACGTACTGCTGGGTGACCACGCCGCGCTGGTCGTCGTGCGGGTAGCGGTAGCCGGTGCCGTGGCCCAACCCGCGGGCGCCGGCGTAGTGCGCGTCGCGCAGCCCGCGCGGCACCGGGCCACCGCGGCCGGACCGGACGTCGGCGATGGCGGCACCGATCGCGGTGGTGGCCGAGTTCGACTTGGGTGCGGTGGCCAGGTGGATCACCGCCTGGGCCAGGTTGAGCTGCGCTTCGGGCAGCCCGACGTACTCGACGGCGTGGGCGGCGGCGGTGGCGACGCTCAGGGCGCCGGGGTCGGCCATGCCCACGTCCTCGCTGGCGAAGATGACCAGGCGGCGGGCGATGAACCGGGCGTCCTCGCCGGCGACCAGCATGCGGGCCAGCCAGTGCACCGCGGCGTCCACGTCCGAGCCGCGCATGCTCTTGATGAAGGCGCTGACCACGTCGTAGTGGGCGTCGCCGTCGCGGTCGTAGCGCACCGCCGCGACGTCGACGGCCTGCTCGGCGGTGGCGAGGTCGATCCGCCCACCGCCCAGCGCCGTGGCCGAGGCCGCCGCCGCCTCCAGTGCGGTGAGTGCCTTACGGACGTCACCGGAGGCGAGCCGGACCAGGTGGTCCTCGGCTTCGGCGGTCAGGGTGAGCACGCCGTCCAGGCCACGCTTGTCGGCGACCGCGCGGCGCAGCAGGCCCCGCACCGCCTCGTCGTCGAGCGGCTGCAGGGTGAGCAGCACGCACCGCGACAACAGCGGCGAGATGATCGAGAAGTACGGATTTTCGGTGGTCGCCGCCAGCAACGTGACAGTGCGGTCCTCGACGGCGGCGAGCAGCGAATCCTGCTGGGTCTTGCTGAACCGGTGCACCTCGTCGATGAAGAGCACGGTCTGCGGGCCGCCCGAACGCCGCTGGCGGCGGGCCGTCTCGATCACCGCCCGTACGTCCTTGACGCCGGCGGAGAGCGCCGACATGGCGACGAAGCGGCGGTCGGTCGCCCCGGCCACCAGGTGCGCGATGGTGGTCTTGCCGCTGCCCGGCGGACCCCAGAGGATCACCGACATCGGGGCGCCGCCGGAGACCAGTTGCCGCAGCGGGGCGCCGGGGGCGAGCAGATGATCCTGCCCGACCAACTCGTCGAGGGTCACCGGGCGCATCCGGACGGGCAGGGGCGAATCGTCGGCCACCGCGGTGAAGCCGTCGACACCGGCGGGACCGTCGGGCGCGCTGCGCGACCCGGCGGGTTCACCGAGGGAGAAGAGGGCGTCGGACTCCATCACGAAGACAGTACCGGGCCGGGCCCACGAGGCCGGAATCGCGCCGTGGGCCCGCCACCGGTGATCGGTTCCGGTCAGCCACGACCCGGGCGACGGCCCCGGTACCAGCGACCGCCGCCGCCACCGCCGCCACTGCGCGGGCCGCTGCCCACGCCGCCCAGGTAGAGCGAGAGCAGGAACAGACCGAGGAGCACGAGGGTGTTCCAGTTGAACAGGTCGGGTGCTCCGAAGTCTGTGTCGAGCAGGTCGATAAGCAGGGCGAAGCCAAAAACGATGGCCGCGAGAATGGCGAGCATGTCGGTCCTCCGGTGGGGGTTCCCAAGTACGTCGGCGCGTGATGTACCCAATCGGTCGACTCGCCAATCTCCACGGTGGATCTGTCGTATCCGCCTCCGGACCGGTTGGACCGCCGCCCAGGTGAGTGGCCCTCCTACCGATCGGCCGACACGGGCACCACGGTCGGCTCGACGGGCGGTGCGGGCCGACGGCCGGCCAGCCAGGCGGGCAGGTAGAGCGGTGCGGCGACGGCGAGCACCACCGCACCGACCACCATCGCGGTGCTGACACTGGCGGCGGCGGCGATCGCGGTCAGGACCACCCCGCCGAGGGCGCCGGCCGGTTGCGCCATCATCGAGTTCAACGAGAGCACGCTGGTCCGGTACGGGCCGTCGACCTGCCGGTGCAACAGGCCACTGTGCAGCGGGTTCGACGCGCCGTGCACGGCGTAGCAGGCCAGGTAGGCCACGAGCACCCCGACCGGCCCGGCGAACAGGCCCATCCCGACCACTGTCACCCCCTGCAGGATGCGCAGCAGGGCCGCGCCCGGAGCCGCACCCATCCAGCGCAGCAGCAGGGGGGTCGCTGCCGCGCCGGCGGCCGAGGCGAGCCAGGCGGCCGAACTGGCCGGCCCGAGCAGCGCGGCAGCCCGTTCCGGGTTGCCGATCACCTCGGCGAGCCGAACCGGCAGCAACGACTCGAAGGTGATCATGCCGAAACCCCAGAACAGCTCCACCGACACCAGTGCCAGCAGCACCCGGGAACGGCGCAGCAGCCCGACCGCCTGGCCGATCATCCGGGGCGCCTGGACCACCGAGGTCCGCACCGCCGCGAACCCGGTGGCCGGCCGGTGCTCGACCAGCAGGACGACCAGCGCGACGAGCGCCACCGCCTGCGCGACGATCGCCGCCAGCACGGGCACCGTGAGCGCGCTGACCGGCCCGATCGGACCGAGCGCGATGAGACCGCCGCTGAACAGTGCGCCACCCCCGATCGCCCCGCCCACGACCGTGCCGGCGTAGCCGAGACCGCGCTCGTACTCGGCATCCGGGTCGGCGGCCAAGGTGGCGTCGACATACCAGGACTCCAACGGGCCGCTGTCCAACGCCCGGTAGATCCCCTGCAAGGCCCAGACCACGAAGAACAGCACGAACGAGTCGGCCACCGCGAACAGCGCCAGCGAGGCGAGGTTGATCGCTCCGGCGGCGAGCAGCACGGGCCGGCGCCCGAGGGCGTCGGCGAGCCCTCCGGTGGGCAACTCCAACGCCAACACCAACAGGCCCTGTGCCGTGCCAACCAGACCGATCTGCGGCAACGACAGACCGCGCTCCTGCATCAGCAGGATCATGATCGGGATCATCAGACCCGTGGGCAGCCAACGCAGGCCGTAGAGCGTGAGGTAACGACGCCGAACCTGGCGTACGGTCAGCGCGCTCACGACGCCACCTCCATTCGCGACTGCGGGGCTCGCAAACCCGGCTCACTCCTCGCGCTCACCACGCCTCCTCAGTTCGCGACTGCGGGGCTCGCAAACCCGGCTCACTCCTCGCGCTCACCAGCGCTCGTCCAAGCGGGGGAAGCCGGCCAGGAACACGTGCACGGGCTTCGCGTCCGATGCCTCGGTGACGGCCTCGTCGCGGTAGCGCATCAGCACCGCCCACAGGTCCTCACTGAGAGCCCGCAGCCGAGCCGGGTCCAGCGGCAGCACCAGGTCGCTCATGCCGACGGCGTCACGCCAGGCACGGGACTGGTGGTGCTCGACGGCCATCCACCGCTCGGCCAACTCGGCCATCAGCCGCACCTGGTCGGTCTGGATCCACTGCACGGCGGCACGGGCGTCCGGATCGTCGTCGAAGTCGGTGGGTTCGAAGTGACTCACGTCGTGCGCGGCCTGCCACCAGCGCTGCCGACCGGTGCCCCGGTCAGCATCCTCGGACACGAGCCCCACCTCGGCGAGCTGCCGCAGGTGATAGCTGGTCGCGCCGGTGTTGGTGCCCAACTTCTCGGCCAGGGCGGTCGCGGTGGCCGGCCCGTCGACGCGCAGCGAGCCGAGCAGCCGCATCCGTAGGGGGTGGGCCAGCACGCGGACCTGCCGGCCGTCCAGATCGACGCGCCGCTGCTCGCTGCGGCCGTCGGGTGGCGGGGTCTCCATACATGCACACTATCTCTGCACGCTTACTGTGCACAAGAGTTATGCACAGTAGGCGTGCACACGCCGAGGAACGATCAGGTGCTCAGCGAGCCAGGAGTTCGCGCACCCCGCGCAGTCGGGTGCGCAGCAGGCCGGCGGCGCGCGAGCTGTCGAGGCGTACGTCGAGGGGACGGGACAGGCCGACGGCGGCGCCGGTGGTGGTCCGGAGCCCGGCCGGGTCCAGGCCGAACCACTCGGCGACGAGGAGACCCAGGTCGGCCCGGCTGACGGCGTCGGGGCCGGCCACGTTGAGCAGGCCGGCGTACGGCGAGGTGACCAGCTCCAGCACGGCGTCGGCCAGGTCGCCGACGTCGATCGGGCACCGGAACTCGTCGGTGAACAGCGCCGCCCGGCCGGCGAGCGCGTCCCGGCAGAGCTGGATCTGCTTGCTGCCCTCCCCCAGGATCAGCGAGGTACGCACCAGGGCCGCGCCGGGGTCGACCGCCCGCACGGCGGTCTCGGCCGCGGCCTTCGCGGCACCGTACGCGTGCACCGGTGTGGGCGGGTCGTCGTCGGCGTACGGGGTGGGACGGCCGGCGTGCAGCGCGTCACTGGACAGGTGCACGAGTCGGGCACCGGCTTCGGCGGCGGCGACCGCCACGTTCGCGGCCCCGTCGGCGGTGACCGCCCAGTCGTCGTACCGATAGGGGGTCCCGACCACGGCGTCCGGCCGCACCTCGGCGACCAGCGCGCGCACGGCGGCCCGGTCGGTCACGTCCAGCCGACGCGCCGCGACCCCCGGCAGCGAGACCGAACCGGAGTGGAAGGTCCCCACCACCGCGAACCCGCGGCGAACCCCCCGCCGACAGACCTCCCGCCCCAGTAGCCCACTACCCCCGACCACAAGCACCCGCACGCCAGCCCACTCCCCCACCTAGGTCGATCATGAGGTTAACGAGCCACACGCGGTCGCGTGGCCCGTCAACCTCATGATCGACGGAGGGCGAGGTGGGTCAGACCGGGTCGGCGACCGGGGCGGCCGGGCCGGCCGTACCCGTGTGGGCGGTGGCCGGGGGCTTGGGCTTGGCGTCGATGCCGGCCTCGGTGCGCTGCTGGCCGGTGATCGGGGTGGGAGCGCCGGTCAGCGGGTCGAACCCGCCACGGGTCTTCGGGAACGCGATGACCTCGCGGATCGAGTCGGCGCCGGCGAGCAGCATGCACACCCGGTCCCAGCCGAAGGCGATGCCGCCGTGCGGCGGGGCGCCGTACTTGAACGCCTCCAGCAGGAAGCCGAACTTGTCCTGCGCCTCCTCGGGGGTGATGCCGAGCAGGTCGAAGACCCGCTTCTGCACGTCACCCCGGTGGATACGGATCGAGCCGCCGCCGATCTCGTTGCCGTTGCAGACGATGTCGTACGCGTACGCCAGGGCCCGGTCCGGAGCCTCCTCGAACCGGTCGACCCACTCGGCGTTCGGCGAGGTGAACGGGTGGTGCACTGCCGTCCAACCGCCCTCGTCCGTGCGCTCGAACATGGGCGCGTCGACCACCCAGCAGAACGCCCAGGCGCTCTCGTCGATCAGCCCGGCCCGCTTGGCGATCTCGACCCGGGCCGCGCCGAGCAGTTCCTGCGCCTCCCGGGCGGTGGCGCTGGCGGCGAAGAAGACCGCGTCGCCCGGCTTGGCGCCGACCGCATCGGCGAGCCCGCCCAGGTGCGCGGCGGACAGGTTCTTCGCCACCGGGCCGCGCGCCTCGCCGGTCTCGGCGTCCAGCACCACGTACGCCAGGCCCCGCGCGCCACGCGCCTTGGCCCAGTCCTGCCAGCCGTCCAGCTCCTTGCGGCTCTGCGCCGCGCCGCCCGGCATCACCACCGCGCCGACGTAGCCGCCCGCGTCGATCGCCCCGGCGAAGACCCGGAACTCGGTGCCGCGCAGGTAGTCGGTCAGCTCGGTCAGCTCCACGCCGTAGCGCAGGTCCGGCTTGTCCGAGCCGTACCGGGCCATGGCGTCGTGCCAGGTGATCCGCGGGATCGGCCCGGAGATCTCGTGCCCGGCCAGGTCCTTCCACAGCGTCGAGACGATCGCCTCGCCGAGGTCGATCACGTCGTCCTCGGTGACGAAGGACATCTCGATGTCGAGCTGGGTGAACTCGGGCTGCCGGTCGGCGCGGAAGTCCTCGTCGCGGTAGCAGCGGGCGATCTGGTAATACCGCTCCATGCCGCCGACCATCAGCAGCTGCTTGAACAGCTGCGGCGACTGCGGCAGCGCGTACCAACTGCCGGGCTGCAACCGCACCGGCACCAGGAAGTCGCGGGCGCCCTCGGGCGTCGACCGGGTCAGGGTCGGCGTCTCGATCTCCAGGAAGTCCCGCTCGTGCAGCACACCCCGGGCCAGGTGGCTGGCCCGCGAGCGCAGCCGCAGCGCGTTCGCCGGGCCGCTGCGGCGCAGGTCCAGGTAGCGGTACTTCAGCCGGATGTCGTCGCCGGCCTCGATCTGGTCGTCCACCGGCAGCGGCAGCGGCGCGGCCTCGGAGAGCACCTCCAGGTCGGTGACCGTCACCTCGACCTCGCCGGTGGGCAGCTCCGGGTTCTCGTTGCCGGCCGGCCGGCGGGTCACCTCGCCCACGACCTTCACGCAGAACTCGTTGCGCAGCGCGTGCGCGTCCTCCTCGCGGAAGACCACCTGGACGACGCCGGTGCCGTCGCGCAGGTCGACGAAGATGACCCCGCCGTGGTCGCGCCGGCGGGCCACCCACCCGGCGAGCGTCACCGTCGAGCCGGCGTCCGCGGCGCGCAGGCTTCCGGCATTGTGGGTACGGATCACGGCTGGCAACTCCTCATCGTGGAACAGTCCTCACCGGCATTCTGTCAGGGGTGGCCGCCCCGCCTCCGGGGCACCCGGCAGGCCGGCACGATTCGCTGGTGGGGCGGAGCGGCGAACCCGACTCGGCCGACCGCCGGGCCGGTTAACGTGGCGAAATGCGCGCCGTACCGAACTGGGCCGTCGCCACGGCGGCGGCCGCACCCCTGCTGCTGGCGAGTGGCTGGACGGTCGCGGCGGCGCGGCAACCCGCCGGGTACGACCCGGTTCGGGACACCATCAGCGAGCTGGCGGGGCAGGACGCGACCGACGCCTGGATCATGGTCGTGGCGCTGGTGCTGCTCGGCTGCTGTTACCTGTCGGTGGCCGCCGTCCTGCACGCGGCCGGGCTGCCCAGCCGGTTCCTGCTCGCGGTCGGTGGGGTGGCCACCATCGCGCTCGTCGCGTTTCCCCGGCCGCCGGTGGGCGGCTCACTCAGCCACGGCGTCGCGGCGACGGTGGCCGTCCTCGCCCTGGCGCTCTGGCCGGCCGGGTCGGCGCTGCGGCTGCCGCGGGGCCGCGACGCCGCGCACCCGGCTCGACCGGAGCCGCCCTGGGCGTTTCGCCGGGCGGTGGGGCTCAGTGCCACGGTGGTGCTGCTCGCGCTCTTCGGCTGGTGCGCCTTCGAGGTGACAGGTGGGTCCCGCACCGGGCTGGCCGAGCGGGTGACGGCGGTGGCGGTCTCCCTCTGGCCGCTGTTGGCGGTGCTCTCCGCCCGGCGGGCGCATCTCGCCTGGTCCGTCGGTGCCGCGACACCCGGTGACACCGCGGCTGTCGTACCCCCGGATCCCCTGCGCCCCACCCAGCGGCCCGACCGGCTCGCGTAAGCCGGCGCGCGACGGCGGCCGGACGCGCGACGCGGGCCGCCGGAATCCTCCGGCGGCCCGCGGGCGGTGACGGGATCAGAAGACGCTGACGCCGTAGCGGCTCAGGGCCTCGGTGACGGGCTGGAAGTAGGTCGTGCCACCCCTGCGGCAGTTGCCATTGCCGCCGGAGGTCAGGCCCAGGGCGGTGGTGTTGGCGAACAGCGAGCCGCCGCTGTCGCCCGGCTCGGCGCAGACGTTGGTGCGGATCAGGCCGGAGACCGAACCCTCGGCGTAGTTCACCGTGGCGTTCGTCGCGGTCACCGAGCCGCTGTGCAGGCCGGTGGTGCTGCCGGAGCGCTGCACCGACTGACCGACGGAGGCGTTGCCGGCCCCGGTGATGTCCCGGTAGCTGCCGTTGTAGAGGTAGACGTTGCCCGCGGCGTTTGCCGAGTTGCTGTGCTGCACGATGCCGTAGTCGTTGCCCGGGAAGCTGGTGCCGGTCCGGGTGCCGATCAGCGCCGTCTGGGCGGAGTTCGAGTACCAGCTGGCGGAGATGTTGGTGCAGTGCCCGGCGGTCACGAAGGAGTAGGTGCTGCCGCTGCGCACGTTGAAGCCGAGCGAGCAGCGCCCGCCCCCGCCGGCGTAGATGGCCTGGCCGCCGGAGATCCGGGTGCTGAGCACACCAGCCTCGGCCTCGACGCGGACCGCGCCGTTGGCCCGCGCGGCGGCAGCCTTGACCCGCTCCAGCTTGGCGCCGGTGACGGTGCTGTCGACGGAGACGACGACCTGGTTGGTGACCGGGTCGCTCCACCAGGCGGTGCCCGGGATCTTGGCGGAGCGCTCCAGGTCGGCGGTGGCCCGGTTGAGTTCACCGGCACCGCGGGTGACGTAGCGGACGACGGCGCCGGCCTTGTTCGCCGCGCTGGCGGCGGCCGCGTCGGTCACCGTGACGACGGACCTGCCGCTGGCGTCGATGTACGAGCCGGCCGAGCGGTCGCCGAGTTGCGCGGACAGCGCGGCCGCGGCGTCGGGCGAGGCGGCGGGTGCGGCCTGGGCCGGTGCGCCGATGAGCGCGCCGACGACCAGGCTTCCGGAAACGGCGACAGTCGCCGCAACGCGGAACGTGGACCTCGTGGGTCGCATGTAACAACCTCCTGGGCGGGGGAGCGGGTCTCGCCGAGGTCGGCTGACCCGATGGCAACCCGGCCGATCTGGGGAAACCGGCCGACTGCACTGAAGTATTCACATACTTAACTTCATTGACAAGGCTTGGTTCAGCCCGGGTTCGCCGAACTTGGCGGGGCCACATCTCCGCAACACCACCGACACGTTGGCGAACAGTCACCGTCACACTCAACCCGCCCTGGGGGAGCATGATCGTCGATGCCTTGCGGCGTCGGTCTGGCGCGGGTGTCGCGCGTCAGGGGGTGCGGCGGCGGGCGCCGGGACCGGGGCGCGACACCACGTCGCGCATCCGCCCCACGTCGTGTCCGTCGGCACAGCGCAACTCGAGGCGCACCGGCGCGTCGCAGTCACGGTGAGTGACGGTCAACAGTGAACCCTCGGCGTCGGCGAGGTACCGGTCACCCCACCCGAGCACGGCCACCAGGACCGGCCAGAGATCCAGGCCCTTCTCCGTCAACCGGTACTCGTGGCGCAGCCGACTGCCCGGCTCCCGGTACGGCTCGCGGCGCAGCACGCCCTGCTCGACCAGGCTGGCCAACCGCTTGGTCAGCACCTGCCGCGGAATGCCGGTACGCACCCGCATGTCGTCGAAGCGGCGGATGCCGGTGAACACCTCGCGGAGCACCACAACCGTCCACCGCTCACCGAGGATCTCCATGGCGCGGGCGATGGTGCAGTTCTCCACCGACCAGTCCAGTGCTGCGGGTCGCATCCGACCAGGCTAGGTCTCGTTGACAGACTCAGCAACCTGCTGCCAGGCTGCGTCCATGACGCAGACTCAGGATCCAGCGCGCAGCCGTACCTTCACCTGGGCGGACCCGGCAGTCAACGCCGCTCAGGTCGGTCGACGCAGTGGCCTCGACGTACTCCGCGCGATGATCGCCGGCGAGCTGGCCGCACCACCGGTGATGCACCTCATCGACATGACCCGCATGGAGGCCGACGAGGGCCGGGTGGTCGTCGAGCTGACCCCGCAGGAGTTCCACTACAACCCGCTCGGCAGCGTCCACGGTGGTGTTCTCTCGATACTGCTGGACACCGCCGCGGGCTGCGCCGTGCACAGCACCCTGCCGGCCGGCGTCGGCTACACCTCGCTGGACCTCAACGTGAAGTTCCTCCGCCCGGTCACGGTCGCCAGCGGCACCCTGCGCTGCACGGGGACGGTGCTGCAACGCGGCAGCCGGACGGCCCTGGCCGAGGCCCGCATCACCGACACCAAGGGCCGCCTGACAGCCCACGCCACCAGCACCTGCCTACTCCTCCAGCCCTGACCCTGACCCCAACCCCCCACCCCCACCCCAATCCCACGCCGCGTTGATCATGGAGTTATTGCCCTGACACGCCGGCGCGAGTGGCGACAACTCCATGATCAACGAAATGGAGATGGGTGGGGGCATGGCAAAGGGGCGGGGTTGGGGGGTTTAGCGCAGGGCTAGGCGGGCGGCTCTCGCGTCGCGCTTTTCCTCGAAGCGGCTCGCCGCCTTGTCCAAAGTGTCCAGTTGCGCCGCCAGCTGCTCGCGGGCGGCTTCGCCGTCGGCGTCGAGGCCCGTCACGTTGAAGACGTCCCACTGGCGCAGCACCGGCTGCAACACCTCGTCGCGGTGCTGGCGCAGGTCGTAGATGCCGGCCAGGGCGATCGCCACCGACTTGCGGGCGAAACCGTCGATGCCGGCGCCCGGCATCTGGAAGTCGGCCACCACGTCGGCGACGGCCCGCATGGCCTGGCTCGGGGCCAGCTCGAACGCGGCGGCGAGCAGGTTGCGGTAGAAGACCATGTGCAGGTTCTCGTCGGCGGCCACCCGGGCGAGCAGCGCCTCGCAGGCGGGGTCGCCGGTGGCCCTGCCGGTGTTGCGGTGCGAGATCCGGGTGGCCAGCTCCTGGAACGAGACGTACGCCAGCGAGTGCAGCACCTCGTCGCCGTGGGCGTTGGTGTAGCCCTCGGACATGTGCGTCATCCGGGCCCGCTCCAACGCCACCGGGTCGACCGCCCGGGTGACGGTCAGGTAGTCGCGGATCGCGACACCGTGCCGCCCCTCCTCCGCGGTCCACCGGTGCACCCAGGTGCCCCACGCGCCGTCCCGGCCGAACAGGGTGGCGATCTCGTGGTGGTACGAGGGCAGGTTGTCCTCGGTCAGCAGGTTCACGATCAGCGCGGTGCGGGCCACGTCCGGGATCGTGGAGTCGGTGGGCGACCACGCCTCGCCGCCCAGCGGCCCGTCGAAGGTCCGGCCCTCGCTCCACGGCACGTACTCGTGCGGGAACCACTCCTTGGCCAGCGAAAGGTGGCGGTCGAGGTTGCGGGCAACCACCGGCTCCAACTCGAGGAGGAGCGCGGTCTGGCTCAGTGCGGTGCTCATGGTCACGAGAAACTCCCTACGGTGGCGTAACTTACGCTACCGTAGGTCCCCGCGACCATGAGCGCCAGTGGTGAGACTCAGCCGACCGTCGGTTTGCGGTCCGCCAGGGGTGGCGCCCACTCCTCCGCATCGGCCGTGACCTGCTCACCCGAACGGATGTCCTTCACCTCGTCCGGGGCGCCGTCCGCCCCCGGGAACCACACGTACGGGATGCCGCGCCGCTCGGCGTAACGGATCTGCTTGCCGAACTTCGCCGCGCTCGGCGAGACCTCGGTGGCGATGCCGCGCCGCCGCAGCGCCGCCGCGATCCGGCCACTGGCCGGGCGGTGTTCCTCGTCGGCCAACGCCACCAGGACACAGGTGGGCACCGAACGGGACACCGACAGCTCCCCCGCGCCGAAGAGCAGCCCGAGCAGCCGGGTCACCCCGATCGAGATCCCCACCCCGGGGTACGAGACGGCACCGGCGCTGGCCAGGTTGTCGTACCGGCCGCCGGAGCAGATCGAGCCGAACCGCTCGTAGCCGCGCAGCTGGGTCTCGTAG
This sequence comes from Micromonospora sp. NPDC048898, assembly GCF_043198035.1. Classification (NCBI taxonomy): domain Bacteria; kingdom Bacillati; phylum Actinomycetota; class Actinomycetes; order Micromonosporales; family Micromonosporaceae; genus Micromonospora; species Micromonospora sp. NPDC048898. Next base: position 144,308 of record NZ_JBICUF010000007.1, read on the forward strand.
ACGGTGCCGGTGTAGTAGTCCAGGCCACGGGCGATGCGCAGGTCCGCCACGCAGAGGCCGGGCGAGTGCTCGGCCGCGGTCTGCACCACCCGGACCAGCTCCTCGATGCCCTCGTCGAGCATCGGGTCGTTCACCCCGAGCGCGCGTACGGCGTCGGCGAACGACGCGTCCGGTGCGGAGATCTCGGCCAGCGCCAGGCACGCCTTGGCCTGCGCCTCGCTCGCCCCGGCGGTCTCGGCCAGCAGGTCGGCCACCCTCGCCGGGCCGATCTTGTCGAGCTTGTCGATCGCCCGCAGCGCCGCCTCCGGGTCGGTGAGCCCGATGCCCCGGTAGAAGCCCTCCGAGATCTTGCGGTTGTTCACCTGGATGGTCACCGGCGGGATCGGCAGCGAACGCAGCGCGTCCCCGATGACCAGCGGCATCTCCGCCTCGTGGTGCGCGGCCAGGGTGTCCCGGTCGACGATGTCGATGTCGGCCTGGACGAACTCCCGGTAGCGGCCCTCCTGCGGTCGCTCACCCCGCCACACCTTCTGGATCTGGTAGCGGCGGAACGGGAAGGTCAGCTTGCCGGCGTTCTCCAGCACGTAGCGGGCGAACGGCACGGTCAGGTCGAAGTGCAGGCCGAGCTGGTCGTCGCCGCCGGCTCCCTCGGCGTCGGCGTGCAGCCGACGGATCACGTAGACCTCCTTCGAGGTCTCGCCCTTGCGCAACAGCTGGTCCAGCGGCTCCACGGCGCGGGTCTCCAGCGGCGCGAAGCCGTACAGCTCGAAGGTGGTCTTGATCCGGTCGAGCACGAACTGCTCGATCATCCGCTGGCCGGGGGTCCACTCCGGGAACCCGGAGATGGGCGTGGGCTTGCTCATCGGCGTACTCCTTGCGGTTCCGCGCCCGCGGCGCGGTGGTGTCGTGGGTCCGCGCGCGGCGCGGACGAAAGAACTAGAGGCCCCGGGTCGGTGCGGCCGGCGTCGTGCCGGCCACCTCGACGAGGTACGGGTTGCTGGCGCGCTCGCGGCCGATGGTGGTGCTCGGGCCGTGGCCGGGCAGCACGACGGTGTCGTCGGCCAGCGGAAGGATCTTGTCGCGCAGGCTGGTGAGCATGGCCGGCATGCTCCCGCCCGGCAGGTCGGTGCGGCCGATCGACCCGGCGAAGAGGACGTCGCCGGAGAGGCAGATCTCGTCCGCCTCCCAGCCCGAGCCCGCGCCGGGCAGCCGGAACAGCACCGACCCGCCGGTATGGCCCGGTGCGTGGTCGACGGCGATCTCCAGGCCGGCGAGGGTGAGGGTCGCGCCGTCGGTCAGCTCGGCCACGTCGTCCGGCTCGGTGTAGCTCAGTCGGCCGCCGAACAGCGACCTCAGGTCGGTGGAGAGGCCCTTGGTCGGGTCGGCAAGCATCTCCCGGTCGCCGGGGTGCACGTAGGCGGTGATGCCCCGCGCGCCGCAGACCGGCGCGACCGAGAACGTGTGGTCGAGGTGGCCGTGGGTGAGCAGCACGGCGGCCGGATGCAGGCGGTGCTCGGCGAGCAGCGCGTCGAGCTGGTCGAGCACCCCGATGCCGGGGTCGACCACCACGCACTGCTCCCCCGGCGCGGTGGCAACCACGTAGCAGTTGGTGCCGAAGGCGTCCGCGGGAAAGCCGGCCACGAGCACGGGCGCTGTCCTTTCGTCGAGCGGCTGGTCGTCCTGCCCAGCAGCCTATCGGGAAGCGCAGAGCGAGTTTGCCGCGTCCGTCCCACCCGCCCCGCACGGCACAGTGACGTCGCCCGATAAGCGCTGCTCGGGACGGGGTGGACCTCGTACACCACTTTCCCAGTCACTAGCCGTACACTCTGGCGGGCGTGTGGCGCGGCACACGTGACGCCCGGACGGGCCGGGGTGCCCGGCCGCCGGCGACGACCAGGTAGAGGAAAGGGGAGCACCTGTGGCTTCCAGCAGGGACCGGCAGCGCAAACTGGCGCGGGCCAAGCTCGACCGGCAGTTGGCTCGCCGGGCCGCCGCCACGCGGCGTCGTCGGCAGATCCAGGCCGGTGTCGGCGCCGCCCTGATCCTCGTGTTGGTCGTGGCCGGCTCCGCCTGGGCACTCGGAGCGTTCGACTCCGACTCGAAGCAGAAGACGGCCGCGGAGGACACCTGCCTCTGGACGCCGCAGGACGCGACGGCAAACACCAACCTCAAGGACGTCGGCACCCCGGCGACCAAGGACATTCCCACCGCGGGCACCCGGGCGATGACCGTGACCACCAACCAGGGTGCGCCGATCACCGCGGAGCTGAACCTGACCAACTCGCCGTGCGCGGCGGCGAGCATCGCGCACCTGGCGAGCCGGTCGTTCTACGACAACACCAAGTGCCACGAGATCACCGCCGACGGCGCGCTGCGCTGCGGCGACCCGAGCGGCACCGGCCTCGGCGGGCCGACCTACTCGTTCTACGACGAGGAGCTGCCCACCGTGCCGTCGGCGTCCCCGTCGGCCAGCCCGGCCCCCGGCCAGCCGCCGACGTACCCGAAGGGCACCGTGGCGATGATCGCCAACCCGCCGGGCAACAACGGCAGCCAGTTCCTGATCTTCTTCAAGGACTTCACCACCACCGACCCGAAGTTCCCGGTGATCGGCCGGGTGACCGGCGGGCTGGACGTGGTGGAAAAGATCGGCGCCCTCCCGACCGTGGACAATGGGACCGGGGCCAAGGTCAAGCCCAGCACCGACGTGACGATCCAGAGCCTCACCGTCGGTGAGCCGGTCACCGGGGCGGCACCGGCGTCGTCGGCCTCCGGCGCGCCGTCCAGCAGCCCGAGCGCCGGCTGACCGGCCGCCACCACCCACCCACACGGCACCCAGCAGCAGACAGCCAGGAGGATCCAGGCGTGACGTCCACCAGAGAGCGGCAGCGCGCGGCGGCACGCGCCCGGCTCGAGAAGGAGATGGCCGAGCGCGCGGCCAAGGCCCGCAAGCGCCGGCAGACGCAGGCGATCGTCAGCGCGGCAGCCGTGCTGGTGCTCGTGGTCGCCGGCACCGTCTGGCTGGCGGTGAGCCTCGGCGGCGACGACGACAAGAAGGACACCGCCGCGCCGGCGGCCGGCACGGCCGAGTGCGCGTTCAACGCGCTGCCCACCGAACAGCGGCCCCCGCAGATCAAGGACGTCGGGGTGCCGAGCAACCAGCAGTCCGCGACCGGCGTGCAGACCATGACGATCGACACCAACCTGGGCCCGATCACGGCCAAGGTCGACAGGTCGAAGGTCCCCTGCACGGCGGGCAGCTTCAGCTACCTCGCGGAGAAGAACTTCTTCGACAACACCAAGTGCCACCGCCTCGTGAGCGAGGGCATCAAGGTGTTGCAGTGCGGCGACCCCAGCGCCACCGGCAACGGCTGGCGGGAGACCGACGGCCAGGGCGGGCCGAGCTACCGCATGGCCGAGGAGAACCTGCCCACCGACAAGCGCCCGCCGTACCCGGAGGGTGTCATCGCGATGGCCAAGTCGCAGGACCCGGGCAGCACCGGCAGCCAGTTCTTCATCGTCTACGGCGACTCACCGCTGGACCCGGCGTACACGGTGCTGGGCACCATCACCGGTGGCATGGACCTCGTCAAGGACGTGGCCAAGGCCGGCGACGACGGGGCGTTCGCCCAGCAGGCCGGTGGTGGCCACCCGAAGAAGGAGGTCATCATCAAGGACCTCGCGATGAGCCCACCGCAGGGCTGAGACCCGCGCAGACGACCAGGCGCCCGCCGGCTGAGCCGGCGGGCGCTGTCGTGTCCGGGGTACGCGTCAGGCGCCGGAGGTGACCCGGTACGCGTCGAAGACGCCGTCCACCTTGCGGACCGTGGCCAGCAGGTGGCCCAGGTGCTTCGGGTCGGCCATCTCGAAGCTGAACCGGCTCACCGCCACCCGGTCGCGGGTGGTGGTGACGGTGGCGGAGAGGATGTTGACCCGCTCGTCGGAGAGCACCCGGGTGACGTCGGCCAGCAGCTTGTGCCGGTCCAGTGCCTCGACCTGGATGGCGACCAGGAACGTCGAGGCGGAGGTGAGCTTCCAACTCACCTCGACCACCCGTTCGCTCTGGGCCCGCAGGTCCTCGGCGTTGGCGCAGTCGTCGCGGTGCACGCTCACCCCGCCGGAGCGGGTGACGAAGCCGAACACCGAGTCCGGGGGGACCGGGGTGCAGCAGCGGGCCAGCTTGATCCAGACGTCGCTGACGCCCCGGACCACCACGCCCGGGTCGTTGCTGCTCTGCCGGCTGCGCGGTGGCCGGGTGGCGACGGCGGTCTCGGCGATGTCCTCCGCCGCGCCCTCCTCGCCGCCGTACGCGGCCATCAGCTTCTGCACCACCGACTGGGCGGAGACCTGGCTGTCGCCGACCGCCGCGTAGAGCGAGGCCACGTCGGCCAGGTGCAGGTCCCGGGCGATCGACATCAGCGCGTCGGAGGTGAGCATCCGCTGCAACGGCATGCCCTGCTTGCGCATCGCCTTGACGATCGCGTCCTTGCCGGCCTCGATCGCCTCCTCGCGCCGTTCCTTGTTGAAGTACTGGCGGATCTTCGTGCGCGCCCGGGGGCTCTTGACGAAGCCCAGCCAGTCCTGAGTCGGGCCGGCCGTCTCGGACTTCGACGTGAAGATCTCGATCACGTCGCCGTTGGACAGCGTCGACTCCAGCGGCACCAGCTTGCCGTTGACCCGCGCCCCGATGCACTTGTGCCCCACCTCGGTGTGCACCGCGTACGCGAAGTCCACGGGTGTCGACCCGGTCGGCAGCGGGATGACGTCACCCTTCGGGGTGAAGACGTACACCTCCTGGCTGGACAGGTCGAAGCGCAGCGCGTCCAGGAACTCGCTCGGGTCGGCCGCCTCCCGCTGCCAGTCCAGCAACTGCCGCAGCCAGGTCATCTCGTCGATGTGCGCGGGCGGGCCGACGATCTGGGTGCCCTTGTGCTCCTTGTACTTCCAGTGCGCGGCGATGCCGAACTCCGCGGTGCGGTGCATCGCGTACGTGCGGATCTGCATCTCCACCGGCTTGCCGGTGGGCCCGATGACAGTCGTGTGCAACGACTGGTACATGTTGAACTTGGGCATCGCGATGTAGTCCTTGAAGCGGCCCGGCACCGGCTGCCAGTTGGCGTGGATGACCCCCAGCGCCGCGTAGCAGTCGCGCACGGTGTCGACCAGGATCCGCACACCGACCAGGTCGTAGATGTCGTTGAAGTCGCGACCCCGCACGATCATCTTCTGGTAGATCGAGTAGAGGTGTTTCGGCCGGCCGGTGGTCTCCGCCTTGATCTTGGCGGCCTTGAGGTCGGTGCCGACCTTCTGGGTCACCTGCCGCAACAGCGACTCACGCTGCGGCTGGTGCTCCCCGATCAGCCGGTTGATCTCCTCGTAGCGCTTCGGGAACAGCGTGCCGAAGGACAGGTCCTCCAGCTCCCACTTGATCGTGTTCATACCGAGCCGGTGGGCGAGCGGCGCCAGGATCTCCAGCGTCTCCTTGGCCTTCTGCTCCTGCTTGGGGCGCGGCAGGAAGGTCAGGGTACGCATGTTGTGCAGCCGGTCGGCCAGCTTGATCACCAGCACCCGCGGGTCCTTGGCCATCGCCACGACCATCTTGCGGATCGTCTCGGCCTTGGCCGCGTCGCCCAGCTTGACCTTGTCGAGCTTCGTGACGCCGTCGACCAGCAGGGCCACCTCGCCACCGAAGTCGGCGCGCATCGCGTCGAGGGTGTATTCGGTGTCCTCGATGGTGTCGTGCAGCAGCGCGGCGACGAGCGTGGTGGTGTCCATCCCCAGGTTGCCGAGGATGGTCGCCACCGCGAGCGGGTGGGTGATGTACGGGTCACCGGACTTGCGGTACTGCCCGGAGTGCCACCGCGCGGCCGTGTCGAAGGCGCGCTGGAGCAGGCGGGCGTCGGCCTTGGGGTGGTTGTCCCGGTGGCTCGCGATGAGCGGCTCCAGCACCTCACTGACCTGCGAGGTCTGCCAGGGCGCGTTGAACCGGGCCAACCGGGCCCGCACCCGCCGGCCGGTGGGCGCGTTGGACAGCCCGAAACCACCGCTCGGCGACGGGTCGACGCCGGCGTCACTCGGGAACGGCACCACCACCCCGTCGGCACCGGGGGACGCCTCGACGCTGGGCGGGCCACTGATCGGCTGTGCCAGGCTCTCGCCCGCAGCACCGCCAGAGCCGCTGCCGGCGCCCGTCACCCGGGCCGGCGCGTCGCCTGCCCGGTCGGTCACCGTGCCGTCAGCGTCGCCTGTCGGGTGCACCGTGCCCTCCGCCGGAGGGACGACATCGTGGGACACCGGCCTCCTCACCGCTCGCCGGAAAAACACCTGCCGAACATCGGCCGGCCTGGTCTCGCCCCGCCGGACGGCGTACCGCCGGCGTCAGCAAAGGGCAATGCTACCCGCACGGACGGTCCGCTGCCGCTCCGCCGGACGGTCGGCGCAGGCGCCGCCCGGCGCACCTCGGACCAAACGGTCAGTGCGCCACCGATGGGCTCAAACGGTCAGCAGGGCATGGACGGGACGCGGGGCCAGCCGCTCCCGCCCACCCAGGAAACCCAGCTCCAGCAGCACGGTGAAGCCGGCCACGGTCCCGCCGGCCCGCTCCACCAGGTCCAGTGTCGCCTCGGCGGTGCCGCCGGTCGCCAGCACGTCGTCGACCACCAGCACCCGGTGCCCGGCGGTGAAGGCGTCCTCGTGCACCTCAAGGGTCGCCTCGCCGTACTCGAGGGCGTAGGAGACCGAGTGCGCCGGGCGGGGCAGCTTGCCGGCCTTGCGCACCGGCACCACGCCCACCCCGGTCGCGTACGCGACGGCCGCGGCGACGACGAACCCGCGCGCCTCGATGCCGACCACCACGTCGAAGGCGTCCCGACCGTGGTACGCGACGATCCCGTCGATCACCTCACGGAACGCCTTGCCGTCGGCGAACAGCGGCATCAGGTCCTTGAACAGGACACCGGGCTTGGGGAAGTCGGGCACGTCCAGCACCCGGCTGGCGACAAGTCGGGCGGCCTCCGGGCCGCTGTCCCCGTGCGCCGCGGTGCTGTGGGTCTCCGTCACGGCTGTTGCGTTTCCCTTCGACGACGACGGCGTCCGGCTGGGGCGGCGTCGAGCTCCTCGGTCGAGCCGAGGAGCGTCGACACAGCCCCGGGCTGCTCGCACAGCATGCCGGACGCCGTTCGGTTCGTAACGTTGCGGGTCAGCGCCGCTTGGCGCCACCCGGCCGGTTGCCGCCACCACCCGGGCGACCGCCCCGGGCACCGGTCGGCCGCTTACCCGCCGGACGAGCGCCCACCTTGGGTGCGGCACCGGCCAGCGCGGCGGCGTCCGGGTCGAGCTGCTCGTCGGTCGCCTGGCCCTGGGCCGGGCTCACCGCACCCTTGCCGGTGACCTCGCCCCGGGCGAGCGCGCCCCGCCGGGCCAGGACGCGCTTGTTGTGCGCCTGGATGCGCGGGTCGTAGTTCTTCAGCAGGGCCAGCAGCGGCGTGGCCACCAGGATGGAGGTCAGGAACGCCACAGCCATACCGACGAACAGCACCAGGCCGAGGTCCTTCAGCGTGCCGGCGCCGAGCAGGCCGGCACCGATGAAGAGCAGACCACCGACCGGCAACAGGGCGACCACCGAGGTGTTCAACGAGCGCATCAGGCTCTGGTTGACGGCCAGGTTGGCCGCCTCGCCGTACGTCTGGGTGTTGCTGGCGGTGATGCCCCGGGTGTTCTCCTGGACCTTGTCGAAGACCACCACCACGTCGTAGAGCGCGAAGCCCAGGATGGTGAGGAAGCCGATGATCGTCGACGGGGTGACCTCGAAGCCGACAAGCGAGTAGATGCCGGCGGTGAGGATCAGGTTGGTGATCAGCGACGCGACCGCGGCGACGGCCATCCGCCACTCGAAGCGCAGGATCAGATAGACCATCACCAGCGCGATGAAGATGACCAGACCGAGCACGGCCCGCTGCGTCACCTGGCTGCCCCACGCCTCGCTGACCTGGTTGCTGCTGATCTGATCCGGGTTGATGCCGAGATCCTGGGCGATCTGACCCTTGACCGCGTTGGTCTTCTCGGCGTCGAGCTGCTGCGTCCGCAGCTCGTAGGTGTCACCGCCGGTGCCGCCGACCTTCTGCGCGGTGGCCACCTCGATGCCGGTGTTCTGGGCGGCGAGAGCAGAGTTGACCTCCCGCTCGGCGTCCTCCAGGGTGCCGACACTGGCCGGCACCTGGAACGAGTTGCCGCCGGCGAACTCGATGCCGAGGCTGAACCCGCGCAGGCCGAAGCTGAGCAGCGCGATCAGGATCAGGGTGCCGGCGACACCGAACCAGAGCTTGCGGCGGCCGACGATGTTGAGACCGGCCTCGCCGTTGTAGAGGCGGCTCGCCAGACCGTTTTCAGCCATCTCAGGCCTCCTTGGCGCGCGGGTTGCGGGGCTGAGTCGGCTGGTTGCGGGCCGGCAGTGCCCGGCCCAGACCGCTGACCCGCGGGGACAGGAACGCCCGGGTGCGGGCGAACATCGTCATGATCGGGTGCCGGAAGAGGAAGACCACGACCAGGTCCAGCACGGTGGCCAGACCGAGGGCGAAGGCGAAGCCCTTGACCGTGCCGACCGAGACCACGTAGAGCACCACAGCGGAGAGCAGGGTGATCGCGTTGGCCGAGATGATCGTGCGGCGGGCCCGCATCCAGGCGCGCGGCACCGCGCTACGTGGGCTACGGCCCTCGCGGATCTCGTCTTTCAGTCGTTCGAAGTAGATGACGAACGAGTCCGCCGCCACACCGAGTGAGACGATCATGCCGGCGATGCCGGCGAGGGTGAGCGTGAAGCCGATCTGCCGGCCGAGCACCACGAGCGCGCCGAAGACGAGCAGCGCGGAGAGGATGAGGCTCAGGAAGATCACCGAGCCGAGCAGCCGGTAGTAGAAGAACGAGTAGATGATGACCAGCAGCATGCCGATGCCGGCCGCGAGCAGGCCGGCGCGCAGGTGGCTGGCACCCAGCGTGGCGGTGACGTTCTGCGCCTCCTGCTGCTTGAAGGTCACCGGCAGCGCGCCGTAGCGCAGCTGGCCGGCGAGCGCGCTCGCGTCCTTCTGGGTGAAGCTGCCGGTGATCTGCGAGTTGCCGGTCAGCACGGCCTGGATCTCCGGGGAGGAGACGATCTTGTTGTCCAGTACGACGGCCACCCGGCACTTGCCGTCCTGACCGAGCGCGGTGGCGTCGCAGGCCTGACCCTCGTTGGTGAACGACTCGCGGGTCAGGGCGGTCCACTTGCCCTGACCGTCGCCGGTGAAGTCGAGGCTGACCACCCAGGCGTTGGTCTGGTCGAGCACCGCGTCGGCGTCGGACACGTCGGTGCCCAGCACCTTGGCCTGGTCGAGCAGGTACTTCGAGGCGCCGCCCTCGCAGGAGACGACCTGCTGCTTGGCGTCGGAGATCGACGCCGGGGGGCGCGCGTCGAGCTGCGTGCAGCCGATGGTCGGCACGTTGAACTGCATCTGCGCCGACAGCACGGCGACCTCTTGCGCCGACAGCGTGGCGAACGGCTTGAGCTTGTCCGCGAGCGACGGGTCGGCGGTCAGGTCGGCGGGGGCCTGCAACCCGTTGGCGGCCTGCCAGGCGGCGGCGCCGACCTTCTGCTCGACGGCCTTGCGCTGCTCCTCGATGCTTGCCGACACCGGCTCCTCGCTGGCACTCGCGCTGGGCGCGGCACTCGCCGAGGCCGACGCGGACGCGGAGGGAGTCGGCGTGGCGCTGGGCGATGCCGGGGCCATCCCGCCCTGACCACCGCTGGGCGACGAGGTCACCTTCGGCGCGCTGCTGCCCGACGGGGTCGGGGCCACGCTGCCGGACGGGGTCGGTGCGGCGCTGCCGGACGGCGTGGCAGCCGGCGGCGCGGCGGCCGTCCCGCTGCCGTCGGCACCCTTGAGCACCTTGCGGAAGCGCAGCTCGGCCGCGTTGCCCACGTTGTCCAGGTTGCGGTTCTCACCGGGCAGGGAGATGACGATGTTCCGGTTGCCCTCGGTGACCACCTCGGCCTCGGCCACGCCGAACGCGTTGACCCGGCTCTCGATGATCTGCCGAGCCTCCTCGAGATTCTCCGCCGTCGGGGCCTTGCCGCCGATGCTGTTTCTCGCCTCCAACGTCACCCGGGTGCCGCCGATCAGGTCCAGACCGAGCCGAGGCTCGAGCCGGTCCTGGAAGCTGCCCTTGGCGCCGCCGGAGAAGAACACCAGTAGGTAGAGGACGACGAAGATGAACCCGAGCACGGCGAGCTGCCGCCCGGGGCGCATCTGTCCCTGAGGTGGTGCCACGGCTGTCCTGTCTCCCTGTGCGGTCGCGCCGCTGTGTGCAGCGGCGGCGGTGTCGGGCCGGGGGTCCCGGCTGACGGGTCTGACCTGAGCCGACGAGATCGCGACACGTGGCCCGGACACCCCGGCGCGCAACGCCGATGGTCAGGAAAACGTGCCGACGCCCGCCGTCGACCCAACTATCCAGTTTTCACGTCTCGTCCGCTGCCCCGTCGGGAGCGGTGGCCCGGAAGCCGGTCGACCGGCCGTATGCCGGACTCGCCACCCCCGGGAGAAGACGTCATTCCTTGATGACGTCGGCGTCCCCACTGATCGGCTCGCTCGGCAGCTCCGCGCGGGTGACCACCCGAGCGATGGCGGCCCGGGCGTAGCGGGTCTGCACGCCCGGAGCGACTTCGATCAGGACGGTGTCGTCCTCGATGCCGGTGACCGTGCCGTAGAGCCCGCCGATGGTGACGACCTCGTCGCCCGGGCCGAGCCCGGACTGCATCGACTCCGCCTCACGGCGGCGCTTCTGCTGGGGTCGGATCATCATGAAATACATGACGCCGAAGAGCAGAACGATCATCAGGACCGGCGTGATACCGCCGCCCGTGGCGCCCGCTGCTATGTAATGCACGGTTACTGACCCTCCCACTGGCCGCCGTCCCAGCACCCGGGGTGCCGGAGCGGAGGCGGAATCTCACGTCCTGTACAGACCGCGGCGAAGTCTAAACCCTGCACCTGAGAACACCGAATGCGGCACAGATCACGTTCACATCACGGCTGATCGGTATCCAAGGAGAACAGATCGGGCACAGGTGGACTATCCATGCCAAACGTACCATTCGGTGGAGTGCGCCCCAGATGCCGCCAGGCGGCCTCGGTGGCCACCCGCCCCCGAGGCGTACGGGCCAACAGACCAGCACGCACCAGGAACGGCTCGCAGACCTCCTCGACCGTGTCCGGCTGCTCCCCCACCGCCACGGCAAGAGTGGACAGACCCACCGGGCCACCCCGGAACGAGTCGACAAGCGCGCTCAGCACCGCCCGGTCCAGCCGATCCAACCCGAGCGCGTCCACGTCGTACACGATCAACGCGGCACGGGCGGTGTCGACATCGACCACGCCGTCTGCCCGCACCTCGGCGTAGTCGCGGACCCGGCGCAACAGCCGGTTGGCGATCCGCGGCGTGCCCCGGGACCGACCCGCGATCTCCGTCGCGCCCTCCGGGGTGATCGGCACACCGAGAATCCGCGCCGAACGGTGCAGCAGCGTCTCCAGATCCGCCGGGGCGTAGAAGTCGAGGTGCGCGACGAAACCGAACCGGTCCCGCATCGGCCCGGTCAACAGACCCGAACGGGTCGTCGCGCCGACCAGGGTGAACGGCTCCACATCCAGCGGGATCGCCGTCGCTCCCGGCCCCTTGCCGACCACCACGTCGACCCGGAAGTCCTCCATCGCGCTGTAGAGCAACTCCTCGGCCGGACGCGCGATGCGGTGGATCTCGTCGATGAAGAGCACATCCCCCTCGGCGAGACTGGTCAGGATCGCCGCCAGATCCCCGGAACGCTCGATCGCCGGGCCGCTGGTCACCCGGATACCCGCGCCCAGCTCGGCGGCGACGATGTTGGCCAGACTCGTCTTGCCCAGGCCGGGTGGGCCGGACAGCAGAATGTGATCCGGGGGCGACCCGCGCCGCATCGCGCCCTGCAACAACAGGTCAAGCTGGTCCCGCACCCGGTCCTGAGCGATGAACTCGGCCAGCCGCCGCGGCCGGACCGTGGCCTCCGCGTCCCGGTCCGCGTCACTGACGTACGCCGAGACGAGCCCGTCGGTCTCGCTCACCGTGCCCTCATCACTCGCGACTGCGGGGCTCGCAACCCCGGCTCACTCCTCGCGCTCACCGTGCCGCCTCCCGTTGCCGCCGTGCGCTCATCGGGTGCGACCCAGCAGGCGGATGGCCTGCTTCAGCAGGACCGGCACCGGCGGCGTCGCGCCCTCGATCGTCTCCGCCACCGCCGCCACCGCCTGATCGGCCTGGCCAGCCGTCCAACCCAACCCGACAAGCGCCTGCCGAACCTGGTCGGGCCAACTGCCGCGGGTCACCCCGGCGACGCCGTCGACGCCGATCGGCACCGGGCCGATCCGGTCGCGCAGCTCCAGCACCAGCCGTTCCGCACCCTTCTTGCCGATCCCGGGCACCCGGGTCAACGCGGCCGTGTCGGCGTTGGCGATCGCCTTGCGCACCGCGTCCGGGCTGTGCACGGCAAGCACCGCCTGCGCCAGTCGCGGGCCCACCCCGCTGGCGGTCTGGAGCAGCTCGAACAACGACTTCGCGTCGTCGTCGGCGAAGCCGTAGAGGGTCAGCGAATCTTCCCGCACGACCAGGCTGGTGGCCAGCCGGGCGACCTGGCCGACCCGCAGCTCCGCGAGAGTCCCCGGGGCGCAGTGCACGGCGAGGCCGACGCCGCCAACCTCGATCACGGCCTGATCCGGACCCGTCGCGGTCACCGTGCCGCGCACGCTGGCGATCATCGTGCTCCTCCTCGTCGTACCCGGTCGGCTGCCGCGGCCAGCTTGGAGCGGGTCCCCCCGCGCCACACGTGGCAGATGGCCAGGGCGAGCGCGTCGGCGGCGTCGGCCGGCTTCGGCGGCTCGGCCAGTCGCAACAGCCGGGTGACCATCGCGGTCATCTGCGCCTTGTCGGCCTGACCGGACCCGGTCACGGCCGCCTTCACCTCGCTCGGCGTGTACGTCTGCACCGGCAGACCGGCGCGCGCCCCGGCCAGCACGGCGACGCCGCTGGCCTGCGCGGTGCCCATCACCGTCCGCACGTTGTGCTGGCTGAACACCCGCTCGACGGCGACGCTGTCCGGCTGGTGCTCGGCGACCAGATCGGTCAGCGACCGGTCCAGGTGCAAAAGGCGCAGCGGCAGGTCGTCGGCCGGGTCGGTGTAGACCACGTAGTAGGCGACGAGAGTGCAGGGCCGCCCCGGCACACCCTCGACCACACCCACCCCGCACCGGGTCAACCCCGGGTCCACACCGAGTACGCGCACGCCGCCCCCTCCCCAGCCGTCAGCAGTACGTGTGTTCGACACCCTAACCGGCGCCCTTCCCACCAGCCCCACGGGACACGCCCTCCCGCACCCCCGCTGCGCCCCTCCGCACCCCCGCACCCCCGCGGACTGCGCGGCGGAAGCGTGCGGCGAGCGCGGCACGAAAGCACCGCGAGCGCGTGGCGGGACGGGGACGTGCCGCCGATGACCTTCAGGTGCGCCTCCAGGGACGAGCCGACCTTGTCGAACCCGTCGGACGGTGGGGCGGGCGGGCCACACAGCCTGGCGTCGGAGTATGTGTTGCTGACCCATGTGCCGGGGCGCACACAGCTCGTAACTTCTTGCGCCATGACGGCAGAACCCGTGGCGGTCCCCCACGTCGTACAGCTCGACCTCGCCGGTCGGACCGCCCTGGTCACCGGGGGCGGCGGCGGCATCGGGCGGGCGTGTGCCCTGCGGCTGGGCGCGGCCGGCGCCAAGGTGCTCGTGGTGGATCGCGACCTGGAGGCGGCCAGGGCGGTGGCCGCCGCGGTCGGTGGCCGGGCCGAGGGCGTGGACCTGTCCGACGCCGCGGCGGTGGGCCGCCTCGACGTGGACGTGGACATCGTGGTGAACAACGCCGGGCTCCAGCACGTCGCGCCGCTGCAGGACTTTCCCGTCGAACGCTTCGAGTACATCCAGCGGGTGATGGTGGAGGCGCCGTTCCTGCTGATCCGCCGGGCGCTGCCGCACATGTACGCCCGGGGCTGGGGCCGCGTCGTCAACATCTCCTCGGTGCACGGGCTGCGCGCCTCGCCGTACAAGGCGGCCTACGTCTCGGCCAAGCACGCGCTGGAGGGGCTGTCGAAGGTGGTCGCCCTAGAGGGCGCCGCGCACGGGGTGACCGCCAACTGTATCAATCCGGCGTACGTGCGTACGGCGCTGGTGGAGAGCCAGATCGCCGACCAGGCGGCCAGCCACGGCATCGACGAGGCCGAGGTGGTCGAGAAGATCATGCTGGCGCGGGCCGCGATCAAGCGACTGATCGAGCCGGAGGAGGTCGCCGAACTGCTGGCGTACCTCTGCTCGCCGCCCGCGGCGTTCATCACCGGTACGTCGATCGCCCTCGACGGGGGCTGGACGGCCAACTAGTGGGGCTGAGCACAATGTCGACCATGTCATCGCCGGTGGAGTTCCTGGAGCTGCTCGCCCGCGAGGCCGCGGCTGTCGAGTTCGAGGGGCCGCTGGTGGCGGCGCGGGCCGCGGGGCTGCCGGCGGAGCGGCTGACCGAGCTGGAGCAGGCCAGGTCGGTGGCGTTGCGGGTCCGCGCGCTGCTGGAGCGTCGGCGTCGCCGTGAGACCGAGCTGTCCGGCCTGTACGACACGGTCAGCGACCTGGCCGGGTTGCGTGACCTGGACGACGTGCTGCGGGCGATCGTGCACCGGGCCCGCAACCTGCTCGGCGCGGACGTGGCCTACATGACCCTCGACGACGACGAGCGCGGCGACACCTACATGCGGGTGACCGACGGGTCGGTCTCGGCCCGCTTCCAGCGCCTGCGGTTGCCGATGGGCGCCGGCCTGGGCGGTCTGGTGGCCCAGTCCGGCGCGCCGTACGTCACCGCGAACTACGGCGAGGACGCGCGCTTCCACCACACCGGTGAGATCGACGCCGGGGTTGGCGAGGAGGGCCTGGTGGCGATCCTCGGGGTGCCGCTGCGGCTCGGTTCGACCTCGATCGGTGTGCTCTACGCGGCCAACCGTTCGGCCCGGCCGTTCGTCCGGGAGGAGGTGGCACTGCTGGTGTCGCTGGCCGCGCACGCCGCGGTGGCGATCGACACCGCCCGGCTGCTGGCCGAGACCCGCTCGGCGTTGGCCGAGTTGTCGGCGGCGAACACCACCATCCGGGCGCACAGCAGCTCGGTGGAGCGGGCGGCGGCGGCTCACGACCGGATGACGGCCCTGGTGCTGCGCGGCGGTGGTGTGGAGGACGTGGCGGCGGCGGTGACCGAGGTGCTGGGTGGTGCGCTGCTGGCGCTGGACGCCGAGGGGCGCCTGCTGGCCCGGGTGGGTGAGATCGACGAGCCGGACCGGGCGGACATCGTGGAGGCGGTGGCGGCGTCCCGCACCGAGGGGCGCAGTGTGCGCCGGGGCCCACTCTGGTACGCGGCGGTGGTGGCGGGCGCGGAGAACCTGGGTGCCCTGGTGTTGCGCCCGGATGACGAGTTGGTCGACGCCGACCAGCGCATCCTGGAACGGGCGGCGCTGGTGACCGCGCTGCTGCTGCTGTTCCGCCGGACGGTCGCCGAGGCGGAGGGGCGGGTACGCGGCGAACTGCTGGACGACCTGATCGCCCGACCGCTGCGCGACACCGACGCGCTGCGCAGCCGGGCCCGGCGGCTCGGGGTGGACCTGGACGCGCCGCACGTGCTGGTGGCGGTGGGCGACGACGCGATCGCCGCGACCGGCTCAGCCCGGCAGCGGGTGCTCTCCTGGGCCACCACGTACGCCTCGGCGCGGGGTGGCCTGGCGGCGGCACGCGACGGTCGGGTGGTGTTGATGTTGCCGGGGCTGGACGCGGGCGGCAGTGCCCGTGCGGTTGCCCGGGACCTGTCCCGGGTGACCGGACGTCCGGTGACCGCCGGGGCGAGCGGCCCGACGAACGGCCCGGCGGCGTTGGCCGGGACGTTCCAGGAGGCGGACCGGTGCCTGACGGCGTTGGGTGCGCTGGGTCGGGCCGGCCAGGGGGCGAGCACCGCCGAGTTGGGCTTCGTCGGGCTGCTGCTGGGCACGGTCGGTGACCGGGGCGAGAAGGACGTGACCCAGTTTCTCGACGCGACGGTCGGGCCGGTGGTCGACTACGACGCCCGGCGGGGCACGGCTCTGGTGAAGACGTTGGAGGCGTACTTCGGGGTGGGTGGCAGTCTGGCCCGGGCGGCCGAGCAGCTGCACGTGCACGTCAACACGGTGACCCAGCGGTTGGAGCGGGTCGGGCAGTTGCTCGGCGCGGACTGGCAACGGCCCGAGCGGGCGTTGGAGGTGCAGCTCGCGCTGCGCCTGCACCGGCTCCGCGTCCCGGCCGGCTGAGCGACGCCCGCACGCGCGGACGCCGCAGAATCACCGGCCTCGGCGAACGCGCGGACGCGCACACCCGCAGCACCCGGCGACACCCGCCTCAGCGGACGCGGATGCCCTCCAGCACGGCGTCGACGACCTGCTCGGGCAGGGCCCGCTCGTCCAGCTCCGGGTTCCATTGCAGCACCCGCTGGATCAGCATCGGCCCGGTGAGCAGGGCCATCGTCACCTCCAGGTCGATGTCGGGCCGCAGCAGGCCCTCGTCGATGCCGCGCCGCAGCACGTCGCGCATCAGCTGCCGCCGGGGCGCGATGATGTTCTGGTAGAGCTGGAACTGGTCCGGGCTGCGGTTCACGGCGGGCACCAGACAGGGCATGATCTTCGCTGCCCGCGGGTCGATGTTCTTACCGATCGCGCCGACGAGCAGCACCAGGTCGTCGCGGACCGAGTGGCCGGCCGGCTGCGCCATGATGCCCTTGAGTCGACGCAGGGCATCCAGCAGCAGCGCGTCCTTGCCGGCCCAGCGGCGGTAGATGGTGGCCTTGCCGACCCCGGCGCGGGCGGCGATCGCCTCGATCGAGAGTGCCTCGATGGTGCTGCCCTCGGCGAGCAGGTCGAGGGTGGCCTCGATGATCGCCTCGTCGGCGCGGATGCTCCGCGGTCGCCCGGGCGACCGCGGAGCATCGGCAGTGGACGTCATGTCCGCCATTCTTTACGGACCTACACCGATCCGGCCAGCTCGGGTTCGGCGACCGGAGCCGCCGGGGCGACGCTGGTCTCCTCCCGACCCGGCATCCAGCGCAGCACCACGATGATCCCGACCGCGGCGATCACCGCGGAGAGCCCGGCCGCCCAGTGCATGGCGGTGACGAAGGCGTCGTTGGCCGCCGAGATCAGCCCCGGCGCCGCCGGGCCGAGCTGGCCCGCCGCCGCGTACGCCCCGGAGATCGACTCGTTGGCCGCGTCGCGGGCCTGCGTGGGCAGGCCGGTCAGCGCGTCACCGATGTCGCTGCGGTAGACGGCGGAGAGCACCGAGCCGATGATCGCCACGCCGAGCGCGCCGGCCACCTGGCGGATGGTGTTGCTGACCGCGGAGCCCACACCTGCCTTCTCCCGGGGCAGCGCCGACATGATCGACTCGGTGGCCGGCGGCATGATGTTGGCCATTCCGGCGCCCTGGATGAGGAAGACGAGCAGCACGATCCAGATCGGGGTGGAGGCGCCGATGAAGACGAAGGCGCCGAGGGAGACCGCGGTCAGCGCCAGCCCGACTGTGGCGACGGCCCGGCCGCCGTAGCGGCGGACCATCGCGGCGCTGCGCGGTGCGAAGATCAGCTGGGCGCCGGCGAAGGGCAGGAAGAGCAGACCGGTCTGCAGCGGGCTGTAGTCGCGGACCAGTTGCAGGTAGAACGAGCCGAAGAACATCGAGCCCATGGCGGCGAAGAACACCAGGCCGATGATGGCCACGGGTGCGGCGAACCTCGGCACCTTGAACAGCCGGACGTCCAGCGACGGGTGGTCGCTGCGCCGCGAGTGCTGCACGAACCAGGTCAGCACCGCGATGCCGACCAGGATCGAGCCCCAGGCCACCGGGCGGTCGAAGCCGTGCTCGCCGCCGTCGATGATGCCGTAGGAGAGGGCGACCAGGCCGACCACGGAGAGCAGGACGCCCAGGACGTCGACCCGACCCGGCCGCGGGTCACGCGACTCGGGGACCAGCAGTGCCACCAGGACCACGCCGGCGACGACCACCGGCACGTTGATCAGGAAGACCGAGCCCCACCAGAAGTGCTCCAGCAGCGCGCCGCCGAGGATCGGGCCGATCGCCACGGCGAGACCGACCGCTCCGGCCCAGACACCGATGGCCCGACCACGCTCACGCGGGTCGAAGACGTTGGAGATGATCGACAGCGTCACCGGCATGATGGCCGCGCCGCCGACCCCCATCAGGGCGCGGGCCGCGACGAGCTGGCCGGGGCTCTGGGCGTACGCGGAGAGCAGCGACGCCAGGCCGAACAGCACCAGACCGATCATCAGAAAACGCTTGCGGCCGGCGCGGTCGCCGAGCACCCCGAAGGTGAACAGCAGCCCGGCGAAGACGAGCGTGTAGGAGTTGATGGCCCACTCCAGCTCGCCCTGGCTGGCCCCGAGACCGTGCGTCGGGTCGGCCAGGGTGCGCAGTGCGACGTTGAGGATCGTGTTGTCGAGGACGACCACGAGGAGGCTGATCACCAGCACCCCCAGGATCGCCCACCTCCTCGGGTGGCCCGTGTTGTTGTGCAGCTCCATGCGTTGTTTCCCCCCACGCTTTCCCCGCGACGCAATACGATACGGGTCAGACTCGTAACGTGGGCCAGCGTACGACGCGCATTAACGATACGGGACCGATCCGTATCGTATGTGGTGCGCATCACGCCCTGGTGGGACGGCCAGGACGGCGGCGACCGCGTCCGACAGCGTGCCGAGGTGGGCCACCCGCGCGGTGAGCGGCTCGATCCAGCCCGGCCCCGCTCCGTACACCCGCAGGCGCGGAAAGTCCCGCGCCAGGCGCACCAGGCGGTACGCGCGGCCGGTGACCGGCGTCTGCGACCAGAGCACGACGGTGTGCGGGCGTGCCCGGTACACCGCGCTGGTCAGCGCGGACCAGGGCAGCGCGGGACCGAGGTGGAGACACCCGCGACCCTGCTCGCGCAGCGCGGCGGCAAGCGCGTGCAGACCCAGGCAGTGCGTCTCCTGCTCGGCGCCGGCCAGCAGCACCCCGCCGGCGGGCAGCGGCCGGCCCGGCTCCCGGCGGTGCACGTCCAACCCGACCCGGACCCCCTCGCAGAGGGCGTGCTCGACGGTGACCTCGGCGGCGTCGCGCCCCCGCAGCCGGGCCAACAACGGGCGGCAGACCTGCTCCCAGAGCGCCGGTACGCCCCAGGCGTCGGCCAACTCCAGCACCAGCGTGGCGACAGCGGTGCCGTCCAGCTCCTCGGCCGCCAGCGACACCTGCTTGTGCGCGATCTCCACGGCCTCCGCCGGCATCGGATCGGTCAGCACCAGACGTACCCCCGGGTAGACGTTCGCTACCCGGGAGTTCGCTGGAACGACGCCCGGCGGATGCGCCGTGGCGGGATTTCCCGGCGACGGGCCGCCAGCCGGCGGGTCAGCGCGGCGACAGGGTGACCCGCCGG
This sequence comes from Micromonospora sp. NPDC048898, assembly GCF_043198035.1. Classification (NCBI taxonomy): domain Bacteria; kingdom Bacillati; phylum Actinomycetota; class Actinomycetes; order Micromonosporales; family Micromonosporaceae; genus Micromonospora; species Micromonospora sp. NPDC048898. Next base: position 163,873 of record NZ_JBICUF010000007.1, read on the forward strand.
CTGGAGAACGCCGAGAAGAACGGCGCCAATCCGGGTCGCCGCATCAACCCCGGCATCGTCACCGATAAGTAACCGCGCGCCGCCCGGCGTCGGTTGCCGGCCTCCTTTTTCAGAGCCCTCTGAGATACCTCTGCCAGTCTGGTCGGTGGGCCGCGCTGTTCGCCCGGCGTCCCGTCCAACGGCGGTTGCGGGATCGTCGCGTCGCACGTCTCGCGACATCGTCATTCGGCGCGCCCGTGCCCCTGCCGGTCGCAGAGCTTGGGAGTCGATGGTGACGTTCTTCCGTACCGCCCGACAGATCGCCGCCGCCGCGCTGGCGACCACGCTGCTCGCCCTCGTCGTCGGCGCGCCAGCCTCCGCGGCACCCGCCACGAGGACCACTGCCACCCCGTCGACCTGGACGCTCGTCGACCTGCCGCAGCGGATCTGTGCCACCCCCGACGATCCGCGCACGCTCTACTACTTCGTCGTTCTCGACGGGACCTGGTCGGCGCCGATCAGCGTCGGCTACACCGGCATGCCCGACGGCACCGAGGTGTACAGCCCGCTGACCGCCCTGCCCGGCTCCGGGGACGGCCACATCGTCCAGATCCTGGCCGCGTTCCGCCTGCACGACGCCCCGCTCGGCCGGTACGTGCCGCAACTCCGGGCCACCGACGGCGTCGTCACGCAGAGCGTCCCGGTCGTCCTGGACATCCGGTCGTCCTGCTGAGAGCGGCACGCTGGTGGGCACCGTCCGGCTACACCGGCGGATGAAGGTCAGCAGGAGCCGCGCCGACCAGGCGAGGTTGACCAGCAGGATCACGTTCTCGCCGAGCGCTGCCGCCCGGTTGGTCACCGAATCGCCGGCACGGACAGCTGTGGTGCACGAACGCGCACGGTCCGGGTTAGCCTTGGCGCATATGGCTACCTTTCGCAGCGCCTCAGTGCTCCTTTCCGCCGACGGCACCAGGACCCCCGGCACCGCCGCGCTCTTCGCCGAGCCCGCCCGCAGGGGTGGGACCCCACCGTGGGCGGGTGACTTCCGACCCGCCAACAGCGCCGGCAACGGCCCCAAGAACGCGGTCGGAAAGACCTTCACGTTGGAGCTGCCCGACGGCAGCACCGGCAGGGTCGTGGTCCAGGGCCTCAAGAGCGGCAAGGGCGGCGTCGTCCTTGCGCTGATGGGCGAGGACGCACCGCCCTTCTGACCGTCCACTCGTCTTTCCGAAGGTCGGGGTGTCCTGGACGTCCCGACACCCCGACCTCACGGAAGCCGAGTCGATCAAGCAGGCCGGGTGCGCTCAGTCGAGGGTGACCACCCAGCGAGCGCCCTCGCCCCGGGCCAGCCGATCGAACGCCACGGGGGCCTCGTCCAACGGGACCGTGCCGCTGACCAGCACGCCCAGGTCCAGAGCACCGCCGGCCAACTCGGCGGCCAGCACGGGCACCTCCCGGTCCGGGTCCGACGAGCCGTACACCGAGGACCGCAGGGTGCGGGCGGAGTGGAAGATGTCCAGCGCGCCGAGGCTGACCATGTCGTCCTTGGCGCCCATGCCGACCACTGTCACAGTTCCCCCGCGCCGGGTCAGTCGCCAGGCCGCGCGGATGGTGGTGGCCCGCCCGACGCACTCGAAGGCGTGGTCGACGCCCCGACCCTCGGTGCGCGCCCGTACCTCCTTGGAGAGCCGGTCGTCGGAGAGCAGGAAGTCGGTGGCCCCGGCGGCGAGCGCCAGGTCCCGTTTGGCCTCGGCCACGTCGACGGCCAGGATCGTCGTTGCGCCGGCCCGGCGGGCCGCGCTGAGCACGGCGAGCCCGACCCCGCCGAGCCCGACGACCGCCACGGTCTCGCCGGGCGCTACCCGGGCGGTGTTGCGGACCGCGCCGACGCCGGTCAGCACCGCGCAGCCGAGCAGTGCGGCCTGCTCCGGGGGCAGACCGGCGGGAATCGGGATGACGGCGGTCTCGGGCACCACCACCGCCTCGGCGAGCGCGCCGAGGCCGAGGGTCAGGTTCAGCGGTACGCCGTCGTCGGTCTCGCCGCGCGGCACTGTCGGGGCGGTCGTATCGGCGCAGAGCCACGGCTCGCCGCGCCGACACCACCAGCAGGCCCGGCAGGCCGGCGCCCAGTTCAACACCACCTCGGTGCCGACCCGCAGCCGGCTGCCCGGCCCGGCCTCGGCCACCACGCCGGTCGCCTCGTGCCCCAGCACCAGCGGGAACCTCGCGGCGATGGTGCCGTTCACCATGGACAGGTCGGAGTGGCAGACGCCGGCGGCACGGATCGTCACCCGCACCTCGCCGGGGCCGGGGGCGGGCAGGCGTACCCGCTCGATTCGCAACTCGGCGCCGACACCCCGCGCGACAAGCGCGCGGACGGTGACCGGCGCGGCCACCGGCTCGGCACCGACCGTCGGCGCGGCCGGGACCGGCTCACGGCCGCCCGCCGGGGACGTCTCGGTGCCGCCCGCCGGGACCGGCTCGGTGCCGCTCATCGCTGGATCGCCTTCAGCTCGCAGAACTCGGCGAGCCCGTGCACGCCCAACTCGCGGCCCAGACCGGACTGCTTGTAGCCGCCGAACGGGGCGAGCGGATTGAACGGAGCACCGTTGATGTCGACCGCGCCGGTGCGCATCCGTCGGGCCACCGCGAGCGCCGCGTCGGTGTCGGCGGACCAGACCGCGCCGGCCAGCCCGTACCGCGAGTTGTTGGCGATCGCGACCGCCTCGTCGGTGTCGCCGAACGGGAGAACGGCGAGCACCGGGCCGAAGACCTCCTCCTGGGCGAGCGCGCTGTCGGGGTGCACGTCGGCGAAGACGGTCGGGGCGACGAAGTGCCCCCGGGCCGGCACCGGGGCGTCCGGGCCGCCGGCGACCAGCCGTGCGCCGTCGGCCAGGGCCCGGTCGACGTGGCCACGCACCCGGTCGGCCTGAGCCGCGGAGACCAGCGGCCCGAGCCGGGTGGCCGGGTCGAACGGATCGCCGAGCCGGTAGCCGGCCACCGCGGTGGCGACCAGGTCGAGTGCTTCCTCGTACCGGTCGCGGTGCACCAGCATGCGGGTCCACGCCGTGCAGGTCTGCCCGGAGTTGAGCAGGGCGTTGCCGACGCCCACCTTGACCGCGGTGGCCAGGTCGGCGTCGGGAAGGATCACGTTCGCGGACTTGCCACCCAACTCCAGCGCGACCCGGGCGATGCGGTCGGCGGCGAGCCGCATGATCCGCGCGCCGGTGGCGGTGGAGCCGGTGAACGAGACCAGGTCGACGTCGGGGTGCCCGGCCAGGGCCTCACCCACCACCGGCCCGGTGCCGGGGACCAGGTTGAGCACCCCCGGCGGCAACCCGGCCTCGGCGACCGCGTCGAAGAGCAGGTACGCGGTCAACGGGGTCAGCTCGCTGGGCTTGAGCACCACCGTGCAGCCGGCGGCCAGCGCGGGCGCCAGCTTCGCCAGCACCTGGTGCAGCGGATAGTTCCACGGGGTGATCGCGCCGACCACGCCGACCGGCTCGCGGACGACGAGCGAGTTGCCGATGCTCTCCTGGGCCGGCGGCCGGGCGGCGAGCGCGACGTGGTCGCGCAGGACTGTCAACGGCAGCCCGACCTGTACGCGGGTGGCGAGCTTGAGCGGCGAGCCCAGCTCCACGGCGATGGTGCGGACGAGGTCGTCGGCGCGTGCGGCGAGCGCGGCGTGCAACCGGTCGAGGTGGGCGGCGCGTTCGCCGGGAGCGGTGGCCGCCCAGCCGGGGAAGGCGGCGCGCGCCGCGGCGACGGCGCGGTCCACGTCGGCGGCCGTGCCGGCGGGCACCTGCCCGATCGGCGCGCCGGTGCTCGGATTCTCCACGTCGATCACGTCGGTGCCGGCGGGGGAGGTCCACTCGCCGCCGACGTGCAGGTGGTGCCGGAGGCGCAGGGTGTCGGGCAGCTGCGACGGCGGGGCGGCGAGGTCCATGGCGTCCCTTCGGGGGGTGGGCGACCGGCGGTGGGGACGGGGTCGCGGCGGGTGATGGCGACGGAGTCGCGACGGGTGATGGCGACGGAGTCGCGGCGGGTGATGGCGACGGAGTCGCGGCGGGCGATGAAACTAGCGCTGGGAGTTTGGACGCTACCCGCTGGGCCGGGCGGACTCCACCGGGTCGACGGTGCGGGCGTACTCGGCGGCCAGACCGTGCAGCAGCGCGTCCAGGCCGAGGGCGAAGGCGCCCTCGTCCACGCTCTGCTGGTGCTCGGCGAGCCGGTGCGCCTGTCGCAGGTGCGGGTAGTGCGCCGCGTACAGCTCCGGATCCTCGACGAAGCCGCGGGCGAACGAGCCAAGGGCCGACCCGGCCACGAAGTAGCGCAGTGCGGCACCGACGTGGGTGGCGCGGGCCGGCGGCCAGCCGGCGCGGACCAACCCGCCGTAGACCGCGTCGGCCATGGCCAGTGCGGCCGGTCGACGACCAGGCCCCTGCGCCAGGTACGGCACGATGTTCGGGTGTGCGGTGAGCGCCCGCCGGTACGACCAGGCCCAGTCGTGCAGCGCGGCGGCCCAGTCCCGGCTGGCGAAGCCGCTGGTGTCGACGGCGCCGGTGACCGTGTCGGCGACCGCGTCGAGGATCTCGTCCTTGGTGGCGAAGTGGTTGTAGAGCGACGGCCCGCGCACGCCCAACTCGGCGGCGAGCCGCCGGGTGGAGAAGGCGGGCAGGCCCTCGGCGTCGATGAGCGCGGTGGCTGTCTCGACGATCAGTTGCCGGGTCAGCCGGGGCTGGCGGGGTCGGGGCACTGCGCTCCTCACGGTCTCGGCCATCAGGTCTGGACGCGACAAAACTTGCACCGCTAGTTTAATGGTGACCGGCTGCGCCGACGCCAGGAGGACCACGTGGACTTTTCGCTCACCGACGAGGAGCGGGCGGTGCGGGACACCGTCCGATCGTTCATCCGCCGCGAGGTGATGCCCCTGGAAGCGGAGGTGCTCCGGCGGGAGCGGGCGCACCAGCCGGGCCTGGACCACTCCGAGGTGCGCGAACTGCAACTCAAGGCGCGCAAGTTCGGCTTCTGGGGCCTGGCCACCCCCGAAGAGTACGGCGGGATGAACCTGCCGGCGGTGCTCCAGTCGCTGATCTGGACGGAGTTGGGCCACACCTTCGTGCCGTTCCGCTTCGGCGGCGAGGCGGACAACATCCTGTTCCACGCCACCGAGGAGCAGAAGCAGGAGTTCCTCATCCCGACCATCGAGGGCGAGCGGCGCTCCTGCTTCGCGATCACCGAGCCCGGAGCCGGCTCGGACGCCGCGAACATCCGGCTCTCGGCCCGGCGCGACGGCGACGACTGGGTGCTCGACGGCGAGAAGACCTTCATCACCGGCGGCCACGACGCCGACTTCGCCATCGTGGTCGCGGTGACCGACCGGGAGAAGGGCGCCCGCAACGGCGGGGCCACCGCGTTCCTGGTGGACCGGTCGATGGGGTGGCGCTCGGAGTTCATCCAGACCATGGGCGAGGGCGGGCCCGCGTCGCTCATCTTCGACGGCGTCCGCGTGCCGCACCGCAACATCCTCGGCGAGATCGGGCAGGGCTTCACGCTGGGCATGGAGTGGATCGGCAAGGGCCGCTACACCATCCCGTCACACGCCATCGGCATCGCCGAGCGGGTCCTGCAGATGGCCATCGACCACGCCAACACCCGGGAGACCTTCGGCACGAAGATCGGCTCCAACCAGGCCATCCAGTGGATGATCGCCGACTCGGAGACCGAGCTGGAGGCGGCCCGCTGGCTGGTGCTGCGCTCGGCGTGGACCGTCGACCAGGGCCTGGACCCCCGGCACGCGTCGTCGATGGGCAAGCTCTACGGCGCCGGCATGGTCAACCGGGTGGTCGACCGGGTGCTGCAGATCCACGGCGGCATGGGCTACACCCGTGAGCTGCCCATCGAGCGCTGGTACCGGCAGGTCCGGCTCTACCGGATCTTCGAGGGCACCGACGAGATGCAGCGGCTGATCATCTCCCGCGACCTGCTGCGCGGGTACACGAAGATCGGCGGCCACCTGGCCTGACCCTGAGTGTCCGTCTCCTGACTGACGTGCAACACAGCGGCGTGGCCAGACGTGTATCCGCGTACCACCCGCCCGATCAGTCAGAGGGGGAATACGCATGTTCCTACGAATCAGAGCAGCCACGATGGCGATGGCCGTCGCTGTGGCCGGCGCTGTCGTCATCGCGGCCGCGCCCGCGTCCGCGTCCGTCAGCCAGGGGTACGTCGCGGGCTCGGGCACCTGGACCGACGACTGGAACGACGAGGGCCCCATCTCCTCGTCGACCCGGTCGTACAGCAATGTCGTCGCCATGTGGCAGATGATCCTGTGGGCGGACGGTTACCTCGCCTACTCGGGCGTCGACTGCCAGTTCGGGCCGCTGACGACGGCTGCCACGAAGAAGTGGCAGACCGCCCGAGGTCTCGTCGCCGACGGCGTCGTCGGCCCGAAAACCCTGGCCAAGGCGGCCACCCGGCTCGGTGTGTACGAGGGCGAGGGTTGGTACTACTACGACGGCGCCGGCAGCGAGATCGTCCACTTCGGCCGCCTCGCCGACGGTCGGTGGGACATGAGCATCGGCATCGGTCTGGAGTGGCAGCCGCTCTCCTACACCGCTGCGACCTTCGACCGCTGCTCCTGACGGCACGGAGGGTGGCCGGGCCGTGCTCGGCCGCCCTCCGCACCGGGATCAGCCGGTCAACGCCTCCAGGGCCGCGTCCACGTCGGCCTCGGTGGAGTAGACGTGGAACGAGGCGCGGACCCGTCCGGCGCGTACCGCCGCGCGGATCCCCGCCGCCGCGAGACGCTGCTCCGCGCCGGGCACGTCCACGCTGACGATGGCGCTCTCCCCCGCCGGCCGACCCAACCCGGCCAGGAACCGGTTGGCCAGCGCCACGTTGTGCTCCCGGATCGCCGGCACGCCGATCTCGGCGACCACCTCCAGGGCGGGTGCCGCGCCGACCCAGCTGAACCAGGCCGGTGAGATGTCGAACCGGCGGGCGTCGTCGGCCAGCCGCAACGGCGGGCCGTAGTAGGAGGCGTGCGGATCGCGGCCCGCGTACCAGCCAGCCGCGTCCGGGCGCAGCCGCTCACGCAGCTCCGGGGCCAGATAGGCGTACGCGGTGCCGCGCGGGTTCATCAGCCACTTGTAGCCACCCACGGCCACCACGTCGGCCCGACTCCCGTCGAACGGCAGCCAGCCGCACGCCTGGGACGCGTCCACCACCACCAACGCGTCGTGCGCGCGGGCCGCGGCCACGATCTCGTGGTACGCCGCCACCGCCCCGTCGGCCGACTGCACCAGGCTGAACGCGACCACGTCGGTGTCGGCGTCGATGGCGTCGACCAGGGCGTCCAGCGGCACCGTGCGCACCTTGACGCCGCGCTCCTCCTGCACCAACCAGGGGAACAGGTTCGAGGTGAACTCGACCTCGGGAACCACCACCGTCGCCCCGTCCGGGAGGGCGGCCGCGACCGGCGCGAGGATCTGCGACACGGCCGCGCCGACCGCGACGTCACCGACCGGCACCCCGATCAGGTCGGCGAACGCCGCACGGGACCGGTGCACCGACTCGCCCCAGCCCTCCCACGACGTCCGGCCGACCCGCCACGCGCCCAGGGCCTCCTGAAGTGCCGTCCACGCCGGCTCGGGCGGCAACCCGTAGGAGGCGGTGTTCAACCAGCCGGGCTCCGGCTTCCACAACTGCTGCGCCTGCTCGAACTCCATGCCGTCGACGCTAGGCGGGGCGACGGCGAACGGGCACGGCCAATCGGCGATCGGCGGCCTGTCAGATCCGTACGTCGACCCGATCGCGCCGAGAGTCGACCCAGCCGGCAATACTGATTGTGCGCGGGGGACTACGCTGCCTCGGCATGGATGACGGCACGATTGTCGAGGCCCAGCACCGCATAGCTGCCGCTGCCGACGGGCATGTCGACCTCAGCGGTCTCGACCTGACCGCTGGTGACCTCGCCGAACTGCTGCGCGACACCCCGGCTCTCGCTGATGTGACAAGCCTCGATCTCGCCGGCAACAACCTGGACACCCTCCCGGACGCCGTCGCCGCCTGGACCTCCCTCACAAGCCTGGACCTGGGCGAGAACCGGCTCACCGGGCTACCCGACGCAGTCGCCGCCTGGACCTCCCTCACAGACCTGGACCTGAGTGCCAACCAGCTCACCGCCCTACCCGACGCAGTCGCCGCCTGGACCTCCCTCACCCAACTGCACCTGAATGCCAACCAGCTCACCGCCCTACCCGACGCAGTCGCCGCCTGGACCTCCCTCACCCAACTGCGCCTGGCCGGCAACCAGCTCACCGCCCTACCCGACGCAGTCGCGGCCTGGACGGGCCTAACCACGCTCTACGCGTACGAAAACCAGCTCAGCGCGCTACCGGACGCAGTCGCCGCCTGGACCGCCCTGACACGGCTCAACGTGGACCGCAACCAGCTAAGCGCGCTACCGGACGCAGTCGCCGCCTGGACTGCCCTGACACGGCTCGATATGGACTACAACCAGCTCACCGCCCTACCCGACGCAGTCGCCGCCTGGGCCCATCTCAATGTTCTGTACCTGGACGGCAACCAATTCACCACCCTGCCCGACGCCGTCGCCGCCTGGACCTCCCTCACCGAACTGCACCTCGACGGCAACCAACTCACCACCCTGCCGGACGCTGTCGCTGCCTGGACCGCCCTCTTGTCTCTGTCCATGGTCGGCAACCAGCTCACCACCCTGCCCGACGCCGTCGCCGCCTGGACCTCCCTCACCGAACTGCACCTCGACGGCAACCAGCTCAATACCCTGCCCGACGCCATTGGTCAGTTCGAAGAGCTTCAGATCCTTGTCGTACAGGACAATCCACTTCCGCCCGAGGTGTTGGCCGCCGAGGTGGAGGGCACGGAGGCGCTGCTGGCGTTCCTCCGGGATGTCGCCACCGACGGGATCTCGATCTCGGAGGCGAAACTGCTGTTCGTGGGCGCCGGCGAGGCCGGGAAGAGCACCCTGCTCGGGGCGTTGCGCGGCGAGCCCTGGCAGGACCGTCACCAGACCCAGGGCATGGAGATCAAGCCGCTGGTGGTGCGCCACGCCGGCCACGAGATCACCCTGAACGGGTGGGACTTTGGCGGCCAACAGGCATACCAGCCCGCGCACCAGTTGTTCTTCAGCGCGCCGGCCGTCTACGTCGTCGTCTGGAAACCCCGTCCGGGTGTCGCGGCCGGCATGGTGGAGTCGTGGATCGCCATGATCGCCCACCGGGCCCCGGACGCCCGGGTCCTCGTGGTCGCGTCGCACGGCGGGCCGTCCTCGCGCGCGGACGCCATCGACGAAGCTCACCTGAAGCAGCGCTTCGGCAGCCTGATCGTCGGTTTCCACGAGGTCGACAGCGCCGTCCCGGACGGCCGGCTGGAGGTGCTGCGGGAGGCGATCGCCGTGACCGCCGGCACCCTCCCGCACGTGCGCCGTACCTACCCGGCCACGTGGCAGCGGACGATCGAGGCGGTCACGGCCGGCGGTCGGCAGGTGATCGACTACCGCGGCTACGAAGCGGTGGCCGCGGCGCAGGGACTGAACACCTTCCAGGCACGGACGCTGGCCAGTAACGCCCACCACCTGGGAAAGTGGATCTACTACGCGGACGACGACGCGCTTGCCGCGTTCGTGATCCTGCAACCGGACTGGCTCAATGTCGCCATCGCCGCCGTCCTCGACAGTCGAGACGCCGTCGACGCCCTCGGTCTCGTCGCACACCGCATGCTCGGCAGCGTGTGGAGTGCCGCTCAGGCTCCCGACGGCACGCGCTACACGAGGGAGCAGCAGCGACTGTTCCTGGCGCTCATGGGGCGCTTCGAGCTGACGTACCAGGTCTCCCTCGACGCCGCACCCGAGCCGGTGAGTCTGATCGCGCAGCTCGTCCCCGCCGCACAGCCGGACCTGCGAAGTGCCTGGGTCGAGTTCCGCACCGGCGACCGCGAGTATCTGGAGGTGTGCCGGGTCTCGGAAGGGCCCGCAGGCCCGGTGGTCATTCCCGACTCCCTGATGTACCGGCTCATCGTCCGCCTGCACCACCAGCGCTACACGGAGCCCGACTCCCTGCAGGGCGTGCACTGGCAGCAGGGCCTGGTCCTGCAGAGCCGCTACGGTGCCCGCGCGCTGCTCACGGTGCGGACCGGGGTCGGTGTCCAGGTCCAGGTGCGCGGCCCGGACGCCGTCACCTACCTGCGCCAGGTCACCGACGAGATCCGCTACTGCATCGAGCGGTTCTGGCCCGGCCTGAGCACCGTCGCCCTCGTCGCCTGCCGGGACGGGTGCGGCCTGCCCACGCCGGGTGCGGGCCTGTTCGACGTCGACAAGCTCATCAAACTGCGCGACGCGCACGGGCAGAGCATCGCGCAGTGCCCGATCTCCGGCTGCGACGCCTTCCCCGCCATCAACTCGCTGCTGGGCGGTTCGGGTGCGAGCCAGGAGGCGCTCGCCAGTCTGCGGGACGGCGTGGCGCTGATGGACAGCCAGGTCCGCGGGCTGAGTCGGCGGGTGACCGAGCTCAACGACACCGTCAGGGCCAACCTCGCGGGCGTGAACGCACAGCTGACCGCGTTGATGTGGCAACTCAACGACGAGGCCGCGGACGGGCCGCGCCTGTTCACCCTCACCCCCGTCGAGGCGTCCCTCCGCAACCCGCAGTGGACCACCAGGCGGATGCGGCTGACGTTGTACTGCGAGCATTCGCTCCAGCCGGTGCACGTCCTCGAACCCGATCGGCGCGATGCCGGCGTCTACTACCCGGACGTCCCCCGAGAATGGTGGACCAGAGCGGTCCCCCTCCTGAAGGCCACCACCGTGCTCCTCAAGCCTCTCCTCGGTGTGGGTCTGGCCGAGCTCAAGCTCGATTTCAGCGAGGAGCAGTGGAAAGCCATCGAGGAGCAGGTCGCCCTGGCAAACGAGACACTGAACGCCGCCGCGGAGGCCGCGAACCACCTCACCACGGACGACCACAGCGCCGGACTCGCGGAACGGGCCCCCCACGCACCGGCGTCTCCCGTCTACGCCGAGGGAGCCGTCCTCCGGACGCTGCACGTCGTGCTGCGATCCCAGGACGTCACCCTCGCCGACCTGCGCAAGGTGGTACGCCCCGACGGCCGCATCCTCTGGGTGCACCGTCGGTTCGAGCATCTCTACCACAGCGGCCTACCCGTCATCCCCTGACCGGGCCTGGCTCACTGTCGCCCCGCGGAGTCGGGGGCGAGGGGATCCGGGCCAGGCTGATGGCGAGGCCGGCGAGCCACCTGTCCACCTCCACCAGGTGCCGCACCGCCGAGGCGTCGACCGCGCCGAGCAGCGGACGGATCCGGTCCACCTCGTCGACACAGTCGGTCGGAGCGGGCACCGGGCCGGCGGCCCGGCCGTGCGCCACCTCGCCGGCCAGGTCGTCGTACGCCGACCGCAGGTGCCCGGCCGCGTCCCGGAGCAGGACCGCCGCGGCCGGCCAGCCGGCGAGGCAGCCGGGCGGGTTGCGGCGCAGCAGCGACTCGGCGCCGGGCACCACGTGCTGCCCGGCCCCCAGGGCGGCGTCCCAGTCCACGCGCCCGTGTCGGGGGTCGTGGCGCTCGGAGTGGTACTGGCAGTACGACGAGTCGACCAGGACCATCCGGCGGCGGACCCGGTCGAGGTCGTCCTCGGGCGGCGGCGCGTCGCCGAGCACCGCCTCCACGGTCTGCTGGACCGCCACCCCGCTGGCCGTCAGGTAGCGGGCGGCGTTGTGGCGCAGGTCGTGGCCCGCGCCGCGCGGCCACATGGCGACGCCGGCGAGCACACCGATCAGCGCGCCGAGTCCGACGTCGACCAGACGTGCCTCGGCGAGCCGCCAACCCTCGGGGCTGAGCTGGCTGAAGACGACAGTCAGCAGCAGGGTGAACAGCGCCTGCTGCCACACCGGGCCCAGCAGCCGACCGACACCGAACGCCAGCAGCAACGTGACCGGCAGCACGACGGCGTACACGATGGGCTCCTCGACGAGGAACACGAGCAGGCCGCTGACGACGACGCCCGCGATGGTGCCCAGCACGGCGGGCCGCAACGCGGTGCGCGTGTCGGCGGCCGAGGTCCGCAGGACCGTGAGCGTCGCCAGGAGCACCCAGAAGCCGTGGTGGAGCTGCAGCAGTCCGGCGCCCACCCGGGCGACCGACAGTGCCACGGCCAGTCGCAGCGCGCTGTGCAGGTTGGCGGAGCGGGGGGCCAGGTGGGAGCGGAACTGTCGCCAGTACAGCGTCCACGGGCTGTGTCGCGCGTACTCGAAGAGAGTGGGGTAGGCATCGCCCACCGCGGGCCGTGCCCCGGCGGCGACCCGGACGCCGACGGCGAAGACCCGCACCTGGTCGGCGAGGGCCAACGCGGTCGCGTCCCGGCACATCCGGGGTACGTCCGCCGTGCCGCCGCCCCGGCCCACCGGGTACGCGGCCTCGGCCGTGCGGATCGCGGCGTCCAGGCTCCCGAGGTCGGCCGGAGGCGCCCCCGGTGCCAGGTTCCGGCCGGCGGCCCGGGTCGTGTCGGCGCAGGCGCGCAGCAGCCGCGCCGCCGCCAGATCCGGGATCGGCTCCGGCGGGGCGTCTCCCGCGAGCCGGTCCGCCTCGGCGAGCACCTCCCGCAGCGCCGCCGCCGAGATCCGCAGCGCCCGGTCCTGGGCGCCCGCCGCGGTGGGCGCCCGCTCCGGCGGGTTGCGGCCCAACCCGAGCGGGGCCACCACGTCGTACGCCCGCGCACGCCGCCGGCCCGGACCACCGTGACCGGCGGGTGGGTCGGTCAGGGCGTCGGCGGTGGCGTCGAGGAAGGCCCCGACGCCGTCCGCCGCCCGGGTGAGCAGCTGCCGGTAGGAGATCGGCACCGGATCAGGCCAGAGCAGTACCTCCGCCGCGGCGAGCAGCACGATGGCGAGCGTGACGCCGCCGAGTCGCTGCGGCAGGGTGCCCGGCTGGTACGGCGGGAAGGACGCCAGGATGTAGAAGAGCTGGAACGCGCTGGCCAACCCCACCAGGCGCGGGTTGCCCACCCCGGCGAACGCCACGACGAACCCGATGACCAGCATCCCGCCGGCGGCCGACCACGTGCTCCACGCCAACAACGAGCCCACGGCGATCAGCGCCCAGATCGCCGGCAGTGCCGTGACGAGGATCCGCGCCCGTTGCGGCGCCGGACCGGGCAACTGCGCGAACGACCCGGCGGCGATCGTGCCGAACAGGCCGTAGGTGGCGAGGACCGAACTGCCCGCGCCGTAACGGCAGGCGTAGAAGACGACGGACGCGACGAGTGTCAGCCGTGCCGCCCGCCGCAGGACGGCATCCCCCGGGTCACGGCGACGGAGCCGGCCAAGGAGGCTGGTTGCGGGCACGCCTGCTCCCCCGGTCGTCGCGGCACCCCTCCCCGACCAACCATTCTCGCCCCGGGCGTGCCGGCGGTGGCGGGTTTCCCGGCGAATCACCGCCACGAGGGCCAACTGGCCGTAGACACCACCCTCTATGTTTGGTGAAGGTTCTCCTCGGGAGGTCGACGCCATGCTGAATGCCGAGGACTTTCCGCCGTTCCAGCGGGCCGTGTCCGATGAGTCGCTACGCGGGCAGCGGGTGTTCGCGTCCCTGATCGCCCTGCGGCTGTCGCTGCTCCTGCTGGCCGCGTTGGCGGGGGTCGGCACCTGGAAGCTCGACAACTTCGCGGTGGGCCCGGCAATCGCGGTGGGCGCCTTCGCCGCCACCTCGATCGTGGAGGTCTTCCTCCTCACCAACCGTCCCGACGAGCGGTGGTATGTCGGGAGGGCACTGTCCGAGTCCATCAAGTCGTTGACGTGGCGCTTCGCGACGGCAGCCGATCCGTTTCCCCGCTCACGCGACGACTCGGAGTGTGTCGAGGAGTTCACCGGCCGACTGTTGGGCCTGACCAGGGACATGTCCGGGGCGGGGTTGGCGGCACCCGCCCTGGCCGGACAGCAGATCACGGAGGGAATGCGAACCGCGCGGGCCACCCCCCTCGCGGAGCGCCGGGCGTCGTACGTGAACGGTCGTCTGGAGACCCAGCGGATGTGGTACGCCGAGCGCTCGTTGTCGAACCGCGCCCGGGCGACACGGTGGTCGGTCACCATGCTGGTCCTGGAGTTGGTGGGGCTGGCCCTGGCGATGTCGAGGGTCGCCGGTTTCACCGACGTCGACCTGCTCGGGGTGGCCGCCGCCGCGGTCGCGGCCGGTGCGGCCTGGACGCAGACGCGGCAACACTCCGCGGTGGCGACCGCCTACGCCCTGGCGAGCCAGGAACTCGCCGCCATGGGGTCGCTGGCCAGCCGGATCACCTCGGAGGGCCAGTTGTCGCAGTTCGTCAACGACACGGAGACAGCGATCTCCCGGGAGCACACCATGTGGCGGGCACGCCGCCGCTGAGTGCCACACGGCGGCGCGCCGCCGCTGACTGCTGCTACACGCTGGTGCGTCGCCACTGCTGGTTGGTGGCGGTGCCGCAGGTCCACTGCACGGCCTGCGCCCCGTCGGCGGTGGCCGCGTTCATCACGTCCAGGCACTTTCCGCTGTGGCGGGCGACGAACCTGACGTAGCCGGTGCCGAGGTCCTCGACCCGCCACTGCTGGTTGGTGCCGCCGTTGCAGGCCCACTGGATGACCCGGACGCCGTCGCCGGTGGCACTCGCGCCGCCGTACACGTCGAGGCACTTGCCGCTGCTGACACTTGTCACCGTGGAGTAGCCGCCGCCGGCGTCCTGGATCCGCCACCGCTGGTTGGCCTGCCCGTTCGCGGCCCACTGCACGACGTTGGCACCATCCGCGGTGGACGCGTTGGAGACGTCGAGGAACTTGCCGCTGTGCCGGGCGGCCACCGTGTAGGTGGTCGGCGGGGGGACTGTGGTCTGCGGCGCCAGCCGATACAGGCCGCTCCCGTGGGCGGGAAGGGAGCGGGTGAGCGTGCCGGTGACGGTGCCGAGGCCGGTGCCGGACCACAGGTCGGTGACGACGGCCGAGCCGATGCCCAGGTCGGCCAGGTTCACCGAGACGTTGGCGGTGGCGCCCTCCCGGTTGAACAGTGCCACGTACCGGTGGTCGCTGCCCGGAACGTCGGCGGTCCACACCTGCCGGGTGCCGCCGACGAGCTGGCGGTTGTTGGTGCTGTTCTGGTCGACGGCGAGCACCGCCGCGTTGGTCATCAACGCCAGCTCCGCGGCGCGGTTCTCGACCAGGTTGCCGCCCCACATCAGCGGCGCCCGGTTGATCGTCCACAGGGTCATGAGCGTGCGCTGCTCGTCGGCGGTGAGCGCGGAGTAGCGGGGTGCGCCGACCGGGCCGTACTTCGACAACCGCCCGATCGGGATCATGTCCGGATCGGGCCAGGCACCCGTCGTCCGGTACGGAGTCCAGTTGCGCAACTGGTCGAAGAGCGCGTCGAGCGACGACCAGTTGTCCCACAGGTCGTTGACGATGCGCCACATGTGCGCGTTGTCCCGCACGTGCCCGCCGCTGGCCAGCGGTGTCGCGCCCGGTGACAGGCTCAGCACCATCGGCCGGCCGCTGCGCTGGATCGCGGTCCGGTAACCCTCGACCTCGGCCTGCCGGTACGTCGGGGCCGCGATGTCGTCCACCTTCACGTAGTCGACGCCCCAGCCGGCCAGGAGCTGGAAGACCGAGTCCAGGTACGCCTGCGCGCAGGCGTTGGACATGTTCAGGCCCCACATCAGGTTGAGCCAGGCCGCGGTGGTGGTGTTGTTGATCTGGTTGGCTCGGCAGTTGGTGCCGAGGATCGGCACGTTGTCGGCGACCGCCTGCCGCGGGATGCCGCGCATCAGATGGACGCCGAACTTCAGCCCCTGCGCGTGCACGTAGTCGGCGAGAGGCTTGAACCCGTTGTCGCCCGCCGCCGAGGGAAACCGCGTGGTGTCCGGCAGCAGGCGCCCGTTGGCGTCCATTCGCAGCCGGGGATTCAGGTTGGCGTCCTGGTTGGGGCTGTTGTTGTGCTGGCCCGGGTAGTACCAGGCCCAGTCGATGACGACGTACTGCCAGCCGTGCTGGCGCAGGTTGTCGCGCATGTAGTCGGCGTTGGCCCGGACGTCCGCCTCGGTGACCCGCCAGTTGAACGAGTCGTAGCTGTTCCACCCCATCGGCGGGGTGTCCGCCGTGCCGTTGTCCCACGCCATGGCCGACCTCGGAGAGATGACGGTGAGGCCGACGGCGAGCAGCACGACCAGAGCCGTGAGCCCGGCCACCCGACGTGCGGTGGAACGCGCGAGGACGAGCGTCATCGGACCTCCCGGACAGTGATGATTGTCGATGTTAACGCTCACGCATCGCCTGTCAAGTGCGCCGGCGCTCGGTGGCCTCGGCGTGCGCCGGCGGGACGCCGACCCTTGGAGCAGCCAACGGGAGCCGACAGGCGGCGAAGCGCTGCCGCGACATCGCGCGGCGCCCAATGGCCCGGCTTGGCCGCGCTCCGGGGACCCGAAGCTCGATCGATTCATGATTCACGAACTGTCACGTACGTGACAGACAAAAACCGGGTCTTGTGCTAGCAGCCCTCGCGCGGGATGCTCTAACGGTCGAACGGCTCAGCGCCGCCTAAACAAGGCGGCGCCCGGGTGCAACCGGACGCCGCTTTCGACTCGACCGCGTGCAACGGAAGGAGCCACCTTGACTCTAACCCCTCAAGGGCCAGACATCGAAGCGCAGAAGAGCACGGACGACGACGGCAGCCGGACACGGCGCCATGGCATCGTCCTGGCCTACATCCGCGCCCTTGGCCCGGTAGTCGCTGCCTTCGTGGCAGCCATCGCGACGTTGGTGGGTGCGTTGGTTCGCTGAACGAGCACGACGACCAGTCGCCCTACGCCGGCCGGCACCGGGTCACATGGGGCTGGGGTCGCAGCGAAGGGCGCCTGCCATGTCGATGTGCTGTTGAGCGGTATACCTCAGAGGTATGAATATGCCTCTGAGGTATACCGCTCACGACCGCATCCGCCTCCACAGAGATGACCGCCAGTCACCGCCGCTCACCGGCTGCGCCTACCGCCCCGGCCAGGGTTAGGAATACTCGTCCAGGACCGCTCCAGGGGGCATCGCCGAGGATGATACGTATGGCTCGTGACGTACTTCGCGGACCTGACGCCGTACACGTACCTGGAGCGGCATGAGGACGACCAATGGCCGTCCGATGAACAGGGGAAAGATCTGCCACTGCTCAACGTCGGCTGGCTGGACGCCGCGCATCCGTACCCGACCGGCGCTCCCCCGCACGGGTTGGTGCCAGCCCTGACGGAGCTGGCCAAGACGCGGGTCCGTCAGACACGTGGGCACCATTACTGCGAAATCTGCGTCCGGGACATGGGCGAAGGCGCCAGAGAAGCCATTCGGCAGGGCATGATCGCCCGCGAGAGCGCCGAATTCGAGGTACGGGGCGACGGTGTCGTGTACGCCGCACCTCAACTCCTGCTCCACTACGTGACCGCCCACGAATACCTGCCACCAGCCGAGTTCTGTACGGCGGCCCTGGCGGCAACGTGTGACCCGTCGCTGTAGTGGAACTTCTCGTCTCCGGCCCGGATGATGCTCACCGCACCCAGCCAACGAACCGGTGGTGCAGGTGACTGGCGGGGACGTGGGCGAGGTGTTGCGTAGCGACGACGAGTTGTGCGGCCAGATAGACGCTCAGCGACAAGCGACACCCGTCGTACTCGGCCAGCAACTCCCGCCGCCCCGGTTCGCAGGGCCAGTCGTCGCCACAGCACCCGCAGTTCCAGAGCGGCGGGACCGGCTGATGGGTGCTCGTCACGGCGTGCCCTGGGCTGGCCAGTGGTCCCGGTTTATCGGGAGGCGATGACGGCTTCGGCACGGCAGGTCGGTCCCGCAACGGCAGATGCGTCGCCAGTGCCGCCAGGACCAGACGGGCCGGTGCCTGCCGGCCAGGGTCAGGGCGGCCGCCGCGAGGTATTCGTCGTACGAGACGCGTCGCACGCGTCCTCCCCGTCATCACGAGGGCGGCCAGCCACCCCTGAGGTTGCGGGGGACGCGGCGGCCAGGCGAGTCCGCACCGCCCGCCGCATCCCGTGAGGACGACGTTACGGACGGTTGCAGCACCCCATGGGTAGGGTTCGTACCCCTAGATCAAGAGACGAGGCCGACCTTCAGTGCGAGATCTCGGGCGTCCTCACGGGTGGATGGCGGCCCGCTGAGCAGGTCCAGAGTGATCTGTCGGGCGTAGCCGTTGAAGCGGACCGTCTCCGGGGCCGACTCGTACGCCTGGCGAAGGCTCACCATGGCGGTGCCCATGTCGCCCTTTCCGTGGTGGGCGCGAGCGACCTCGATGAGGTGTCGCGCGCGACGCGGACGCGACGGGATGGCCGCAGCGTCGTGGCGACGTGCCTGCCGCACCGCTTCGCCGGACTTCTGCAACTCGACGGCCACGGTGACGGCGTGGGCACCCATGATGACGCGGGAGAACGACGTCTGCGGTTGGTAGAACCCCTGCGGCAGGCGCTGCGCGACCCGATCGGCGTGATCCCAGTGCCGCCAGGCGCGACCTTCCTCACCGGCTCGGGCGGCGGTGTACGCGGCTTCGAAGTGGAGCGCGCCGACGATGGCCAGGAGGTTGCTGTTCGCGTCAGCCGCGCCCGACTCCAGCGCGGAGAGCACGTCGAGTGTCACCGCCATGGCGGTGTCCCAGTCACCGGCGTCCCGGTGCACCTGGCACAGGAACCACCCCGCGCAGGCCAACGCCTCGGCATCCCCGGACTCCTGAGCCGCCACCATCGCACGGTCGGCGACCCGCCACAGGATCTCGGCGGCCGGTTGGTAGGCGAGGAACATCTGCGCGAGCCCGAGTGCCTCGGCCAGGAGCGCGTGGGCCCGTCGACGCTCGTCGCCCTCGTACGTCAGTGCCGCGCGTTGGACGTCCCGGAGCAGGCCCGGTAGGAGTGTGCCCAGAACCGTGCGATGGTCCGGCGCCTGATGGCGTGCCCGCCAGGCCGCAGCTAGGCGGTCTCCGAGCCGACTCAACGGCTCAGGCGTTTCGTCTGCGGGAAACGTGCACCGGTTCACAGCGTCCCGGACCGAGGCGAGCGCCGGATGTTCCGGCCCGTTCACGATGGCGGAGCGATCGCTCAACTCCCCGACCAGGACCGACAGCTCGACCTTGAGGGCACGCGCGATCCGGTCCAGCATGTGCACGCGCGGCGGCAGGATGCGGTCGGTCTCCACCGCCTTGACCCACTCGGCGCTGCGACCCACCAGGCCGCCGAGCACGGCACGTGTCTTGCCCGAACGTTCGCGGTAGACCTTCAGCCGCTGACCGAACGTCAACTCCGGCAGGGAATCCATCCCGAACCTCCTCGTGGCGCGGGACGCCGTACCGGCCCATCCGCCGCCGCAGCCAACGCTACCGACCGACCCGCCGCCCGGAAACCCACACACGGCTTCGCCGCGACAACGGCCGGCGCCTCCCGATGGTGCCCCCGCCGGGTCGGCGTCACCCCACACAGCTACCGGACCACCTTCCGGGACCGGGCGCGCAGCGGCTGAAAACCCCTCGGCACCGGCTCGTACCGCTGGATGACCCGGGCAGGCGGCCGACCGATGCACCACCCACGCCGCCTTTGCTCTGCACCCGCCCATGCGCCAGTTACGGACCGTGCGTGGTGCATGGGCGGGTGCAGAGCAAAGGGCCCGCAGGGGTGGTGGGCAGGGGTGGTCGGGCGGGTCCTCGAAGGGGTGCGTTCGAGGCCTCGCCCGGCGGCGGATCAGCCGGGGCTCAGCGGCGACAGCCAGCCGCCGCGGCGGAGTACCCGGCCACCCCCGGGCAGATCGGTCGGGCCCTGGCCGTGCCAGTCGGTGACCAGGGCGTCCAGGGCGGCGACGTGCCGGTGCGACAGCGCTCCCGGCGAGGCACCCGGCTCACGTGCCCAGGAGCGCAGCACCCGGCCACGCACCGCGGGGGCCAGACCGGCCAGCGTGGACGGTCAGGCGGGGACGCCGGCCGGCGTGGCTGCCTCGTCGGGGCGTGTCGGCGACTCGTCGTCGTGCTCGTCGAGCATCGTGGCCTCGTCGAACGGGTCGTCGCCGCGTAGTACGCCGACCGCCCGGTCCCGGTCGAACTCGCCGGTCCAGGTGCCCACCAGCACGGTCGCCACGGCGTTGCCGGCGAAGTTCGTGAGCGCCCGGGCCTCCGACATGAACCGGTCGATGCCCACGATCAGGCCGACCCCGTCGACCAGGTCCGGCCGGTGCGACTGGAGGCCGCCGGCAAGCGTCGCGAGGCCCGCGCCGGTGACGCCCGCCGCGCCCTTCGACGCGATGATCATGAACAGCAGCAGCGACACCTGCTCGCCGACGGACAGCGGGTTGCCCAGCGCGTCGGCGATGAACAGCGACGCCATGGTCAGGTAGATCGCCGTGCCGTCCAGGTTGAACGAGTATCCGGTCGGCACCGTGATGCCGACGACCGGCTTGCTCACCCCGAAGTGTTCCATCTTCGCGATCAGCCGCGGCAGCGCCGACTCCGACGACGAGGTCGACAGGATCAGCAGGAACTCCCGACCGAGGTAGCGCAGCAGCGAGAAGATCGAGATCCGGGCCACGAACCAGAGCAGCGCGCCGAGGAACACCAGCACGAAGATCAGGCAGGTCGCGTAGAAGCCCAGCATGATCTGGGCGAGGCTCTTGAGCGCGTCCACGCCTGTCGCGCCGACCACGGCGGCCATGGCACCGAAGGCGCCGAGCGGCGCCAACCACATGATCATGGCGAGGACCTTGAACACGACGCGCTGGATGACGGCGATCGCGCCGAGCACCGGCTCGCCGCGCCGACCCATGGCCTGCACCGCGAAGCCGACGAGCAGGGCCACCAGCAGCGTCTGGAGCACCTCGCCCTCGGTGAGCGCGGAGAGCATCGTGGTCGGGATGATCCCGAGCAGGAACTCCGTCGTCCCGGCGGCCTCGTCGCCGGCGGCGGCCTTGCCCGCGCCCGCGAGGTCCGCGCCCAGGTTCAGGCCGGAGCCGGGGTGGATGAGGTTGCCGACGACCAGGCCGATGGCGAGCGCGACCGTCGACATGGTGAGGAAGTAGCCGAGGGCGAGGCCGCCGACCTTGCCGACCTTCGCGGCCTGCCGGACGGACCCGACGCCGAGCACGATGGTGCAGAAGATGACCGGGCTGATCATCATCTTGATCAGGTTGACGAAGCCGGTGCCGATCGGCTTGAGTTCCTTGCCGAAATCGGGTGCCACCAGGCCAACCACGATGCCGGCGAGCACGGCCACGATGACAGCGAGGTACAGGTAACGGGTACGGTCCCGGCGGACCGCCGGTGCCGGTGAGGTGGTGGATGCGGTGGTGTCCATGTCGACAATGTGAACCGTGTCTCACCCGTTGACAGCCTTGCGGTCATTCTGTTCACCGCGAACCCGACAACGGAGGCGGCGGCGCGACGAGGAGGTGGTGGAGGTGGCCCGACGTCAGTGGAGCATCGCGGGGCAACTCTTCGCCCTCCAGGCGGTGGTGGTGACGCTGCTCGTGCTGGCCGGCGCGGCCGGGGCCGTCTGGCTGGCCCGCAGCGACTCCCGCCAGGCCGCGCAGGAGGAGGTGCTCGCGGTGGCACAGACCGTCGCCGGCTCCCCCGACGTCCGCGCGGCCCTCACGACCGCCGACCCCGCGAGGATCCTCCAGCCGTACGCCGAATCGACCCGGCAGGCGACGGGCACCGACTTCGTGGTGGTGATGGCCCCCGACCGCACCCGTTTCTCCCACCCCACCCGGGAGCGGATCGGCGAGCCGTTCGTCGGTGACATCGGGCCCGCCCTGGCGGGCCGCGCGTTCACCACCACGAACGTCGGCACGCTCGGCGAGTCGGTGCGCGCGGTGGTCCCGGTGTACGACGAGCGGCGACGCATCATCGGTCTGGTCTCGGTGGGCATCACCACCAAGGCGATCAACCGCAAGCTGCTCGGCCAGTTGCCGGTGCTGTTCGGTGTCGCCACGCCGGCCCTGGCGCTCGCGGCGACCGGCTCCTGGCTGCTCAGCCGCCGCTTGCGCCGCCAGACGCACGGTCTCGGTCCGGCACAGATGACCCGGATGTACGAGTACTACGACGCGGTCCTGCACTCGGTGCGCGAGGGCCTCGTGGTGCTGACCACCGACCGGCGGGTCGCGTTGATCAACGACGAGGGTCGCCGGCTGGTGGGGCTCGACGTGGACGCGCCGGTGATCGACAGGCCGGTCGCCGGGATCGACCTGCCGCCCGCGGTGGCCGAGTTGCTCGGCTCCGGGCGCGACGCCCGCGACGAACCAGTCCTCACCGGTGACCGGGTGCTCGTCGCCAACCAGCGGACCACCCGTTTCGAGGGCGCGGTGCTCGGCACCGTGTTGACCCTGCGCGACCAGACCGAGCTGCGCACCCTGGCCAGTGAGCTGGACTCGGTGCGCGCGCTGACCGAGGCGTTGCAGGCGCAGACCCACGAGTCGGCCAACCGGCTGCACACCGTGCTGACGCTCGTGGAGTTGGGCCGCGCCGACGAGGCCGTCCGGCTCGGCACCCGGGACCTGGTCCTCGCCCAGCAGTTGACCGACCGGGTGGTCGGCGCGGTCACCGAGCCGGCTTTGGCAGCGCTGCTGCTCGGCAAGTCGGCGCAGGCCAGCGAGCGCGGGGTCGACCTGGTCGTCGAGCCGGACTGCCGCCTCGACGACAGCCCACTGCCGACCGGCGACCTGCTCACCGTGGTCGGCAACCTGGTCGACAACGCTCTGGAGGCGGTGGCCGGCACGTCTGCGCCCCGCCAGGTGCGGGTCCTCGTCGGCACGGTCGAGGACGAGTTGGTGATCCGGGTCGCCGACAGTGGCCCCGGGCTGGCCCCGGAGCGGGTGGCCGACGCGTTCCGACGCGGCTGGTCCACCAAGAGCACCGGCCGGGGCCTCGGCCTGGCACTTGTCGGGCAGGTGGTCCGCCGACACGGCGGCAGCTACGAGGTGGGCCGCTCGGACGACGGCGGCAGCCTGTTCACCGTCCGCCTGCCGAACGGAGGTGAGCGCCGATGACCGACATCCGCGTGCTGGTCGTGGAGGACGAGCCGCTGCTCGCCGAGGCGCATTCCGCGTACACCGAACGGGTTCCTGGTTTCGTGGTGGTCGGGGTGGCGCACACCGCGCGGGCGGCGATGGCGGCGCTGCGTGCGGGCGGCGGCGACGTGGACCTCGTACTCCTGGATTTTCGGCTGCCCGACCTGCACGGCCTGGACGTCTGCCGGGCGCTGCGGGCCGCCGGCAGCGCCGTCGACGTGCTGGCGGTGACGAGCGCCCGGGACCTGGCGGTGGTGCGCACCGCGGTGTCCCTCGGGGTGACCCACTACCTGCTCAAGCCGTTCACGTTCGCGGCGTTCCGCGACAAGCTGGAACGCTACGCCGACTACCGCGCGCAGGCCCTCGCCGACGGCGAGGTGGCCGCCCAGCACGAGGTGGACCAGATGTTCGCCACGCTGCGCGGCACCGCCGGGCACAGCCTGCCCAAGGGCCTCGACGCGCAGACCCTCGATCGGGTACGCGTGGCGCTGGCCGACCGGACCGACCCACAGCTGGGACTGTCCGCGACCGAGGTGAGCGCGGCGACCGGCATCTCCCGGGTGACCGCCCGCCGCTACCTGGAGTATCTGGTCACCGTGGACCGGGCCACCCGCAGCCCCCGCTACGGCACCCCCGGCCGCCCCGAGGTCGAATACCGCCCCCGCTGAGCCGGATCTTGACGGTGGGCCCGTCGCAGCGGTGGCGGTCGGCGGGACCCGGTGGCGCGACACCGGCCGCGAGGTGCCGCCCACCGATGTCGGAAGTGGAAGAATCGAGGACGACCCGATATGCAGGAGGTGAGCCGTGACGTCGAGCAATGCCGAACGGATGCCCGAGTGGCCGACGGCTGAGCACGTGCCGGCCGAGGAGTTGGCCCGCCGTCAGGGCATCCAGCCGATCGCCTCTGTGGATGACTTGGCCCGTCCGGGCCTGTTCGAGTCGGACGAGGAACTGGACGAGTTCCTCGCCGACCTGTATGCCTCTCGGCGGGCCGGTGCCGCATGAGCCTTGTCGTTCTGGACACGGACGTCGCATCAGCAATCCTCCGGGGGCGGCTACCTGAACGCCTCCGTGCCCGCCTGACCGGTCAGACCCTCTGCATCACCTTCGTAACGCTCGGAGAGCTGACCAAGTGGACCGCACTGCGCAGTTGGGGGCCGCGCAAGCTGGCTGACCTCGCGCAATGGCGCACGGGGATCGTGCTGCTTCCCTTTGACGAGGCGGTGGCGGTCACCTGGGGGCACCTTCAAGCGCGGGCTCAGCACCGGGGGCGCCCCCGACCGACCAACGACTCCTGGATCGCGGCCTGCTGCGTTGTCGACCGGCTGCCGCTGGCGACCTTCAACGGCAAAGATTTCGCCGACTTCGCCGAGTATGACGGGCTACGCCTCTTCGACGTGTCCTAGCTTCGCCAGTGCGAGTATGGCTGTCTGGTACTGCGACGCCGCACGGCGCGCTTGAACCCGGTGGCGGGGTGGGGATCCGTTGTTAGACTCATCCAGTTGGGTTAGCGGTACGACGTGGGAGACCAGACATGGCGGGTGACGACGACATCTCCGGGTGAGACCGGACATGTTCGGCCAGCGGTTCGGCGCGCGTCGGCGCGGCCGCCGTGGCCATGCCGTCGTTGCACCGGTCCCGTGTCGTCGGGCGGCTGAGGCGCGCCCACCCCACCCTCTGAGGTCACTCGCATGTCTGACGCTTTCATCGTCTGCTCGAACCTGTCCTTCTCCTGGCCGGATGACACCCCGGTCTTCTCTGAGCTGTCCTTCACCGTCCCGGGCGGTCGCACCGGCCTGGTCGCGCCCAACGGCGCCGGTAAGAGCACCCTGCTGCGGTTGATCGCCGGGGAGCTGCAGCCCAGCGGCGGCAGCGTCACCGTCGACGGCCTGCTCGGCTACCTCCCGCAGACCCTGCCGCTGGTCGGTGACCTGACCGTGGCGCAGGTGCTGGGCGTCGCCGAGCGGATCGCGGCGCTGCACGCCATCGAGGCTGGCGACGCGGGCGAGGAGCACTTCGCCACGATCGGCGACGACTGGGACATCGAGGAGCGCACCCGCTCCGAGTTGGACCGCCTCGGCCTGGGCGAGCTGACCCTCGACCGGCGGCTGCACACCCTCAGCGGCGGCCAGGTGGTGTCCCTCGGCCTGGCGGCGCAACTGCTGCGCCGCCCGGACGTGCTGCTGCTCGACGAGCCGACGAACAACCTGGACCTGGCGGCCCGGCACCGGCTGTACGACGTGCTGACCGACTGGTCCGGGTGTTTGCTGCTGGTCAGTCACGACCGGGAGTTGTTGGACCGGATGGACCGCATCGCCGAGCTGGACCAGGGAGAGATCCGCTGGTACGGGGGCAACTTCACCGCGTACACGGAGGCGGTGCAGGCGGCGCGGGAGGTGGCCGAGAGCAACCTGCGCAACGCCGAGCAGGAGGTCAAGCGGGAGAAGCGGGAGATGCAGCAGGCCCGGGAGCGGGCCGACCGGCGGGCCAGTAACGCCTCGAAGAACCTGAAGAACGCCGGCCTGGCCCGGATCGTCGCCGGTGGGCTGAAGCGCAGTGCGCAGGAGTCGGCGGGCAAGGCGCAGGGGACACACTCGGCCCGGCTCGGCGAGGCCAAGGCCCGACTCGACGAGGCCGGCCGGGCGGTACGCGACGAGGACCGGATCGTCGTGGACCTGCCGGACACCACGGTCCCGGGCGGGCGCACCGTCTTCTCCGGCCAGGGGATGCGGGCCCGCTTCGACGACCGGGAGTTGTTCGGCGGCGACGGCGCCGACCTGGTGATCCGGGGTCCGGAACGGATCGCGCTCACCGGGGCGAACGGCGTCGGCAAGTCGACACTGCTGCGCCTGGTCCAGGGTGACCTGCAACCGTCCGGCGGCGAGCTGAAGCGCGGCGAGGGACGGATCGCGTACCTGTCGCAGCGGCTGGACCTGCTGGACCTCGACCGTACGGTGGCGGAGAACTTCGCCGCGTACGCGCCGAGCCTGCCCGACGCCACGCGGATGAACCTGCTCGCCCGGTTCCTGTTCCGGGGCAACCGGGTGAACCTGCCCGTCGGGGTGCTCTCCGGCGGTGAGCGGCTGCGCGCCACCCTGGCGTGTGTGCTCTGCGCCGAACCGGCACCGCAGCTGCTGCTGCTCGACGAGCCGACCAACAACCTGGACCTGGTCAGCGTCGCCCAGTTGGAGAGCGCGCTGTCCGCGTACCAGGGTGCGTTTGTCGTGGTCAGCCACGACGAACGGTTCCTGGCCGAGATCGGCGTGCGGCGCTGGTTGCGGCTGGCCGACGGCCAGCTGCGGGAGATCGGGGCACCCGACCGGGCCTGAGCCCGGCCGGGTCGCGGCCCGGCCGGACGCGCGCCGGCCGGGTCGCGGCCCGGTCAGCTCACGTTGGCCGGGCCGAGGACGCTCTTCAGGTCACCCATCAGCGCGGTCGTCGCCGCCACCCGGAACGGACCCAGCCGCAGGGTGGTGGTGCGCCCGCCGTTCTGCAGCTTGACGTGCACCTCGGTGTCGCCGGGGTGCAGGACCAGGGTCTCCTTGAGGCGCTCCACGAGCGGTGGTGTGCAGCGGTGCACCGGGATGGTGAGGGTGACCGGCTTGTTGGTGGCGCTGGTGCTGACGTCCGGCATGGACATGTCCATCGCCATGATCCGCGGGGTGTCGTCGCGGCGGTCCACCCGGCCCTTGACCACCACGATGGCGTCCTCGGCGATGTACTGGCCGATCACCTCGTAGGTGTTGGGGAAGAACAGCGCCTCCACCCCACCGGCCAGGTCCTCCAGGGTGGCCGAGGCCCAGGCACGGCCCTGCTTGGTGACCCGGCGTTGCACCCCGGAGAGGATGCCGGCGAGGGTGACGACCGCCCCGTCGGGCACCGCGCCCTCCTCGGCCAGGGAGGCGATCGTGGTGTCGGCTGCCGCGTTGAGGATGTGCTCCAGGCCGAACAACGGGTGGTCGGAGACGTACAGGCCGAGCATCTCGCGCTCGAAGGCCAGCTTGTCGCGCTTGTCCCACTCGCTGTCACCGATTGTCGGCATCACCGTCGTGCTGCCCGTGTCGGCGTCACCGAAGCCGGCGCCGAAGAGGTCGTACTGGCCGACCGCCTCCTTGCGCTTCACGTCGGCGTACGCGTCGATGGCGTCCGCGTGCACCGCGAGCAGGCCCTTGCGGGGGTGCTCCAGGGAGTCGAACGCGCCGGCCTTGATCAGTGATTCGATCGTCTTCTTGTTGCAGACCACCGCGTCCACCTTGGACAGGAAGTCGTAGAAGTCGGTGTAGTCGCCCTTCTCCTGACGGCAGCGCATGATCGAGGCGACCACGTTCGCGCCGACGTTGCGCACCGCGGCCAGGCCGAAGCGGATGTCCTTGCCGACCGGGGTGAACGGGCCGGCCGAGGTGTTCACGTCCGGTGGAAGCACCTGGATGCGCATCCGGCGACACTCGGACAGGTACAGCGCCATCTTGTCCTTGTCGTCACCGACGCTGGTCAGCAGCCCGGCCATGTACTCCGCCGGGTAGTGCGCCTTGAGGTACGCGGTCCAGTAGGAGACCAGACCGTACGCGGCGGAGTGCGCCTTGTTGAAGGCGTACCCGGCGAACGGCACCAGGACGTCCCACACCGCCTGGATCGCCTCGTCGGAGTAGCCGCGCTCGCGGCAGCCGTCCCGGAACGGGATGAACTCCTTGTCGAGGATCTCCTTCTTCTTCTTACCCATCGCCCGGCGCAGCAGGTCCGCCTGACCGAGGGTGTAGCCGGCGAGGATCTGCGCGGCGCGCTGCACCTGCTCCTGGTAGACGATCAGGCCGTGGGTGGGCGCCAGGATCTCCCGTAGCGGCTCCTCCAGCTCCGGGTGGATCGGGGTGATCTCCTGGAGGCCGTTCTTGCGCAGCGCGTAGTTGGTGTGCGAGTCGACGCCCATCGGACCGGGCCGGTAGAGCGCCAGGACGGCGGAGATGTCCTCGAAGTTGTCCGGCTTCATCAACCGCAGCAGCGACCGCATCGGCCCACCGTCGAGCTGGAACACGCCCAGGGTGTCACCGCGGGCCAGCAGCTCGTACGCGGCCTTGTCGTCCAGCGGAAGGGCCAGCAGGTCGAGCTTGAGGCCGTGGTTCAGCTCGATGTTCTTGACCGCGTCGTCGATGATCGTCAGGTTGCGCAGGCCGAGGAAGTCCATCTTCAGCAGCCCGAGCGACTCACACGTCGGGTAGTCGAACTGCGTGATGATCGCCCCGTCGGCGTCGCGGCGCATCAACGGGATGTGCTCGATGATCGGCTCGGCGGACATGATGACGCCGGCGGCGTGCACACCGGTCTGCCGGATCAGCCCCTCGATGCCCTTCGCCGTGTCGATCACCTTGCGGACGTCCGGGTCGGAGTCGTACAGGCCACGGATCTCACCGGCCTCGGCGTAGCGGGGGTGCTTGGTGTCGAAGATGCCGGTGAGCGGGATGTCCTTGCCCATCACGGCCGGCGGCATCGCCTTGGTGATCCGGTCGCCGACCGCGTACGGGAAGCCCAGCACCCGGGCCGAGTCCTTGATCGCGGCCTTCGCCTTGATCGTGCCGAACGTGGCGATCTGGGCGACCTTGTCCTCACCCCACTTGTCGGTGACGTACTTGATCACCTCACCGCGCCGACGCTCGTCGAAGTCGATGTCGACATCCGGCATCGAGACCCGCTCGGGGTTGAGGAACCGCTCGAAGATCAGCCCGTGCTGGATCGGGTCCAGGTCGGTGATGCCCAGCGCGTACGCGACGAGCGAGCCGGCGGCCGAACCACGACCCGGGCCCACCGCGATGCCCTGCTTCTTCGCCCACTGGATGAAGTCGGCGACCACGAGGAAGTAGGACGGGAAGCCCATCTGGTTGATGACGCCCAGTTCGTACTCGGCCTGGACGACGTGCCCCTCCGGGATGCCGTTCGGGTAGCGGCGGCCCAGGCCGGCGAACGTCTCCTTGCGGAACCAGGACTCCTCGGTCTCGCCGTCGGGCACCGGGAAGCGCGGCATCAGGTTGTGGAACTCGAACATCCCGGTCGGGTCGACCTTCTCGGCGACCAGCAGCGTGTTGCGGCACCCCTGCTGCCACAGCTCGGACGAGTCGACCCCGCGCATCTGGTCGGCGCTCTTGATGAAGTAGCCGCCACCCTCGAGGCGGAACCGGTTGGGATCGTCGATGTTGCTGGCGGTCTGCACGCAGAGCAGCACGTCGTGCGCGGTGGCCTGCTCCTCGACCGTGTAGTGCGAGTCGTTGGTGACCACCGGCGGGATGTTCAGCTTGCGGGAGATCTCGGTGAGACCCTCGCGGACCCGGCTCTCGATGGAGAGGCCGTGGTCCATGATCTCGACGAAGTAGTTGTCCTTGCCGAAGATGTCCTGGTAGGTGGCGGCGACCTTGAGGGCCTCGTCGAACTGGCCGAGCCGCAGGCGGGTCTGCACCGCGCCGGACGGGCAGCCGGTGGTGGCCATGATGCCCTCGGCGTACTCGGCGATCAGCTCCATGTCCATCCGGGGCCACTTGATGTAGTGCCCCTCCATGGACGCCCGCGAGTTGAGGGTGAACAGGTTCTTCAGGCCCTGCGCGTTCTTCGCCCACATCGTCTTGTGGGTGATCGCGCCGTTACCGGAGACGTCGTCGCTCTTCTGCTCCGGCCGCCCCCACTTGACGCGCGCCTTGTGATAGCGCGACTCCGGCGCCACGTACGCCTCGACGCCCAGGATCGGGGTGATCCCGGCGGCCATCGCCTGCTTGTAGAAGTCGTTCGCGCCGTGCATGTTGCCGTGGTCGGTGATCGCCACCGCCGACATGCCGAGCCGGTTGGCCTCGATGAACAGGTCCTTGAGGCGGGCCGCTCCGTCGAGCATCGAGTATTCGGTGTGCACGTGCAGATGCGCGAACGAATCGGCCATGCCTGGCGCCCCCCGGCGGTGTGGATCTTGTTGGTCGGAGCCGACCGGCACCTACCCTACCGAGGTGATCTCGACGGCTCCACCGTCCGCGCCGAGGGTGGCCCGCGTCTCCTCGTCGCCCGCGGGTGAGCCTAGGCTCATCAGCATGGCGAGGTACTACGACGTGCACCCGGAGAACCCGCAGCCCCGGATCATCGGCCAGGTCGCCGACCTGATCCGCGGTGGTGGGCTGGTCGCCTACCCGACGGACTCCTGCTACGCGCTCGGCATCCAGCTGGGCAACGCGGACGGGCTGGACCGGATCCGGCAGATCCGCCACCTCGACGACCGGCACCACTTCACGCTCGTCTGCCGGGACTTCGCACAGCTCGGCCAGTTCGTGCAGATCAGCAACTCGCTCTTCCGCCTGGTCAAGGCGTCCACCCCGGGCAGCTACACCTTCATCCTGCCGGCCACCAGGGAGGTGCCCCGCCGGATGTTGCACCCCAAGAAGCGCACAGTCGGTGTGCGGGTGCCCCGGCACACCGTCACCCAGGCGCTGCTGGCCGAGCTGGCCGAGCCACTGGTGTCGAGCACCCTGGTCCTGCCCGGCGACGACGAGCCGATGACCCAGGGGTGGGAGATCAAGGAACGGCTCGACCACCAGCTCGACGCGGTGCTCGACGCGGGCGACTGCGGCAAGGACCCGACGACCGTGATCGACCTGTCCGGCCCGGAGCCGGAGATCCTGCGCCGGGGCGCCGGGGACGTGTCGCGCTTCGAGTAACGCGTCGGGTGCCGGACCGGAGCAGGGTCAAACAGCGACACCGGTCGTACGCTCGGGGATCGGCACCGGCGAGCATTGGACACCCGGCATGCCCGACGCGGACGACGTCGACGCCCTGGCCCGGTCCGCCGCACACGGCGACCCGGCGGCACTGGACGCCCTGCTGGTCGCGGTGCGCCCGGAGGTGCTGCGGCTGTGCGCCCGGTTCCTGCCCAACCGGGAGGACGCCGAGGAGGCCTGCCAGGACACGCTGTTGGCGCTGGCGGGCGGCATCACCCGGTTCGAGGGACGCTCCTCGTTCCGCACCTGGCTGCACCGACTGACCGCCAACCGGGCCCGTTCGACGTACCGGACGCTGCGCCGCCGCTGGCGGCTGGAGGCTGGCGGCGTACCGCTGCCCGACCGGGCCGACCCGCGGCGGACGAGTGTGGTCGCGGGCACCCGCCTCGACCTGCTGGACGCCTTCGACTCGGTCCATCCCGACCTCGCCGAGGTGGTGGCCCTGCGCGACGTCCTCGGGCTGAGCTACCCCGAGATCGCCGCCCTGCTCGACATGCCGGTGGGCACGGTGAAGTCCCGCTTGCACCTGGCCCGCCGGCAGGTCCGGCAACGACTCGGCGCCGAATGAGCCGGGCGTCTCCGCGCCGAGTGAGCCCGGCGTCTCCGCGCCGAGTGAGCCGGGTGTCGTTGCGCCGGCTCGTCGTCGTCCTCGCGGCCACCGTGGGGGTCGCCGCCTGCGGCACCGACGCCGTCTCCCCACTGCCCGTCCAACCGGCCGGCCCGAGCCCGTCGACACCGACGCCCGCCGCGACCGCCACTACCCCGGCGGCCACGACCTCCGCGCTCCCGGTGCCCGCCGGGTCGCCGTCGCGACCGCCGCCGACAGGCGCGCGCCCGGTCGCGACACCGCCCACACCCACCAGAACCAGGGGTACGCCCCGAACGACTCCCCCGCCGACCGACGCGACGCCGGCCTGCCAGGGCGCGGTCCGCTACGACCTGCCGCTCGCCGACACCGAGATCGAGCTGCTGCGATCACTCTGCTTCGCCACCGGTGCGGTGCTGCGGATCCAGGGCATCGGGCCGGGGCTCGTCACCGTGGACCGCCCGGAGCTGGTCTCCCAGCAGTACGAGGCGGGTGTGGTGGACGTCCGCTTCGTCCGCCCCGGCACCGTCGCCGTGACGATCCCCAAGGACGGCCGGGAGCACACCATCACCGTGGTGGTCCGCTAGCCGGGGATCGACGCCGGGCGCAAAGGAACTCGGCGGCGGCGACCCCCAGCAGCACCAGCCCGGCACCACCCGTCGACCCGCGCGTTGTCTGCGGCAGAAGAGGGTATTCGGCAAGCCGGGGTGCGAGCGTGATGGTCGGCTGGGTTGACGGCGACGGCTTTCACGAGGTGATGGCCACGGCTCGATGCAGGTAGGCGTTGTCGTGAAGTTCGGTGAGCATGAACTCCGCGAGGTCGGCGCGGGAGACCTTGGCGGTGAAGGATAGCCGGAGGTCGGTTCCCGTGCGGTAGCGGCCGGTGCGCGGTCCGTTGGTGAGTACCGGTGCACGGACCACGGTCCAGTGGGCTTTGCTGTCTCGGACGAGTGCCTCCATCTGTTCTTTGTCGCGGAGGACGGCCCGCTCGAACAGCCACGATACGGCGACGTACGCGGTGCGGTGGTGGCTGTCCGCGACACCGTAGTTGCTCAACATGATGAGACGACGGGGACCGTTGTCGGCCGCGGTGGACAGCACCGTGCGGATGCCTTCGGTGCAGACGTCGGGGCCTCGCCGTTGCTTACCCAAGGTGCTGACGATCGCGTCGGCACCTTCGAGTGTCCTGGCCACCGCCGCAAGATCGCGCACGTCGCCGCCGACGACGCGAAGCTGGTCGTGCGGTTGGATCCGGGCCGGGTCACGGGTGAGGGCATTGACCTCGTGGCCGCATTGCAAGGCGTGCTTGACCACGGCGCGGCCGGCGCGGCCGGTCGCGCCGAAGATGGCCATTCGCAAGGGATGCTCCTCGAAGACACCTGATCAACTTATCCGGCACGCATGTACCGGTTAGCTGCTACAGTGCCCCGGTAACACCGAGACGTCAACCCTGGAGGCAGTCATGCTGATCGTCGCCGGAACCGGCCACGTCGACCCTGACCACCGCGACGCACTCCTGGAAAACCTCACCCCGTCCCTACGCCAGGCACGAACCGTACCGGGATGCCTGGACTATGTGGTGGCGGCCGACCCGATCGAGGCTGACCGGGTCAACATCTACGAACGATGGGAGTCCGAGGCGCACCTCAACGCTCACCTGGCCGGCATCGCGCAAGCCGCGCCGCCGATGCCGGACGTGCGCAGCGTGGAGATCATGCGGTACGAGATTAGCGGGTCCAGCCCACTTCGAGGCTGAGCAGACAGCTGTGCCCGGTCGACGGCTTCGAAAGCGGGAGGAGCCGTCGGCGGGACACCGCTTACGATCGCAACGATGCCACCATCGGACCGAACCCCGAAGACCAGGCACGTCGATGCGATCGCGGAGCCGGCCAGGCCCCAGCGCGCCGACGGCCGACGCAATCAGGCACGAGTGCTGGAAGAAGCCTTCGCAGCCTTCGCAGCTCACGGTGTCGCGGTCTCCATACGCGAGATCGCCCGCCGAGCCGGCGTCAGCACCGGCACCGTCACCCGCCACTTCCCCACCAAGGAGGCGCTGTTCCGGGCGGTTGCACTCCACCGAATCGAACACCTCGTCCGCAGCGCCGAGGACATCGCCGCTCGGGAGCACCCGACAACCGCCTTCTTCACCTTCTTCGCGTTCCTGGTACGGCAGGGCGCAGCCGACCACGCCGTCGGCGACGCCCTCACCGGCGCCGGATTCGACCTCCAGTCCGCAGCATCGACGGCCATCCGGGACTTCGGCGCGGCCATGGCGGATCTGCTCGCTCAGGCGCAGCAGGTCGGAGCAGTCCGCGACGATGTCGACACTGCCGATGTCAAGGCCCTCATCGCCGGCTGCATCGCCCGCGACGACGACGGCGCCGCGCAACAGCGCATGATCGAAATAGCCTGTGACGGACTCAAACCCCGCCCAACCTGAGCACTTGGTCAGTGCCCTCCCGGAGTCGGCCGCACGGAAACACACCATCCGCTCATCGGCAGATCCGCGCACTGCCATGCGCCAACCACCAGTAGCCTTGGCTCTCACGCACCGTTACTTGACTCTCGGCGAAGCCGGCCCGTGGTGGGGCCAGTCATGGCCGTCTCGTGGAGCCCACGGCAGCGAGCAGAAGCTGGCGGCGGCCTGGTTGCCCAGGGTTCGGGCGGCCGCCGTCCTCTCGGATCCGGCTCCCGGTGGGACTTCTATGCACTGGACGCCCGAACCGGCGGACTCCGGCCGGCTGTTGAGATAGGCGGTCCAGTCAGTCTGCGCATAGCTACTCCGGGCGCTGGCGGTCTTGCTGGTGAGCCCGAAGAGGTCCGGCGATCACGGCTGCGGGCAGAGCAGCCGCGAGCGCGATGAGAGCGGTGTTGTGGGCGGGCTGGGTCACCGCCGGGCCGGTTCGGCCGCACCTAGCGCAGGCGCACGCCGGCGAGCAGGCTGTCCACGAAGGCGGGTCCGCTGTCCGCCGGCGGCGCGATCTGCACGTACACCAGGGCGGGACGGCCGGGGTGCAGGGCGGCCGACTCGACGATCCGCGGCCGACCCCGGTCGCAGCGGTACGCCACCACGGTCCACTCGACGCCGGCCTGCCGGGTGGCGCGGGCCGGCGCGGGCGTGCAGTCGCCGTGCGTGCGCTCGGCCAGGAACCCGGCCGGCGTGGCACGTGCCGCCGTGCTGGCGGAGAGGCCTACGAACGCGCCCGGCAGTCGGGGGTCGGCGGCCCAGCGGCGGGGTTGCGGCGACATCACGAGCGCCGGTTCGGGTTCACCGTCGGCACCGTACTGACCGGCCCAGGTGGCACCCGTGGCGGACCAGCCGGCCGGCAGCACCACGGTCAACGGCCCGGTCGTGTACGTGCCGCCGACCGGCCGGGCCGACCCGGCGCCACCCGGCTCGGCGCCCACCGCACCGACGGCGGCGACGGCCACGACGGCGGCCCCGGCCATCCGCAACCGGTACGAGCGGCGGCCCCTGCGCCGAGGTGCCGGCCGCTGCCGCACGGGCCCGCTCGCCGCAGCCATCCCCACCGGGCCGCTCGCGCCGGTCAGCGCGACGGGCCGCCCCGTCGTGCCGCTCACGGGCCGCTCCGTCGTGCCGCTCGCGCGGGTCAGCGCGACGTGCAGGGCCGCGGCGTCGGGATAGCGGTCGGCCGGATGGTGGGCGGTGGCCCGGGCGAGCACCGCCGCGACCGCTGGCGGCACGTCTGCCCGCAGCCGGATCTCCGGGGCGTGCCCTGGCGGGTCGGCCCTGGCCGTGTGCCGCGTCGGGTCGGCTCTGGCCGCGTACCCCGGCGGGCCTGGCGCTTGCCCCGGCGGGTCGGGTTCGGTCGGGGGCGCGCCCGGCGGGTCGGCGCCCAGCAGACGGATGCCGAGCCGGCCGAGCCCGTACACGTCGGTGCGGGTGTCGACAACCGCGCCCGGGTCGTCCTGTTCGGGGGCCATGTAACCCGGGGTACCGGCACGGGCGGTCAGCCCGGAGGCGGCAGCCAGGGCCTTGGCGAGACCGAGGTCGGCGATCAGCACCCGTTCGGCGTCCGGGTCGTCCGGACCGGCGCAGCGGAACAGGATGTTGCCCGGGGTGAGATCGCGGTGCACAACGCCGTGCCGGTGCAGCACGGCGACCCCGGCGCAGATCTCGCCGAGCAGCCGCAGCGCCGCCGGCGCGGGAATCTCAGCGCTGGCCAGGCGGTCCCGCAGGCTCCCCCCGTCCGCCCAGGCCAGGACCGCGTACGGTCGGCCGTCGGGCAGCTCACCGACGGCGTGCACCCGCACCAGCCGCTCGTGCTCCAGCCGCCGCAGCAGCCGGGCCTCGTCGCGGAAGCGTTCGCGGACCCGCAGGTCGTGGCTCCAGTTCTCGGCCAGCACCTTGATCGCCACGTGCGCGTCAAGCGCCGGATCGTAGCCCAGCCAGACGGTCGCGAACGAACCGACGCCCAGCAGACGTTCGATGGCGTAGGGCCCGATTCGCAGCGGAGCCGTCACCGCGTCACCCCCGGCCGGCGTTTCTTTGGAGAGTAGACCGGGTCGGTCGGAAAGCCGACGAACCGAAGGCCCCGGCGCGGTGACTAACAGGGCAGGAGACCCATCACCGAAGGAGCCACCATGAACCGTCCCACGATCCTCCTCACCACCGCCGTGTTGGCGTTCGGCACGCTGGCCCCGGTGGCCGTCGCCGGTCCGGCAGCGGCATCCCGGGCCGGCACCGCGCCTGTCTCGGCGCGCGGCCCGCTCGCCGCCGCTGTCGAGCACAGCCACCCGCAGGTGCTCAGCGTCGCCGGCGCCGGTGTGTACCGGATCGGCGCCAGCCTGAGCACGCTCACCGCGAACGGGCACATCGGCTGGACCGCTCCTGCCTGCGGCGGGGTGGTGCACGCGGGCTCGACCGGTTCCTGGGCCGGTGTGTTCGTGCTGGCCTTCCGC
Organism: Micromonospora sp. NPDC048898; assembly: GCF_043198035.1. Classification (NCBI taxonomy): domain Bacteria; kingdom Bacillati; phylum Actinomycetota; class Actinomycetes; order Micromonosporales; family Micromonosporaceae; genus Micromonospora; species Micromonospora sp. NPDC048898. Next base: position 200,184 of record NZ_JBICUF010000007.1, read on the forward strand.
GACGGGCGACTGGTGGAGGTCGGTACGGCCACCGCACCGCCGCGGTCCCCCGCCGGTGCCACGGTCGGCATGTCGTTCGACGAGTTGGAGGCGATCTACGGCCGGCGCGGCTCGCTGACCCGCAACGACGCGGGGGACGCCGAGGCGTACCTCGTGCGGGTCGGCTCGCGTGTCGAGTTGTTCACCGGGCACCCGATCCGTCCAGGCGTGGGCTACTTCCAGGTCGGGCCGGCCAGCTTCGTCGAGCGGAACTTCCGCCAGGGTTCGGCCTGCTGAGCGGTGTCCGGCATGCGGGGCGCCCGGTTCGTGCCGGGCGCCCCGCATGCTGTCCGGCGCACGGATCTGTGAGCAGCACGATGATGTTGTTGTAGACAATGCTGTGTGGCACACACTATGGTGTGACACATGGTTAGCGAGGACGTTCTACGGACGCACCTACAGGAGTTGCGTCGAGGCACCGTCGTGGTGGCCAGCCTGGTCGCGCTGCGCCGACCGGACTACGGCTACGCACTGCTGCAACGGCTCACCGACCACGGCTTTCCGGTGGACGCCAACACGCTCTACCCGCTGCTGCGCCGCCTGGAGGACCAGGGGCTGCTGACCAGCGAGTGGAACACCGAGGAGAGCCGGCCGCGCAAGTTCTACCGGACCAGCGACGAGGGCGAGTCGATGCTGAGCCGGCTTCTCGACGACCTCGCCGCCGTGCAGACCTCCATCACCGGGCTGATCCAAGGAGTGGACCGATGAACACCCTCACCAACCGCTACCTCGCCGCCACCCTGCGCTCGGTGCCCGCCCAGCGTCGCGACGAGATCGCCACCGAGCTGCGGGCCTCCATCGACGACATGATCGAGGGCCGGACCGACGGTGGCGCGGACCCCGCCACCGCCGAGCGGGAGGTGCTCACCGAACTGGGCAACCCGGACGTGCTGGCCGCGCGGTACGCCGACCGCCGGCTACAGCTCATCGGCCCGACCTACTACCTGCTCTGGCTGCGGCTGCTGAAGCTGCTGCTCAGCTTCATCCCGGCGCTCGTCGGCACGATCGTCACAGTGGTCGAGGCGGCCGAAGGAAAGGGTTTCGGGGCCATCGGGCCGGGCATCGTCGCGGCCATGCAGGTGGCCGTGCAGATCACCTTCTGGCTCACCCTGACCTTCGCCGTCATCGAGCGCACCCAGACAGCCGTGGACCTGCCGGAGTGGACCGTCGACCAACTGCCCGACGCGCCGGTGCACCGGCACATCCCCCTCGCCGACACCATCGCGTCGGTGGTCATGTCGGTGGCGACCATCGGGTACCTCGTCCTGCAGCACTTCCGGTCCTGGGTGCACACCACCGACGGCGACAACATTCCGATCCTCGACCCGGCGCTGTGGAGTTTCTGGCTGCCGGCGCTGATCGTCGTGCTGGTCGCCAGCGTGATCTTCGAGGTCGTCAAGTACCGGATCGGGCGCTGGACCTGGGCCCTGTTCGGCACCAAGGCGCTGCTCAACCTGGCGTTCGCGCTGCCGCTGGTGTCGCTGGCGCTCTCCGACCGGCTGCTCAACCCGGCCCTGGGCGTGCGCCTGACCTGGATCGCGGAGTCGGACAACCGCGGCGCCCTCGGCCTGGCCATCGCGCTGGGCACCGCCGTGGTCGTCGTCTGGGACCTGATCGACACCGCGATCAAGACCCGCCGTCAGACGGCGTGAGCGAGAACCCACCCGGGGGGGGGGGGCGGGCCCCCCCCCCCGGCGCCCCCCCGCGGGGGGGGGCCCCCCCCCCCCCCCCCCCCCCCCCCCCGCCCGCCCGGGGGGGGGGGGGGGGGGGGGGGCGCGCGCCGCCCCCCGCCCCCCCCCCCCCGCCCCCCCCCGCGCGCCCGCGCGCCCCCCCCCCCCCCCCCCCCCCCCCCCCCCCCCCCCCCCCCCCCCCCCCCCCCCCCGCCCGTGGTCGGCCCCGGCCGACACCGTCCGCCCGCTCGACGGCCGTGCCGGGTGGCGTGGCATCGTTCCAGGATGACCGTGGGACAGCCGGAGGAGTGGCGCCGTCCGGGTCCGACGGCGCAGCAGCGCCGCAACGACCTGTGGATCGGTCTGGGGGTGACCGGGCTGGCGCTGGTGAGCCTCACCCTGGCCCGCAGCGCCGGGGCGTTCCTGCTGGGCCCGCCGCCGTCCGGGCCGGAGCAGCTGTTCTGGACCGTCGCGGTGACACTGCCGCTGATCTGGCGGCGGCGCTGGCCGGCCGCGACCCTGCTGGTCGTCTCGGTGGTGTTCGTCGCCGCGCAGGCACGATCGGCGCCGGAGACCCAGTTCTCCGCCTGGGCGTTGTTCTGCGTCCTCTACACCGCCGGTGCCTGGGGGCAGGACCATCGGCTGGCCCGGCGGCTGCGGATCGGCGTGATCGTCACGATGTTCGCCTGGCTGGGGGTCTACTACGCCGTGACGATCGACCGCATCCCACCCGACGCCTTCGACGACGCGGTCGGTCCGGTGCCACCCGTGCTCGCCGCGATGGTCAGCGGCGTGCTGATCAACGTGGTGACGCTCGGCTTCGCGTACTTCTTCGGTGAGACCGCCTGGGTGGCCGCGCGCCGCGAACACGAGTTGCGTACCCAGGCCGAGGACCTGCGCCGGTCGCAGGCCGAGTCCCGGGAACGGGCGGTGCTCGGCGAACGGGTCCGGATCGCCCGGGAGCTGCACGACGTGGTCGCCCACCACGTGTCGGTGATGGGGGTGCAGGCGTCGGCCTGCCGCCGGGTGTTCGACCGCGACCCGGGCAAGGCCCGCACCGCGCTCACCGCCATCGAGCAGAGCGCCCGCACCGCCGTCGACGAGCTACGCCGGATGCTGGGCGTGCTGCGGACCTCCGGCACGGCCGACGCCGCGCCGCCGGCCGCCGGCGACGTCGACCGGATCGGCGAACTGGTCGAGCGGGCCCGGGCCGCGGGCCTGACGGCAACCCTCGGGGTGTACGGGGACCCGGTCGCGCTGCCCGAATCGGTCTCGCAGGCGGCCTACCGGGTGACACAGGAGGCGGTGACCAACACGTTGAAGCACGCCGGGGCCGACCTGCTGGACGTGCGGGTCCGCTACCTGGCCCGGGAGGTGGAGGTCGACGTGACAGACGACGGACGAACCGGCGGCCGAGCCGACGCCGTCGGGCTGGGCCTGATCGGGATGCGCGAACGGGTCACCGCGCACGACGGCGACCTGGAGGCCGGGCCGCGTGCCGGCGGCGGATGGCGGGTCCGCGCCCGCTTCCCACTGGCCGCGGCCGACCCGCCGGTCCTGGCCCAGCGGGAGCCGAGCGACGAGCGGCAGCCGGCCGTCGACGCGAGGCGGTCGGCATGAGCGCCGCGCCAGCCCACGAGACGTTGACCACGGGTCGGACCGTCCGGGTGCTGCTCGCCGACGACCAGCACCTCGTCCGCACCGGCTTCCGGGTCATCCTGGAGGTGGAGGATGACATCGAGGTGGTCGGCGAGGCGGCCGACGGCGAACGGGCCGTCCGCATGACCCGCGCCACCCGCCCCGACGTCGTACTCATGGATGTGGAGATGCCCGGGATGGACGGCCTGGAGGCCACCCGGCAGATCACCGCAGACGGGCCCGGTGGGCCGGCGGTGCTGATCCTCACGACCTTCGACCGCGACGACTACCTGTTCGCCGCGCTGCGGGCCGGGGCCAGCGGTTTCCTGTTGAAGAACGGCACACCTGAGGAACTGATCGAGGCGATCCGGGTGCTGGCCAGGGGCGACGGCCTGCTCGCCCCGGAGATCACCCGCCGGGTGATCTCCACGTTCGCCCGCCCCGGCGACCCCGCGGGCACCGCCCACCGGGGACCGGAGGCGGACGCCGCACTGGCCGGGCTGACCCCACGGGAACGGGAGGTGCTGATGCTGCTCGCCGCCGGATCGAGCAACGCGGAGATCGCCGCCGCCATCCACCTGGGCGAGGCGACCGTGAAGACCCACGTGAGCAGGGTGCTGGCCAAACTCGGCCTGCGCGACCGGGTGCAGGCGGTGGTGTTCGCGTACGAGAACGGGGTGGTCCGGCCGGGCGGCTGACCGCCGTCCGCCGCGCGACGGACCGCCCGCTCACCCACCGGGCGGACGGCGGGACACGCCGTTCGATCTAGCGTGGACGGGTGACCAGAACGCTTCGCCTCGACGGCGTCGACCGTAGCTTCGGCGACCGGCAGGTGCTCAAGAACGTGTCCTTCGAGGTGGCGGCCGGTCGGATGACCGGCTTCGTGGGCGCCAACGGCGCCGGCAAGACCACCACCATGCGCATCATCCTGGGTGTGCTCGCCCCGGACGCCGGCGAGGTGAGCTGGGGCGGCACCACGCTGACCCGGCAGGACCGGCGGCGCTTCGGCTACATGCCGGAGGAGCGCGGCCTCTACCCGAAGATGACCACCCGGGAGCAGGTGACCTACCTGGGCCGGCTGCACGGTCTGGACGCCCCCGCCGCGCGGCGGGCCACCGACGCGCTGCTGGACCGCGTCGGGCTCGGTGAACGCGGCGACGACCTGCTGGAGACGCTGTCCCTGGGCAACCAGCAACGCGCCCAGATCGCCGCCGCGCTGGTGCACGACCCCGAGGTGCTGGTGCTCGACGAGCCGTTCTCCGGCCTCGACCCCCTCGCCGTCGACACCGTCGTGACCGTGCTGCGGGAACGCGCCGCGGCCGGAGCACCTGTGCTCTTCTCCAGCCACCAACTCGACGTCGTGGAGCGCCTCTGCGACGACCTGGTGATCATCGCGGACGGGGAGATCCGGGCCGCCGGCAGCCGCCAGCAGCTCCGCGACTCGTACACCGTGCCCCGCTTCGAGTTGGTGGTGGCGACCGACGCCGGCTGGGTACGCGACGAACCCGGGGTGACACTTGTCGAGTTGGACGGGCCGCGCGTGGTCTTCGACCTGCCGGCCGGCGCCGACGAACAGCCCGTGCTGCGGGCGGCCCTCGCGCGGGGTCCGGTCCGCGCCTTCCGCCCGGTCAGCCCCTCGCTCACCGAGATCTTCCGAGAGGTCACCCAGTGAACATCACCCAGGCCACGAGGCTGGTCGCCGAACGGGAGATCCGTGTCAAGCTGCGCGACCGCACCTTCCTGTTCGGCACCCTCTTCTTTCTGCTGATCGCCGCGGCGGGCACCATCCTGCCGCCACTGCTCTCCGGCGGGCCGTCCACGGTGGCGGTGACCGAGAGTGCGGCCGGTCCGCTGCGCGCCGCCGGCCTGGAGGTCCGGGTGGTCGGAGACGACCGGGCCGCCGAGCAGGCCGTCCGCGACGACGACGTGGACGCCGCGGTGGTCGCCGGCCCGAAGGTGCTCGCCATGGAGGAGGCCCCGGACGACGTGGTCGGGGCGTTGAGCAGCGCGCCTGAAGTGCAACTGCTCGACCCGGACGCGGTCGACCCCGTGGTGGCGTTCCTGGTGCCGTTCGTCTTCGCGTTCGTCTTCTTCATCACCTCGCAGACGTTCGGTGTGCAGATCGCGCAGAGCGTCATCGAGGAGAAGCAGACCCGGATCGTGGAGATCCTGGTCGCCGCCGTGCCGGTGCGGGCGCTGTTGGCCGGCAAGGTGGTGGCCGGCGCCATCCTGGCGTTCGCGCAGATCGCGTTGATCGCCGTGGTGGCGGTAATCGGCCTCCAGATGGGCGACAGTGGCGGCCTGCTCAGCCTGCTCGCCCCGGCGATCGGCTGGTTCGTGCCGTTCTTCCTGCTCGGTTTCGTGCTGCTCGCGGCGATGTGGGCGGCGGCCGGCGCCCTGGCCAACCGGCAGGAGGACATCGCCGCCGTGTCGACGCCGGTGCAGCTCGCCGTCATGATCCCGTTCTTCGCGGTGATCTTCCTGAACGACAACGACACCGCGATGCGGGTGCTGTCCTACCTGCCGTTCTCGTCGCCCACGGCCATGCCGCTGCGGCTGTTCACCGGTGACGCGGCCGGTTGGGAGCCGTTCGTCTCGCTCGTCATCCTGCTGCTCGCCGCCGGTGTGTTCCTGCTCGCCGGATCCCGGGTGTACGAGGGGTCGCTGCTGCGCACCAACGGCCGGACCTCCCTGCGGACCGCCTGGCGGGAGCGGGAGACGATCGGCTGAGCCGTCGCCACCACGGGCGTCGGTGTTCTGATCGGACGCCGGCGCCCGTTCGGGCGCAGCGGGTGGGAGGCACCTGGTCCCGGTCAGCGGGCGAGCGGCACCTCGTCCCAGCCGGCCGGCAGTCGGGGCGCTGACCAGGACGGGTCGGGCTGCCACTTCGCCCACGCCGGGTCCCACCACTGCTCCCCCGCGTCGAGCAGCGCCGCGATCCGGTCACCCTCGGCCTGGATGGCGTCCCCCATGCCCGGGTAGCGCCCCTCGACGAGGCGCTCGGCGAAGATCTCCACGTCCTTCCAGACGTAGGTGTCGGCGTCCGCGCCCCACCACAGGTCCAGCTCGTGGTCGAGGGTGTCCACCCCGATCGGCGTACGCCGCAGCGGGTCCTGCAGGTTGAAGTACCAGCCGGCGAAGTCGCGCTCGGGGCCGGCCCAGAACACGTCGACCGAGTGCGCCTCGCCGGGGCGGTGCAGCATCAGCTTGCCGTGCCCCGACCAGGAGCGGTGCCCGGCGGTCTCCCACGGGTGCCGCCCGCACGGAAAGGCTCCGGAGGTCGGGAAGCCGAACTCGGCCCCCGGCGGCAGGTAGAGGGCGAGCAGGTCGGCCGAGTCCTCGACGCAGATCGTCGGGCAGCCGAACCACACCTCGCCGCGCAGGATCTCGCGCCGAACGACCACGTCACCCGGCGCGAACCGGTCTGCCGCCACGTGCCCACCTCCACGTTCGACGCGAGCTTACACGTCCCCCGGAGAGCCCTCCTGAGCAGCGAAGAGGATGCGCTTCGCCCACATCACCGAGCTTCACCGCGGGACAGACCCCGACGCACACCATCGTCACCGTCGCCGGCTCCCGCTGGCGCTTTGAGAACGGTTCTGAACTTTCTTGAACGTCTCGGTCCGGTTCCTGACATCTCTTGATCCGGATGGTATATATATGAATCGATGCGATCAGACGATGACGTGCCACCTCTGGACACCGCAGGCCGGTGAGTCCGAGGCGTCGCCTGCCACACCCTGACCGGTTGACTGGAGATCTCATGACCAGCCCTCGATCCGCTCCGCCTCGGCAGACTCCGGGAGTAGCCCGCTCGCGCCGTGCCCGTGTCAGGCCCACCGCGCTGAGCATGCTGTCGGTCGTAGCGCTTGCCCTGACGTACCTGGTAGCCATGCCTGTCGCAGCCACGCCAGTGGGCCTCACCGTGGAAGCCGCCGCCTCCTACGTCAAACTGGGCAACCGGGCCACCGGCAAGTTCATCGACGGCATGGGCCGGACCACCAACGGCGCCGCAGTCGGCCAGTATTCCTCGTCGTCCAGCGACAACCAGCAGTGGACGATCGATGCCGCCGGCGACTACGTCCGGATCAGGAATCGGGCCACCGGCCTGTACCTGGACGGGATGGGCCGCACGACTGGCGGATCCATCTGCGGCCAGTGGAGTGACAGCGGCAGCCCCAACCAGCAGTGGATCCGGGAGGACTCCGGCGGCTACGTCAAGTTCAGGAACCGGGCCAACGGGCTGTACCTGGATGGCGGGGGCAGCACGTCCGACGGCGCCAACCTCGTCCAGTACGCGAACAGCGGCAGCACCAACCAGCAGTGGATCGTCACTGACGTGTCGACTCCGGGACCGGGCACGATCACGGTGGACGGCAACAACATCCGCGCCGGCAACGTCAACGGCCTGACGTTCAAGGGCTTCGGTGCGCTCAGCGCCAACAGCACCAGCGAGTTGCTGATGGATTACAAGGCCCAGAGCCCGACCGCGTACGCGCAGCTGCTGCGGGTCCTCTTCGGTGGGGAGAGTCCGGTCTTCACCAACGTGAAGATCGAGATGGGCAACGACCGCAACAACTCCACCGGACCGGACCCCTCGACCATGCGTTGGGAGTCCGAGACCCCCAACGTCAAGCGTGCGCAGGGCTTCCAACTCGCGGCCGACGCGAAGAAGGTCAACCCGAACGTCAAGGTGTCCCTGCTGCGCTGGAACTCCCCCGGCTGGGTGAACAGCAACGACAAGGTCTACACCTGGTTCAAGAAGACCATCCTGAGCGCGTACCGGACCTACGGGTTCATGGTCGACTACGTCAACCCGGGTCTCAACGAGCGCGGGGCGGACCTGAACTGGACCAAGACCTATGCCAACCGGGTCAGGACCGACAGTGCCGACTTCGCCAACTCGACAGAGCAATCCCGGTACAACCAGCTCAAGGTCGTCATCTCCGACGAGGTCGGTGTCGGGTCGTTCGGCGGCAGCATGATCAGCGACGCCGGCCTGCGCGACGTGGTGGCGGCGGCCGGCTACCACTACAGCCCCGACGACGACGGCGCCGGCAACTTCAAGCGCCTGGCGATGGACTACGACAAGGAGATCTGGAACAGCGAAGCACAGGCGACCTTCGGCAATTCCGCCTCCCGCCCCAACAACAACATGCGGTCCCCATCGGTGGTCGGAACCGGCATCGGCGGCACCAACAGTGCGCTGGAGATGGGAAACACCATCATCAAGGGATTCGTCAACTCGCGCCGGACCAACTTCATCTACCAACCGGCCATCGGGTCCTTCTACGAGGGTGGGCAGTACTCCTACAAGGAGGTCGTCAGCGCCCGTGATCCCTGGTCGGGCTGGCTGCACTACGACGCCGCCATCGACGTGCTGCGGCACTTCAGCTGGTTCGCCAAGACCGGCTGGGAGAACCCCAGCAACACGGCAGGTATCTGGCGCGCCGTCCCCGAATCCAGCTATACCGGAGCGACCGGAACGAACCCGGTGGTCGGACGCAACGGCACGCCCAGCTATCTCACGCTCGCCGCGCCCGACAGGCGCAACTTCTCCACGGTCTTCATGAACGACAGCGAGTACACCCAGTCGTACCGCCTCCAGCCGGTGAACATGGCCTACTCCGGCACTCCGGCCCTACAGCTGTGGGAAACCCGCGCGGCCGACCCCGGCCAGGCGTTCAACGCCAACTACCTGAAGCACCTCGGCAGCGTCCCGGCCGATGGCGGCGGGGTGTACTCCGTGACGGTCAGGCCGAACTCGGTCGTCACCGTGACGACGCTGGCCAACCACACCAAGCCCGAGTACCTGGAACCCCTGCCGGTGGAGGGCCAGCGCACCGTGCTGGACACCGACATCTCCGGCGACGTGCAGAGCACCAGCGACAACATCCTCTACGCCGACGGCTTCGACTACTCCGGCAAGACGGTCCCGGTGATCGGCAGTGGCGGCACCATCACGGGCACGGAGGACTTCATCACCTCGCGTGGCGGCGCCAAGAGCGTCATCCCGCGCTACGCCAGCGACCGCAACGGCGCCTTCGAGGCGTACCAGCCGGACGGATCGACCAATTACGTGCTGCGCCAGCAGTTGGACGGCCCGACCCAGGGCCTGGGCGGTGCGTGGAACGGAGGGGACGCGGTCACCAGGATCGGTGACAGCCGGTGGCTCAACTACAAGGCCAGTGTCGACGTCTCCTTCGAGAACAGCAGCACCCAGAACGGCGCCAACCACGCCCGGCTGGGCATCCGCGAGCAGCACGGTGACAACGGTGCGCCGTACTCGGTGAGGTTCACCTTCGACGGGGGCTGGCAGTTGCTGGTCAACAACAACGCGGTCGCCAGCGGCAACGTGGTCAGCGGCGCCGGCGGCGTGCGGATCGCTGGGTTCAACACCGCTCACAACGCGTGGCACAACATCGCGCTGAAGGGCGCCGGAAGCACGGTGACCGCCTACCTCGACGGCGTCACACTGGCCACCTACACCGACCCGAATCCCAAGCTGTCCGGCCGGATCACGCTGGGCAGCGGCTACTACTTCACCCGGTTCGACAACCTCCGGGTGGAGACGGTCGACGGAAGCCCGCCGTACTACTCCGAGGTGCTGGACAACCTGGAGATGTCCGACCTGGCCAACCCGCCCGCGAGGAAGCTGGTGTACGGCGGGTCCTGGGCGCACGAAAACGGTAAGGGCATGTACAACGTTCAGCGAAGCCTGTCCACCAGCCAGGGAAGCGGCTCGACGCTGACCTACACGTTCGCCGGCACCGGACTGGACATCCTCGGGCCGAACAACGGCTCGGCCGTCCTGCAGGTCAAGGTGGACGGCACGGTGGTCAACTCCGCAGCGAGCACGCTCGCCTCTCCCGAGTTCTATCAGACGTACGCCCTGCGCAACCTCAGCGCCGGCACGCACACCGTGGAGATCATGGTACGCAGCGGCACTCTCGTCGTGGATGCCGTCGGGGCCGTCCGGCCGTGATGCCGGTCGCGCCGGACGGCCAATAGGACCTGCATCGTCCCGTCCCCCAACAGAAAGGACGACGCATATGCGACCTGCCATGTTCAGCCGCCCCCTGTCGCGAATGGCCAGGCTCGTGGCCACCGGTGCGGTGATGGCGACCACGGCTGCCGCGGCGGCAATCGCCATCACCGCTACCGCCGGCCCAGCCGCTGCCGCCACCAACCAGTTCAGAGGCATGAACTGGGCTCAACTGGGTGACAACTTCAGCACCAGCCCGCTCGTCGTGCAGGGCCTGAGCCAATCCGACAGCTACGCGACAGTGCAGGCCAAGGCCAACGCCCTCTACGACGACATGGCCTCCACGATGGGGATCAACACCGTCCGGCTGCCGATCAACACTCAGACAGTGGCCAACACCACCTGGTGGAACGCCTACCGGGGCGCCATTGACGCCGCTACCGCCCGTGGATTCAAGGTCATCCTCGCCTTCTGGACGGACCACAACTCCGGCGCGAGGATCGCGAACCTCGCCGCGTGGAACACCATGTGGTCCAGCGTGACCAGCGCCTACGGCTCGAACACCAACGTGTACTTCGAGCCAATGAACGAGCCGGGCGGTTACAGCTCGGCACAGTGGCGCGACATCGCGGCCAACTGGCTCAGCACCCACCGCTCGGCCCCGCCGAGCCGGGTGCTCATCGGCGGCACCGGCGCAAGCCAGGACCTGCGCGACATCTGCAACGACAGCCGCTTCAACTCGACCCTGCTGTCCTTCCACCACTACGCCTTCTTCTACGGCTCGATGACCTACGACGCCTGGCGAAGTCACATGCAGACGCGTCTGGGCAACTGTGCCTCCCGGGCGGTCGCGACCGAGTTCGGCGGGCCCATGGACAACGGCCTCAACTACGCCGACGCGAACAGCACCGACAACTTCGTGCGCCACATCCGCGCCATGGCTCAGGTCATGCGTGACAACCAGATGGGCGGCACCTACTGGCCCGCCATCGGCGGCAAGAACTCCGGCTCCGGTCACGACTGGTACTCGATGTTCGCCCTCACCGGCAGCGGCACCAACCTCAACCTGACCATCCGCAACACCTCCGGCGCGGACCGGATCCGGTACGCGTGGGGCGACACCATCGGCGGCGGCGACCCGACGACGCCCCCGCCCTCGGGAACCCACTACCGGATCAACAACATCAACAGCGGCAAGGCGATGGACGTGATCGGGCAGTCCACGGCCGACAGCGCCGAGGTCAAGCAATGGAGCTACCTGGGCGGCAGCAACCAGAAGTGGCGCTTCGAGGACGCCGGTAGCGGCTACTTCCGCATCGTCAACCAGAACAGCGGCAAGTGCCTCGACGTCGCCTCCGCCTCCACCGCAGACGGCGCGAACATCGTCCAGTGGACGTGCGGCAACGGCCAAAACCAGCAGTGGCAATGGCAGTCCCAGGGTAGCAACTTCCGGCTCGTGGCCCGGCACAGCGGCAAGTGTCTGGACGTGTACCAGTCAGGGACCGGAGACGGCGTGGACATCCAGCAATGGACCTGCGGAAGCGCCAACAACCAGCGCTGGACAAGAACCGCGGTCTGACCGGGGCTCACCGAGGCGGTGTGGCAGACCGTGCGGCACGGTCTGCCACACCCGACTGTCGACAATCGTGAGCACGCAGGCGTGGGAACGTGCCACAGCGTTGAACGCCGGTGTCCCGTTCGGGTGGGTGACCGGCGACGAGGTCTACGGCGCCGCCCCCGGCCTCCGCGCCGACCTGGAAGATGAGGGAATCGGTGATGACGAGAGGTGGCTCTAGCCCACCGAGGGCCATTCTCGGAATTGAATAAGCGAAACCCCCCACCCATCTCGGGCAGGGGGTTTCTTTGCGTCTGGAGTCGTTAGCCGGAGCACCCTGGTAGGTCGTCCTCTCCGGAGCGCGGTCAGCTCAGGGCATCAGCCCGGAGTCCGCCAATAAAGGTCTGCCACTGGTCGGGGCCGAACATCAGGGCCGGACCCGTGATGTTCTTGCTGTCCCGTACACCGACCACGCCAGGCAGGTTGTCGGCAACTTCGACGCAGTTGCCCTGGTTCCCGCTACGAGTGCTCTTGCGCCAGATGGCGTCAGTCAGGTCACGCATGACTCTCCCTGAGATCGTGCATCAACTTCCGTGACTCTTCTTCGGTCAGCGCCAGCGCGACCAGCTCTGACCATGCTCCAGCGTACGCATCCACCTCAGCGGGCTTGTCTAGGTATAACGCGCCCGTCAGGGATTCGCTGTAGACCGTGCTCGGCTCAGCCGCCCGAGCAGTGGGAGTGCCGAAGTCCAGTATGACGAAGCTGCCAGCCCTGCTGGCACTGTGCAGCCCCACGCCCGTAGGCACGATGCGGACCCGTACCCCACGCTGCCGGCTGGCCCTCTCAAGCGCCTCAAGCTGTGCCGGCATGTCGGGGGTAGCCCGACGCAGCGCCACCTCCTCAAGGATCACCTCAAGCAACGGTGGCGCTGGGCGGCGACGGCTCAGGAGTTGCTGTCGCTCCATCCGTAGCGCCACGTCACGTTCTACCTGCTCAGGCGTGACACCAGGGCTGGTGTTGAAGACCTTCCGGGCGTACTCGGGTGTCTGGAGGAGGCCAGGAATCAGCGCTGGCTCGTACTGCCGCAGTCTGCTAGCTGCCGACTCCAACCCCACGTACAGCTCAAACCACTCAGGGATTTGGTCGGCGTAGCTGTGCCACCAACCCTTGGCCTTGCTCTCCTTGGCGAGACTGACCATGACTTCGACCATGTCCGGCTCAGCCCCGTACAGAGAGCACATCGTTCGTACGTCGTGGGATCGCATCGATGTGTGCCCACCCTCGATGCGGTACATCTTCGCTCGGGACCATTCAAGATCTCGGGCTGCGCCCTCCAGAGTCATCCGCGCTTGCTCCCGAGCTAGCCGAAGCATCCGTCCAAGCTGTCTACGCGGCACAGTCGAGCCTGCCTCAGTCACCTGGAACTTCCTCCAATCTCATTTTGGAGCAGTCGGGTCAGATCACTTGAGACACACTCTGTGCACCAGTTTCGTTGATGTCAATGTTTTTCCGGGCGTGTTGTGCTGAGACGTTGCATCTATGTCCCGTGTATCGGATTGTGGCTGGTGGATAGCCCAGTCGCCACGATCCCGGTAGGCCCAGCCATGCGCCGTTGGAAGTGGTTTCAGCGACCATCCGAACCGATCGACGTTGTTGAACGTTCTGCCTATCAGCCCGTAGCGTGCGTTTCTCCCGCGCCACGGGAGAAGCCGGACGAGGCCAGCACCAGACGGCACGTGCTCAAGCGTCGCAACCAGCGAGACGGGCGGCACGATGCTTGAGGAGTATTGGCCCGAACCGCCTTTCACCGTGATCATGGCGGGGTTCACCGTCGACCTTCACAACCGCAGACGTTGCCCTAGCTGCACGCCCGTCGGCTTCTGCCCCAGGCTGAGCGAAGCAGGCAGGACGTTGAAGGTCTGGCGTGCGAGGAAGGTCGGATGAAGGCCGGTGACCTGCTCCGGCTCGACCGGGCCGCAAGCGTTCAGTTCATGATCCCCATCACCGTCCGAGTCATCAGGAAACTCGACTGGATCACCTACGACGGTTGGTGCTGGGTTGACTGCTACCAGCTCGACGACAAGGGCGACGCGATAGCCCGACGCTCCCTGTTCCTGATGCCTGAGCACGTGACGTACGTGCCACCTTCACCACCGAGGCCAACCCCCGCCGGGCGCAAGCCTCCAGCCAGGAAACCGCTCAAGGTTGGCTAGACGCAGGGGAGCCCCAGCCTCGGTGTGAGGCTGGGGCCCGCTGCTGCATCTCCCGGAACTCGGCCGTACCTTGCTCGCCTCGACAGGCTCAGGCGTCGACCGCTGCCATCACGTCGTCGCTGACGTCGAAGTTGGCGTAGACGTTCTGCACGTCGTCGCAGTCTTCGAGCACGTCGATCAGCTTGAAGATCTTGCGGGCGCCCTCCTCGTCCAGCGGGATGTTCATGCTGGGGACGAGGGAGGACTCGGCCGACTCGTACTCGATGCCGGCGTCCTGGAGCGCGGTCCGCACGGCGACCAGGTCGGTCGGCTCGGAGACCACCTCGTACGCCTCACCGAGGTCGTTGACCTCCTCGGCGCCGGCGTCGAGGACGGCCAGCATCACGTCGTCCTCGCTGGTGCCCTCCTTGGGGACGATCACCACGCCCTTGCGGGAGAACATGTACGACACCGAGCCGGCGTCGGCGAGCGAACCGCCGTTGCGGGTCAGCGCGGTGCGCACCTCGGTCGCCGCCCGGTTGCGGTTGTCGGTGAGGCACTCGATGAGCATGGCCACGCCGTTCGGGCCGTACCCCTCATACATGATCGTCTGCCAGTCGGCGCCGCCGGCCTCCAGGCCGGAGCCGCGCTTGACGGCACGGTCGATGTTGTCGTTCGGCACCGAGCTCTTCTTCGCCTTCTGGATGGCGTCGTAGAGCGTCGGGTTGCCGGTGGGGTCACCGCCGCCGATCCGCGCGGCCACCTCGACGTTCTTGATCAGCTTGGCGAACATCTTGCCGCGCTTGGCGTCGATGACGGCCTTCTTGTGCTTGGTCGTCGCCCACTTTGAGTGGCCGGACATCTTCTACCTCCGTTGCTAGCCGCCGGCTGCATCGACCGCACCGCTCACGCCCCGCTCCCGCCGGCGCACGCGGAGGTGCCGGTCAGCTCTGGTGGAAGCCGTAGCGGGCAGATGGCCCTGCCGAATCCCCGCAATCCTACCGACGTCCCCCGGGTCGCTGTCATGCACCGCGCGCGGCGACCTCCCCACGCCCACCCGAATCGGGCATACGCGGGGAAACGGAGTCACATCACGAATCCGTACGACCCGGTACCGGATCAGCATGGTCTCCATCTCAGCCCACCAGCTCCGCGGTGCCGGCCGCCACCCGTGCCGGGTCGACCGGACGCAGCGCTCGGGACCAGGTCACGACCTCGGCGAGCATGGTGGAAAGCTCCGTCTCCCGGCCGTCACCCGGCGCGAACCGGCCGGCGGTCCGGTCACCCGGGTCGGCCCCGGTGAAGTCGAAGTCGGTGAAGATCGACAGGGCCACTCCGGTCGGCACCACCACCGTCCGTACCTCGGTCAGAATCGCCCGCAGGTGGTCGGCCGCCCGGTTGCCACCCTGCACGCCGTAGCTCAGCACCCCGGCCACCTTGTCGGTCCACTCCGCGTACAGGTAGTCGATCCCGTTCTTGAGGGCGGCCGGGATCGAGCGGTTGTAGTCCGGGGTGACGAAGACGAAGGCGTCGCAGGCGTCCACCACCGCCGCCCACCGCCGGGTGTGCGGGTGCCGGTAGTCGCCGAACAGCGCCGGCACCGGCTCGTCGAGCAGTGGCAACTCCTGCTCCGCGAGGTCGACGAGCGTGCAGACGGCGTCCCCGGCGCGTACCGCCTCGTGCCGTTCGGCCACCTCCATCGCCCACCTGGCGATCGCCGCGCCGCGCCGGCCGGGACGGGTGCTGCCCACGATCAGACCGATCCGCAGCGGTCCGGTGCTCTGTGCGTTTGTCATGACCACGATCCTGTGGCCGACGGGACGGGTCGGGGAGACCGCCGCGAGGATGGCCCTGCCAGGGCCACCCACCGGCCGGCGCCGGCTGCCAGACTGGCTCGGTGATGGACGGAGAGCTGGGCGCGTTCCTGCGCAGTCGCCGCGAGGCACGGCAGCCGGCCGACGTCGGTCTCGCCGAGGGGCCGCGCCGACGCACCCCGGGGCTGCGCCGGGCCGAGCTGGCGACGTTGGCGCAGGTCAGTGTGGAGTATCTAACCCGGCTGGAGCAGGGCCGCGACACCCGGCCGTCGCCGGAGATCCTCGCCGCGCTCGCCGACGCGCTGCGCCTGGACAGCGCCGACCGGGAACACCTGCGGCAGCTCGCCTCGGCCCAGCACGCCCGACACCTGTGCTCGGGCGACCGGCCGAGGGTTTCCCGCACCGTACGGCCAACGGTCCGCGCCATGCTCGACGCGCTGCGCGACACCCCGGCGTACGTGCTCAACCGGCTCGGCGACGTGCTGGCCTGGAACGACCCGTTCGATCGGCTGGCCCGCCCGCTCGGCCTGCTGGACGGGTCGCGACCGAACCTGGTCTGGTTCGTGCTGACCGACGAGCGGGCCCGCGAGCACTACCCGCACTGGTCGGCGGTGGCCGACCAGCAGGTCGCGCAGCTGCACCTGCTGCGCCGGGGCGACCCGGCCAGCGACGCGTTCGCCGAGCGGTTGGCCCGAACGGTGGGAGCGCCGTTCACCGACCGCTGGCGGCGGCGACCGGTGACCGCCGCGCGGGCCGGCCTGCTGACGGTGCGCCACCCGGAGGCGGGGCTGCTGCGCCTCGACGTCGAGACGCTGGAGCTGGCCGAGGCCGACCCGCAGCGGCTGGTGGTGCAGTTGCCCGCCGACGCCGCCACGGCGACCGCGCTGGACGGGTTGGCGGGCCGCCGTCCGGGGCACCTGCGCGCGGTCGTCGGCTGAGCGACGCCTCACGCCGAGGCGTTGCGGACCAGATCCACGAAGTACGCGTGCACGCGCAGGTCACCGGTCAGCTCCGGGTGGAACGAGGTGGCCAGCAGGTTGCCCTGCCGGACCGCCACGATCCGGTCGGCCGCCGGCCCGCCGGCCACCGAGCCGATCACCTGGACGCCGGCGCCGACCCGCTCGACCCACGGTGCGCGGATGAAGACCGCGTGGAACGGCTCACCCGGCACGCCGGTGATGGTCACCGGCGCCTCGAACGAGTCGACCTGCCGGCCGAACGCGTTGCGCCGGACGGTCATGTCGATGCCGGCGAAGCCCCGCTGGTCGGATCGACCGTCGAGCACCTCGGTCGCCAGCATGATCATGCCAGCGCAGGAGCCGTAGACCGGCATGCCGTCGGCGATCCGCTTGTCGATCGGCTCGCGCATCTCGAAGATGTCGGCGAGTTTGCTGATGGTGGTGGACTCGCCGCCGGGAACGACCAGGCCGTCCACCGCGTCCAGCTCCGCCGGACGGCGGACCGGGCGGGCGTCCGCGCCCGCCGCCGCCAACGCCGCCACGTGCTCGCGGACATCCCCCTGGAGCGCGAGCACACCGATGGTGGGCGCGCCCATGTCTACCAACCCCGCTCGGCCAGGCGGTGCGGCTGCGGGATCTCGTCGACGTTGATGCCGACCATGGCCTCGCCGAGACCACGGGAGACCTTCGCCAGCACGTCCGGGTCGTCGTGGAAGGTGGTGGCCTTGACGATCGCGGCGGCCCGCTGCGCCGGGTTGCCCGCCTTGAAGATGCCGGAACCCACGAACACACCCTCGGCGCCGAGCTGCATCATCATGGCCGCGTCGGCCGGGGTGGCGATCCCGCCCGCGGTGAACAGCACGACCGGCAGCTTGCCGCTCTCGGCGACCTCCTTGACCAGCTCGTACGGGGCCTGCAACTCCTTGGCCGCGACGTACAGCTCGTCGGCCGGCAGCGAGGCCAACCGGGCGATCTCCTGGCGGATCTTCCGCATGTGGGTGGTGGCGTTGGAGACGTCGCCGGTGCCCGCCTCGCCCTTGGAGCGGATCATGGCCGCACCCTCGGTGATCCGCCGCAGCGCCTCGCCCAGGTTCGTCGCGCCACACACGAAGGGCACCGTGAACGCCCACTTGTCGATGTGGTTCGCGTAGTCGGCCGGGGTCAGCACCTCGGACTCGTCGACGTAGTCCACGCCCAACGACTGGAGGATCCGCGCCTCCACGAAGTGACCGATGCGGGCCTTGGCCATCACCGGGATGGAGACCGCCTCGATGATCCCGTCGATCATGTCGGGGTCGCTCATCCGGGACACCCCGCCCTGCGCGCGGATGTCGGCGGGCACCCGCTCCAGGGCCATCACCGCGACCGCGCCGGCGTCCTCAGCGATCTTGGCCTGCTCGGCGTTGACCACATCCATGATCACGCCGCCCTTGAGCATCTCGGCCATGCCGCGCTTCACGCGGGCGGTGCCGACGACGGGGGCCGTACCGGGGTTCGAGACGGTGTTTTCGGGCACGGGTCATCGCTCCTTGGACGTGCTCTGGGGGGTGACAGCGAAGATGCTACGCGCGGACCAACGCCGTACCGACAGCCAATCAGACCCCCGGTGGCCTGCACTGTGGCCCTGATCACCGGCTCCCGCGGGCGACCGCCCGGGTCAGCTCGTGGGGACGTCCGCCGGCACCGTGAGGGTCGGGTCGTCGATGTCGAAGTAACGCGGCCACTCCCGACCCCGCCCCATCCGCAACACCCGCACCAGCGGACGGCTACGCGCCGAACGGGCGTCCCGCACCAGATCGGTGTGCACCTGCCGGGACAGCGCGAGCCGGCGACTGGCGGCGATGACCGCCCCACAGTCCGGATCGCCCGGATCCAACTGGACCACCCGCAACTGCCGGGTCAGGTCGTTCTCCGCCGCCTCCCGCTCGTCCGGGCCGGCGTCCAGGGCGATGCGGGCAGCCGCGTACAGCTCGACACCGAAGCGCCGCTCGGCCAGCACGGCCGCCGCCGCGGCGCGGCGCAGCAGGTGGGCGTCGAGAGCCCGGGCCGCCAGCTCCGCGCGGCCCTGCAACCGCTGCACCCGGCCGGCGGTCCAGATGAGGTACGCCCCGACCAGCCCCACGACCACGATCGCGGCCACCACCCACCACATGTGCGGCATCGTAGTGCTGCTCCGTTCCGCCTCCGATTGGGCGCGGCCACACCGGTCGCTCCGGTCGTCGTCCGCACCATGCGTCACACCGGCTCAGCCCAGCCCCACCCACTCCTGGTCGATGACCCGCCCGTCGGTTGCCTCGATCGCCGCTGCGTATACCTCCAGAACGCGGCGGGCAACCACCGGCCAGTCGAAATTCGCCACCACCTGATCGCCGCACGCGCTCAACGTGGCCCGCCCGGCCGGATCGTCCAGCAACTCGGTCACCGCGTCGCGCAGCCCCACCGGGTCACCTGTGGGAAAGAGCCGACCGGCGCGCCCGCCGTCGAGCACCCGCCGGAACGCGTCCAGGTCGCTGGCGATCACCGTGGTGCCCGCGGCCAACGCCTCGGTGAGGATCATGCCGAACGACTCGCCGCCGGTGTTCGGTGCCACGTAGAGGTGCACGCTGCGCAGCATCCGCGCCTTGTCCGGTTCGGTGACCAGCCCGAGGAACGTGACCCGCTCGTGCAACTCGGCCGGGAACTGGTCGTACAGGTCGTCCGGGTCCCCCGGGCCGGCGACGAGCAACCGCAACCCGGGCCGGGTGGCGGCCAACGCCACGAACGCGTCGCGCAACACCGGGAAGCCCTTGCGCGCCTCGGTGAAGCGGCCCAGGAAGCCCAGGGTGCCGCCGGTGCCCGGGGCGCACTCCCCCGGCCAGCCCGGCAACGGTTCGGCGTCGGCGAACTTGGCCACCGCCACCCCGTTGGGGATCTCCACCGCGCCGCCGTCCATGTGCTCGACCTGCACCTTGCGGGCCAGGGCACTGACCGCGATCCGGGCGGTGATCCGCTCCAACACGATCTGGAGGACACCCTGCGCGGCGGCGAGGACCCGGGACCGGGTCATCGCGGTGTGGAACGTGGCCACCACCGGGCCGCGCGCGGAGAGCACGGCCAGCAGGGACAGGCTCAGCGTGAGCGGCTCGTGCACGTGCAGCACGTCGAAGTCGCCGTTGATGATCCAACGCCTGACCCGGGCGGTGGAGACCGGCCCGAACGCGATCCGGGCCACCGAGCCGTTGTACGGCAGCGGCACGGCACGACCGGCGGACACCACGTACTCCGGCAGCGGCGAGTCCTCGTCGGCAGGTGCGAGCACGCTGACCTCGTGGCCGAGCGCGATCAGCGCCTCGGCCAGGTCCATCACGTGGTTCTGCACGCCGCCGGGGACATCGAAGGAGTACGGGCACACGATGCCGATCCGCATGCGTCAGCGCCTCCCGCCCACGACCGCGGAACACCGTCCCACCGTGCCCCCCACCTCCTCAGGCCCGATCGGGAGCCGACGAGGACAGCGCCGTGCCGTCCCCCGACCCCCGCTGGTCCAGCCACATCCGCTGCAACATGTGCCAGTCTTCCGGATGCCGGGCGATGCCCGCCGCCAGACCGTCGGCGATCAGCTGGGTCAGCGAACGGACCCGCTGGTCAAGTGGCCCCGCCTCGGGCCCCGGCACCGGCAGCGGGCCGGCGAGCGACGCACACGCCGCATCCGATTCGTACCACATCGAGGCCACGTAGAGCGGCGCACCGGTGTGCAGGGCGAGCAACGCCGGCCCGCCCGGCATCCGGGTCTTCCCGCCGAAGAAGTCCACCTCCACCCCGCGGGCGGAGAGGTCCCGGTCGGCCAGCAACGGCACCACCGCACCGGCACGTAGGCGCTCCAGCAGCACGTCGAACGTCGGACGCGGCCCGCCGTGGGTCGGCAGGATCTCCATCCCCAGACCCGCCCGGAAGGCCATGAAACGCTTGTACACGCCGTCGGGTTTGAGCCGTTCCATGACCGTGGTGATCGGCCAGCCGTTGGTCGCCACCCAGGCGCCCGCCGCGTCCCAGTTACCGGCGTGCGGCAGCGCCACCACGGCGCCCCGGCCGGCGGCCACGTCGGCGGCGAGCAACTCCGCGCCGTCGAGTCGGAAGCCGGCCATGATCTGCGCCCGGCTCAACGCGGGCAGCCGGAACGCCTCCATCCAGTACCGGGCGTACGAGCGGAGCCCGCGCCTGACGAGATCGTCCAGCTCGGCCTCGGGCAGCTCCGGCCCGACCACCCGGCGCAGGTTCGCGCGCAGTCGGGCCGTACCCCCGCCGGGGCGGCGGTGGGCGCGGTCGGCGCCCGCCTGGAACGCCGCCGCCACCAACGGCCGGGGTAGCGCGCGGACCACCCGCCACCCGGCGACGTAGCCCAGCTCGGTGAGGTTCACGCGGCCCGGCCGCCGGTCGTCCGGTGCCGGGCCGTCGACGGGCCGTTCACGCCTGGCCGTCCGGCTGGAGCTGCTGGGCCTGGCGGTAGACGTGTGCCATCCGCTGCCCCACCGTGAAGATCGACACCGCGGCGAGCAGCCAGAGTGCGATCTCCAGGGCATGATCGACACCGACGCCGGTGAGGATCCCGCCGACCCCGACGATGAGCAGCCGCTCGGTGCGTTCGGCGATGCCCACGTTGCAGGTCATGCCGAGACCCTCGGCGCGGGCCTTGACGTAGGAGACGAGGCCGCCGACGGCCAGGCAGACCAGCGCGGCGGCCACCCCGGAGTGGTCACCCTGGGTGGCCAGCCAGTACGCGACCGCGCCGAAGACGGCGCTGTCGGCGACCCGGTCCATGCTTGAGTCGAGGAACGCGCCGAACCTGGTGGAGCCGCCGCTCATCCGGGCCATCGTCCCGTCGAGCAGGTCGGTGAGCGCGAAAAGGGTCACGATCAACGCACCCGCGACCAGATGGCCGCGAGCACCGAAGCCGAGCGCGCCGACGAGCACACCAACGGTGCCCGCGACGGTGACGGCATTGGGGGTTACGCCCGCGCGCAGCAGGGCACGGGCGATCGGCTCGACGACGCGGGTCATCCCCGCGCGGGCCGACACTTGGAAGATCTTCGCCATGGCGGTCCCCACGATAACGGTCCGCCCAGGTCCGCCGATACGGCCGCCCCTCCGACCCGCCCGGGAGAGGCTTGTGCCTACCCGACAACGGGTGTGAGATCGAGCCGGAGGGTGAGCCAGCTCACCCGTCCGCCCGTCCCGTTCCCGTTGTGCAGCAGACCACCGGAGGATATTGCCGCGCACTCGCCCCGGGCCGCTTCCACCTCGCGCGGCAGTCGCCACCCACCACCGGCTGAGGGAGGTGCGCCCCATGGCGCAGAAAAGTCAGGAGAAGGGTTCCACCGGCGGCACGCCGGTGGTGACCGAGCCCGAACTGGTTCGCAACGTGGTGCTCGTCGGGCACCCCGGAGCGGGCAAGACGACACTTGTCGAGGCCCTGCTCGCGGCCACCGGCACGATCGGCCGGGCCGGCGCCGTGGTCGACGGCACCACGGTCGGCGACCACGACCCCGCGGCGGTACGCCAACAGCGCTCGGTGAGCCTGTCCTGCGCACCGCTGCTGCACAACGGCATCAAGGTCAACCTGCTGGACACCCCCGGGTACGCCGACTTCGTCGGTGAGCTGCGCGCCGGGCTGCGGGCCGCCGACGCCGCGCTCTTCGTCGTCTCCGCGGCGGGTGGCATGGACGCGGCCACCGTCGCCCTGTGGGAGGAGTGCGCGGCGGTCGACATGCCCCGCGCGGTCGCGGTGTCCCGCCTCGATCAGCCCCGCGCCGACGTCGACGAGACGGTGGCGCTCTGCCAACGCCTCTTCGGCGACAACGTGATGCCCCTCTACCTGCCGATGCTCGGCGACGACGGGGTGTCCACCGAGGGTCTGCTCGGCCTGATCACCCGCCGGGTCTTCGACTACTCCGCCGGGCTGCCCGCCGACGTGCGCGACCCGGACCCGGAGCACCAGCGGGCCATCGACGAGTCCCGCGACGAGCTGATCGAGGGGATCATCGCCGAGAGCGAGGACGAGACCCTCATGGACCGCTACCTCGACGGCGAGGAGATCAGCGACGAGGTGCTCATCGACGACCTGGAGAAGGCGGTCGCCCGCGGTCACTTCTACCCGGTGGTGCCGGTCTGCGCCGAGACCGGGGTCGGGCTGGACGTGCTGCTGGAGGTGCTGACCGCCGCGTTCCCGTCGCCGCTGGAGCACGAGCTGCCGGCGGTCACCGGCGTGGACGGCTCACCCCGCCCGCCGCTGACCTGCGACCCGGACGGGCCGCTCGTCGCCGAGGTCGTCAAGACCACAGTCGACCGGCACGTCGGGCGGGTCTCCCTGGTCCGGGTCTTCTCCGGCACGCTGCGCCCCGAGCAGACCGTGCACATCTGCGGGCACGGGATGGCCGAACGCGGCCACCCCGACCACGACGCCGACGAGCGGGTGGGGCACATCTACACCCCGCTGGGCGCCACCCTGCGGGAGGTGCCGTTCTGCGTGGCCGGCGACATCTGCGCGATCACCAAGTCGGGCACCGCCGAGACCGGCGACACCATCGCGGCCAAGGACGAGCCGCTGCTGATCGCCCCCTGGGAGATGCCGGAGCCGCTGCTGCCGGTGGCGGTCGTCGCCCGCAGCCGCGCCGACGAGGACGCCCTGGCCCGCAACCTGGCACGTCTGGTCGCCGGCGACCCCACCCTGCGGCTGGAACGCAACCCGGAGACCCACCAGTTGGTGCTCTGGTGCATGGGCGAGGCGCACGCCGACGTGGTGCTCGACCGGCTGCGCGCCGGGGGCGTCGAACTGGACACCGAGCCGGTCAAGGTGCCGCTGCGCGAGACGCTGACGGTGCCCGCGAAGGGGCATGGCCGGCACGTCAAGCAGTCCGGCGGGCACGGCCAGTACGCGGTCTGCGACATCGAGGTCGAGCCCCTGCCCCAGGGCAGCGGCTTCGAGTTCGTCGACCGGGTCGTCGGCGGCGCGGTGCCGCACAACTACATCCCGTCGGTGGAGAAGGGCGTCCGCGCCCAACTGGAGCGCGGCCTGGTCGCCGGCCACCCGGTGGTGGACCTGCGGGTGACCCTGGTCGACGGCAAGGCGCACAGCGTCGACTCCTCCGACGCGGCCTTCCAGACCGCCGGCGCGCTGGCACTGCGCGACGCCGCCGACCGCGCCCAGCCGGCGCTGCTGGAGCCGATCGACGAGGTCACCATCCGGGTATCGGACGGCTCGGTGGGCACGGTGCTGGGCGACCTGTCCAGCCGACGCGGCCGGGTGCTCGGCACCGAACCGGACCCGGACACCGAGGGCCGCACCCTCGTCCGCGCCGAGGTGCCGGCAACCGAGCTGCTGCGCTACGCCGTCGAGCTGCGCTCCATGACTGCCGGCACCGGCACCTTCCGCCGCCACTTCGTGCGCCACGACACCATGCCCGCGCACCTGGCCGACCAGATTCGCAAGGAACAAACCCCGTAACCCGGGCCGACGGGGCGCAGTAGACGCAAGATCGGCGAGGACTGGGGCGACTCTCGTGTCGATCATGGAGTTGTGGTGGGCAGAAGATGAGGCTATGTCCGATTCAAGGGGAACCATAACTCCATGATCGACACTGACCAGCGCGGTGCGGGCATGGGGGCGGCGCGGGTGGGCGGGGTGGGCGGTTGGTCAGGGGTGGATGGTGGGGTGCGTGGGAGAGGGCCGGTGGGGGCGGTCGGCGTCGCGGAGGGCTGCGGTGCGGAGGGCCGCCAGTTGGCGTTCCACCTCGACGAACTGGTCCGCCGGCAACGGGCCCCGGTGCAGCGCGGCGGCGTTCTCCTCGACCTGGGCCACCGTACGGCAGCCGGGAATCGGGATGGTGCGACCGCTGCGGGCCCAGATCCAGCCCAGCGCCCCCTGGGCGAGGGTGCGCCCGTCGGCGGTGAGCGCCGCGCGAACCGCGCCGACCCGGCGCAGCCACTCTGGAGCCGGCCGGCCACCACGGAACCACTCCAACCAGCCGGGGGCCAACCCGCGTACGTCGTCGCGGGGCAGCACCGACCCGGCCGAGTACTTGCCGGTGAGCAGCCCCATCCCCAGCGGACCCCGGTTGACGCTGGCCAGGTCGTACTTGTCGCAGACGGCGAGCAGTTCCGGGGCGTCCCGCAGCACCGACAGGGTGTGCTGCACCGCGGTGGCGCCGGCCGCGGTGTGACCGAACACGGTGGCCCGGTCGGGGCGGTCGGTGCTCCATCCGTACGCCCGGATCAGGCCCTCGGTGACCAGGTCCTCGCAGGTCCCGATCAGTGCCTGCGCCCGCGGCACCGACAGGTCGGCCAGGTGCAGCTGGTAGAGGTCGATCCGGTCGGTGCCGAGCCGGCGCAGGGAAGCCGTCACGGCCCTCCGCAGGTACGCGGGTGACGCGTCCTCGCCGGTGGCCTGCCGGTTCGCCTCGTCGAAGGTGTAACCCCACTTGGTGGCGATCACCGCGTCGTCGCGGCGGCCGGCGAGCGCCCGGCCGAGGACCCGCTCACCGTGCCCGGCGCCGTACGTGTCGGCGGTGTCGAAGAGGGTGATGCCCAGATCGAGCGCCCGGCGTACCGCCCGCACCGACTCGTCGTCGTCGACCGCGCCCCAGCCCAGCGGTTGGGCGCCCTCCGCCCAGGGGCCGCCGATCGCCCAGCACCCCATGCCGAGGGCGCTGACCTCGATGCCGCTGCGCCCCAACGTCCGTGTCGTGACTGCCATCGGCCGATCGTGCCACCTCGGGAGGGCCGGGGCGTAGCAGATCCGGAGCCGGACACGCGGGTGCACGGCGACGGTCAGGGTGCGGCATGATCGGCGCCATGCGACGGCTGGGTGTGGACATCGGCGGCGTGCTCATCGAGCCGGCCGACGACGACGCGGACACGTCGTTCTTCGGCGCGCACTACCTGCGTACCCCTGCCGTCGCCGGGGCGTTCGACGCGCTCGCGGCGCTCGGTCCGGCGTTCGACGAGGTGCACCTGGTGTCCAAGTGCGGTACGTCCACCGAGCGGCGCACCCGGGAGTGGCTGGCCCACCACGACTTTCCGGCCCGCACCGGCATCGGAGTGCGGCGGGTGCACTTCTGCCGCACCCGACCGGACAAGGCACCGATCGCCCGACGACTCGGGCTGACCCACTTCGTGGACGACAAGCTGGAAGTGCTCGGCTATCTCGACTCGGTGCCGCACCGCTTCCTGTTCCGGCCCCGTCCGGCGGAGGTCGCCGCGCACGCCGCGCTGCTGCCCCGCGTACGCCGGGTGGAGACCTGGCCGGAGCTGACCGCGCTGCTGCGCGTCGACTAGCAGGCCCGGCGCGGACACCCGCGCGGTTGGACGCCGCGACCGGTGGTCAGGACGGCCAGGCGCGGGCGAGCAGGTCGCGGGTGTCGCCGAGCAGTTGCGGCAGGACCTTCGTCCGACCGATCACCGGCATGAAGTTGGCGTCGCCGCCCCACCGGGGCACCACGTGTTGGTGCAGGTGCGCGGCGATGCCGGCGCCGGCCACCCCGCCCTGGTTCATGCCCAGGTTGAAGCCGTGCGCGTTGCTCACCTTGCGGATCACCCGCATCGCGGTCTGGGTGTACGACGCCAACTCGGTCGTCTCCGGCACGTCGAGGTCGGTGTAGTCGGCCACGTGCCGGTAGGGGCAGACCAGCAGGTGCCCGGGATTGTACGGATAGAGGTTGAGCACCACGAAGACGTGCTCACCGCGGGCCACCACCAGGCTCTCCTCCGGCGGCAGGTTGGGTGCCCGGCAGAAGGGGCAGCCGGTGGGCTTCTCGTAGCCCTCGGCCGGGCGGTCCTCGCCGGATATGTAGGTCATCCGGTGCGGCGTCCAGAGCCGATCGAGGCCGTCCGTCATGCCGCCGGTGTCCGTGTGCCGTTCCGCCCCTGTCACGAGCCGATCCTACGGAGCCACCCGGTCGGGCCGCGACACCCGCCGTCGGGAAAACTCGTTGCCGCACATTCTTGACGGATGATCGCCAAAGCCTGAAGATTCCATCCATCCAAACGCATGCATGTATCGATGGAGGGCTTCATGATCCGACGGCTCGGCAGGCTCCTCGCGGCACTTGCGCTGACGGCCGCCACCACAGTGGCCGGCGTCACCCTCACCGCCGGCGCGGCCCAGGCGGACGGTTGCTACACCTGGGGTCGCACCCTGTCCCAGGGAGCGTCCGGCGAAGATGTCCGGCAACTCCAGATCCGAGTTGCCGGCTACCCCGGCTACGGTGCCGTGCTCACCATCGACGGCGCGTTCGGCCCAGCCACCCGTTCGGCGGTGATCCGCTTCCAACAGGCGTACGGCCTGTCCGCGGACGGCATCGCCGGCACGCAGACGTTCAACCGGCTCTACGCCCTGCAGGACAACGACTGCACGCCAGCCAACTTCAGCTACGCCGAGTTGAACAAGTGCAACAGCGACTGGTCCGGTGGCGCGGTCGCGGCGAGCACCGCGCGGGCCAACGCGCTCGTCTCGATGTGGAAACTCCAGGCCCTGCGGCACGCCCTCGGTGACGTGGCCATCTCGATCAGCAGCAGCTTCCGCAGCTACGCCTGCAACAGCGCGGTCGGCGGGGCGTCGAACAGCCGGCACCTGTACGGAGACGCGGTGGACCTGGTCGGGTCACCGTCGTTCTGCCGACTGGCGCAGCAGGCCCGCTACCACGGCTTCGGACAGATCCTCGGCCCTGGTTACCCGGACCACAACGACCACACCCACGTCGCGGCGGTCGGGGGCTGGTCGGCACCGAGCTGCGGCATCTGACCCGCAGACGCCGCCTCCGGGGAGGATCGCGCTCGAACATGGAAGTGGGGGGGGGGGCCCCCCCCCGGGGCCCCCCCCCCCCCCCCCCCCCCCCCCCCCCCGGCGGGCCCCCCCCCCCCCCCCCCCCCCCCCCCCACTTCCTGGATCGAGCACGATCATGCGGCAGGGCCCGGCACGACCGCGAAGGGCCAGGCACGCCCGCGCCCCAGCCGGCGCGCGTGTTACTCCGCGGCGGCCGAGGGGCCGACGTTGCTGCGGGAGTTGACCACGTCCAGGACGTGGGTCACCGCCTCGGCGATCGGCACCCCGTTGCGCTGGGAGCCGTCGCGGTAGCGGAAGGAGACCGTGCCGGCGGCCACGTCGTCGTCACCGGCGATCACCATGAACGGGATCTTCTGCTGCTGCGCCGTGCGGATCTTCTTCTGCATCCGGTCGTCACCCGCGTCCACCTGGGCCCGGACACCCTCGGCGCGCAGCGCCGCGACGAAACCGTGCAGATAGTCGGTGTGGTCCTCCCGGATCGGGATGCCCACCACCTGCACCGGCGCCAGCCAGGCCGGGAACGCGCCCGCGTAGTGCTCGGTGAGCACCCCGAAGAACCGCTCGATCGACCCGAACAGCGCCCGGTGGATCATGACGGGCCGTTGGCGGGTGCCGTCGGCGGCCTGGTATTCCAACCCGAACCGCTCCGGCTGGTTGAAGTCGACCTGGATGGTGGACATCTGCCAGGTCCGGCCGATGGCGTCGCGGGCCTGCACGGAGATCTTCGGCCCGTAGAACGCCGCGCCGCCCGGGTCGGGCACCAGGTCCAGGCCGGAGGTCGCGGCGGCGGTCCGCAGCGCCTCGGTGGCCTCGGCCCAGTCCTCCTCGGCGCCGATGAACTTGGGCGAGTCGTCGCGGGTCGACAGCTCCAGGTAGAAGTCGTCCAGGCCGTAGTCGCGCAGCAGGTCCAGCACGAAGCTGAGCAGCGTGGACAGCTCGCCGGCCATCTGCTCGCGGGTGCAGTAGATGTGCGAGTCGTCCTGGGTCAGGCCACGGACCCGGGTCAGGCCGTGCACGACACCGGACTTCTCGTACCGGTAGACAGTGCCGAATTCGAACATCCGCAGCGGCAGCTCCCGGTACGACCGCCCGCGCGACCTGAAGATCAGGTTGTGCATCGGGCAGTTCATCGCCTTGAGGTAGTAGTCCGCGCCCTCCAGCTGCATGGGCGGGAACATCGTGTCCGCGTAGTACGGCAGGTGACCGGAGGTCTGGAACAGCTGCGCCTTGGTGATGTGCGGCGTGTTGACGAACTCGTACCCCGCCGCCTCGTGCCGCTGACGGGAGTAGTGCTCCATCTCGCGGCGGATGATGCCGCCCTTGGGGTGGAAGACCGCCAGGCCGGAGCCGATCTCGTCGGGGAAGCTGAACAGGTCCAGGTCCGCGCCGAGCTTGCGGTGGTCGCGCCGGGCGGCCTCCTCCAACAGCTTCAGGTACGCCTTGAGCTCGTCGCGGGTCGGCCACGCGGTGCCGTACACCCGCTGTAGTTGGGGGTTCTTCTCCGACCCGCGCCAGTACGCGGCGGCCGAGCGCATCAGCTTGAACGCGCCGATCAGGCGGGTGGTCGGCAGGTGTGGGCCCCGGCACAGGTCCGACCAGCAGACCTTGTCCTCCTTGGCGTCGAGGTTGTCGTAGATGGTCAGCTCGCCGCCGCCCACCTCCATCACCTCGTCGGTGTCCAGGCCCTCGCCCTTGACCTCGATCAACTCCAGCTTGAACGGCTCGTCGGCCAGCTCGGCGCGCGCCTCGTCCAGGCTGCCGAAACGGCGGCGACGGAACCGCTGGCCGGACTTGATGATCTCCTGCATGCGCTTCTCAAGCTTGCTGAGGTCATCGGGCTGGAACGGCTTGTCGACGTCGAAGTCGTAGTAGAAGCCGTTCTCGATGGGCGGGCCGATGCCCAGCTTGGCCTCGGGGAAGATGTCCTGCACGGCCTGGGCGAGCACGTGCGCGGTGGAGTGGCGCAGCACGGTGAGCCCGTCGGGCGAGTCCAGGCTGACCGGCTCGACGACGGTCTCCTCGGCCGGCGACCAGTCCAGGTCGCGCAGCTGACCCTGCGGGTCGCGGACCACGACGATCGCCTTGGGGCCGTTCGCGGGCAGTCCGGCCGCGGCCACCGCGTCGGCCGCCGTGGTCCCGGCGGCGACGACGACGGGGTCGGCCACGGCGGGGGTACGGGGTGCGGACACGGTGACTCCTCCAAGTGGTACGAAACGGTGCCGATCCTCGGCTCCTGCCGATGCTATCGGTCCACCCACCCACGGTCGGGAACGGCACCTTCCTGTCGGTTGGCGTTGAACCTTTCGGGCCCCGGAGCCGAACTAGAGGGTGTGGTCGGAAACCGGTGCCGGTCGCGTCGACAGGGATGGGGGCACAAGATGGCGAGCACGCACGGCGGTGGACGTCGGCGGCGGATCGGGGCGGTGACCGCGCTGGCCGCGGCCGGGTTGCTGCTCTGGCCCGGTACGGCGCAGGCCGTGGACGTGACGACCACCCCGAGCGAGGCACGGCAGGGCGACGCCGTACGTCTGGAGTTCACCGTGCCGGAGGAGCGGGCCGGCACGAGGACCAACCAGATCGAGGTGCGGTTGCCCGCCGGCGCGCCGATCGCCGAGGTCTACCCGATGTCGGTGAACGGTTGGGCACCCAAGATCAGCTCCCGCACGCTGGACAAGCCGGTGGCCGGTATCCACTCCTCCGGGGTGAGCACGGTGACCACGGCGGTGACCTGGGTCCGGGTCGGCGAGAGCGACCCGGGGCCGGCCCGGCTGGCGCTGTCCATGGGCCCGATGCCGCAGGCGGAGCGGCTCACCTTCGAGGTCGTCCAGACGTACGCCGATGGCACGGTGGTCCGGTGGGCGGACGCCGCCGGTCCGCACCGGGCCCCGGCGCTCAACCTGCTGCCGGCGGCACCCGGTGCGGCGGGTCCGGTCGCCCACGGCGGGCACGGCGGCCCGGCCGCCGGCGCGCCAGCCGCCGCGGACAGCGGTGTCGACGCCCCGGCCGCCGATGCGGGCGGCGCCGACGAGGAGTCCGGCAACGCCGACGGGATGCTGGCCGCCGGCCTGCTGGCCGGGCTGGGCGGCGGTGCGGCGATCGGCTGGCTGGTCAGCCGGTGGCGCCGACGCGACCCGGCCGAGGCCACCGCGCTCGCCGAGGTCACCGGCGGCCCCGACGAGGACGAGGCCGCCACCCTCGCCGAGATCACCGGCCGCGCGGACGACACCGCGACGCCCCCCGACCGGATTCCGGCCGACGCGACGCCCGCCGACCCCCAGCCCGCCAACCCGCAGC
The DNA here is from genome assembly GCF_043198035.1 of Micromonospora sp. NPDC048898. NCBI lineage: Bacteria > Bacillati > Actinomycetota > Actinomycetes > Micromonosporales > Micromonosporaceae > Micromonospora > Micromonospora sp. NPDC048898. The sequence continues at coordinate 231,147 of NZ_JBICUF010000007.1, forward strand.
CCGCCGTGTCCGCGGCCTCGCGGTAATCCACGCCGCTTCCGCCACCTCGCGGTGACCCACTCCGGTTTCAGAAACCCGTGGCATCCCTGCCGTGCGGATGCCCCGAGTTGCAGAAAGCCGAGTTGACCTTGGGCAGGGCAGCCCGACGCACGCGGATCGCAGCCCGGCCAACACCGACACAGCCCGGCCGGGGCAGACACAGCCCGGCACGGGCGGTCAGGCTGCCCAGGTGGGTAGCGGTTCGCGGGCGGACAGCCACGACTCGGGTACGCCGCCGGGGGTGCCGACACCCGTGTACGCGGCCACGATCGCCCCGGCGATGGCGGCGGTGGTGTCCAGGTCACCACCGGCCTGGACGCAGCGCTGGATCGTCGCTGGATAGTCGTCGAGGTGGGTGGCGGCCACCCAGAGGGTGAAGCCGACGGTGTCCTGGGCGGTCACCCGGGAGCCGTTGCCGAGTTCCGCCACCACCCGATCCAGTGGCCGACCGAGCAGCGCCGCCGCCCGGTTGACACTCCGGTGTACCTCGGTGCCCGGGTCCAGCCTGGCGGCGATCCCGGCGAGCAGCCGTTCCGGGGTCGGCCGGTGCCCGTCGAGGCGGGCCCGGGCGGCCAGCGCGGCGGCGACGGCCACCGCGACCGCCCCGGCGATTCCCTCCGGGTGCGCGTGCGTCACCTCGGCGGAGGCTCGGGCCTGCGCCGCGGCACGCGCGGTCGAGTCGGCGAAGTACGCGCCCAGCGGACCGACCCGCATCGCCGCGCCGTTGCCGCAGGAGCCCTGGCCGTCGAAGGCGGAGGCGGCGGCCAGCGGCCACGGGGTGCCGGTGCGGATCAGCCGCAGGATCGACATCGCGCCGACGCCGTAGCCCCGGCGCGGAGAACACCGCCCGGCGAAGGCGAGGGCCAGCCGGTCGGGGTTGATGCCGCCGGAGTGGGCCAGCTCGGCGAAGACCGAGCAGGCCATCTCGGTGTCGTCGGTCCACTCCCAGGGGGCCGGCGGCAGTACGCCCCCGGCGAGATCCGGGGGCGCCGCCCTCGGCAGGAAGAACTGTGCGCCGAGCGCGTCGCCGGTGGAGAGACCGGCGAGGCTGTCCCGGGCGAGCGCCAGGCGGGCATCGACGAACAGGGTGAACGACATCGTCGTACCAGCTTGCCCGCTCGCCAGGCACGTCGCAACGCGATCAACTTGCCAGGCCAAGTACGGTCTTGTCGTGGCCTCCGTGCTCCTGGTCGAAGACGATCACGTCGTACGCGGCGCGATGCTGCGGTCCCTCACCGACCGGGGGCATGCCGTGCACGCCGTGGGTACGGCGCTGGACGCGTTGCGCCGGGTCGCCGCGGAGACACCCGACCTGGTGGTGCTCGACCTGGGCCTGCCGGACCTGGACGGCTCGGACGCGCTGCGGATGCTGCGCGGCATCACCGATGTCCCGATCATCATCGCCACCGCCCGGGACGACGAGCAGTCGGTGGTCAAGCTGTTGCGTGCCGGCGCGGACGACTACATGGTCAAGCCGTTCACCGGGGCGCACCTGGACGCGCGGATCACCACCGTCCTGCGCCGGGCCGGACGGGCCAGTCGGACGGTGCAGCCGGCGGTGCACAGCGTCGGCGGGCTCCGGGTGGACGTGGGCGAGCGCAGCGCCCAACTCGACGGGGAGCCGCTGGCGCTGACCCGTAAGGAATTCGACCTGCTGGCGTATCTCGCCGCACGACCCGGGCGGGTAGTGTCCCGCCGGGAACTCTTGGAGGAGGTATGGCGGCAGCCATCGGTCGGCGAGGATCAGACCATCGACGTTCACCTGTACTGGCTCCGCAGAAAGATGGGCGAGTCCGCGGCGAAGCCGCGCTACCTGCGCACCGTGCGGGGGGTCGGGTTCCGGCTGGTGGCACCGGACTGAGGACGGCGCTGGCCCTGCTCACGGCCGGCATGTGCAGCCTCGTCGCGCTCGCGTTCCTGATTCCGCTCGGGCTGAGCCTGCGGGAGCAGAGCCGGGACGAGGCGATCGCCGACGCGGCCCGGCGCAGCGCGCTGGTGACCGGCGCGCTGGCGGTGAGCACCGACCCGGCGGTGGTCGAGCGGGCCGTGGTGGCGAGCGCCGAGGGCGCACCGACCCGGCCCGTCGTACACGGCCTGGGGCTGGACGAGTCCGCTGGTCGGGCCAGCGGCGGCGACCTGGACCGGGCCCGTGCCGACCGGCGGTCGCTGGTCGTCGACGTGGACGGGGGCGTGGTCCGGCTCGACCCGGTCGTCCTCGGTGACCGCACGGCCGTGGTCGAGGTGTTCCTCCCGGACTCGACGCTGGGCGAGGGTGCCGGCGGCACCTGGCTGCTGCTGTTCGCGGTCGGGGCGGCGATGGCCGGCGCGGCGGTGCTGGTGGTCGACCGGGTCGCCGCCCGCGCGGTGGACTCGACCCGAGGTCTGGTCCAGGCCGCGCTGTCCATCGGCGACGGCGACCTCGGCGTACGCGTCGAGCCGACCGGTCCGCGCGAGTTGGCCGAGGCCGGGTACGCCTTCAACCGGATGGCCGACCGGCTGGACGCGGCCCGCACCGACGAGCGGGAGTTGGTGGCCGACCTGTCGCATCGTCTGCGTACCCCGTTGACCGTGCTGCGGTTGGACGCGGAGGCCCTGGAGTCCGACGACACGAGCGTGGGTTCGTTCAGCCCGGCGGAGCTGGACCGGCTTCGCGGCATCCGGCGGATCCGACAGGCGATCGTCACCCTGGAGGGTGAGATCGACGTGTTGATCAAGACGACCCGCAAGTCGGTGGCGCACGAGACCGGGCCGGCGATGTGCGACGTCAGCGAGGTGGTCCGGGATCGGATGGTGTTCTGGGCGGCCCTCGCTGGCGACCAGAACCGGCCACACCGGGTCAACGGCGCGCAACTGCGCATCCCCGCGCCGGTGCCCCGGGCCGAGTTGGCCGCCGCGCTGGACGCGGTGATCGGCAACGTCTTCCGCTACACCCCGCAGGGCACCGCGTTCGAGGTGGCGGTGTCCCGGCGCGACGGTTACGTGGCGATCCGGATCGACGACGCCGGTCCCGGCATCGCCAACCCGGACCGGGCGCTGCGCCGGGGCGCCAGTGACCAGGGCTCGACAGGTCTCGGCCTGGACATCGCCAAGCGGGTGGCGTTGCAGGCCAACGGGTCGGTGAGCATCGACCGCGCCCGGCTGGGCGGGGCCAGCGTGGTGATGCTGCTCGCCGATCCGGAGGCGACGCCGCGGCAGGTCAGCCGCTTCGGTCTGGTCGGACGGATGGCCCGCGACGCCCGGGACACGAAGGCCGCCGGACGTCGGTGGCCGCGCCAGCGTCCCACCGACGACTGACCGGGTTGTGGGCCGTCGCAAGTCTTCCTTAGATCGCGGTTAACGAGCGGGCTGGACCGGCCGCTGACTGACAGGATCAGAGCACGAACCCACCAGTTTCACCGGCCGAGCGGACACGCGCCCACGACCGGTGAAGCCGCGCGCGCGGCGGGAGTCACAGGTCCCCCCACACCAACGCTCCCGCCGCGCGCCCTGCTCCCTACGCGATCGCACCGCGACGGGCCCGGCGGGCTCAGCCGGCGGCGGGCTCAGCCGGCGGCGGCGAGGTACGCGTCGATCTCGGCCACGATCCGCTGCTTGCCGGCGGGGTCGAGGAAGGACACGGCCACCGCGTTGCGGGCCAGCCCGGCCAGCCCTTTGGCGCCGACCCCGAGCAGACGGGCCGCCACCGCGTACTCGTCGTCGAGGGTCGTGCCGAACATCGGCGGGTCGTCGGAGTTGATGGTGACCAGGAGCCCGGCCTCGACCAGCCGGGGCAGCGGGTGCTCGTCGAGGGTGGCCACCGCCCGCGTGCGGATGTTCGACGTCGGGCAGATCTCCATGCCGATCTGCCGCTCGGCCAGGTACGTGAGCAGCTCCGGGTCCTGGGCGGCGGAGATGCCGTGCCCGATGCGCTCGGCACCCAGCTCGTTGAGCGCGTCCCAGATCGTCTGCGGCCCGGTGGTCTCCCCCGCGTGCGGGACCGAGTGCAGCCCGGCGGCGCGGGCCTGGTCGAAGTAGGGCCGGAACTGCGGCCGGGGTACGCCGATCTCCGGGCCACCCAGACCGAAGCTGACCAGCCCCTCCGGGCGCTCCTCCAGCGCGATGCGCAGCGTCTCCTCCGCCGCGGGCACGCCCGCCTCGCCGGGGATGTCGAAGCACCACCGCAGGTCGAGGCCGAAGTCGGCCAGGGCACGCTTGCGGGCGTCCTCGATCGCCTCGCAGAACGCCGGCGCGGGGATGCCCCGACGCACGTGCGAGTACGGGGTGATGGTCAGCTCCGCGTACCGGACCTGTTGGCGGGCCAACTCCCGGGCCACCTCGTGGGTGAGGAGCCAGACGTCCTCCGGGTCGCGGATGAGGTCCACCACGCTGAGGTACACCTCGACGAAGTGCGCGAAGTCGCGGAACTCGAAGTAGGTGGCGAGCGCCTCCGGGTCGGCCGGCACGGGGGTGCGTCCCTCGTGGCGGGCGGCCAGCTCGGCGACGATCCGGGGCGAGGCGGAGCCGACGTGGTGCACGTGCAGCTCCACCTTCGGCAGGCCGGCGATGAAGGCGGACAGGTCGGTCACGGGCTCTCCTCTGCTCGGTCGCCGGTGCGGGCGACGACGAAGACGCGGCGGAACGGGAAGTACACCTGACCCTGCCGCACGGGGTAGGCGGCGCTGAGGCGTACCCCCAGTTCGGCCCGGAAGGCCGACCAGCCGGCGTCGTCCAGCGCGGCCCGGACCGGGCGCAGCGCGGTGCCCTCCATCCAGGCCAGCACCGGATGCTCCCCGCCGGGGAGGGCTGGCAGCAGGTGCACGTAGGTAGTCTCCCAGGCGTCCACCGCACAGCCGGCGGCGGTCAGCAGCGCCGCGTAGTCGGCCGGGTCGTCGACCGGGTCGGCGCGCAGCAGCGGGGCGACGTCGGCCCGCCAGGTCGGCTGGTCGGCGACCGCCCGCAGCGCGCGATGCGATTCGGCGGCGAAGTTGCCGGGGACCTGCACGGCGAGCCACGTCCCGGCGGGCAGCTGGGCGGCCCAGCGGCGCAGCAGCTCCTGGTGCCCGGGCACCCACTGGAGTGCGGCGTTGCTGACCACCACGTCCTCGTCGCCGGCCGGCTGCCAGTCGCGCAGGTCGGCGACGGCGAAGTCGACGGGAGCGCCGAGGGCGGCGGCCTGGTCGATCATCTCGGGCGAGGAGTCCAAGCCGCGCACCCGGCTCGTCGGCCAGCGCTCGGCGAGGGTGGCGGTGAGCTGGCCGGGGCCGCAGCCGAGGTCGACCACCGCCCGGGGGTGCTCGACCGGAATCCGCGCGACCAGGTCGTGGAACGGCCGGGATCGTTGGTCGCCGTAGCGCAGGTAGGTCGTCGGGTCCCACATCACTGCCTCCCAAACCGTACGTCCGTCTTGCAAAGGTACGGCTCGCCTGGCCGCGTGGCAACCCGATCACTAGGCTCGGGGCATGGAACAGCGCAGCTTCAACCGGCTCGGCCGGACCGTCGGGGCGGTCGGCCTGGGCGCCTGGCAACTCGGTGCGGACTGGGGCACCGTCAGCGAGGACGACGCGATGGCGGTGCTCACCGCCGCCGTGGACTCCGGAGTCACCTTCCTCGACACCGCCGACGTGTACGGCGACGGTCGCAGCGAGCAGCTGATCGGCCGCTTCCTGCGGTCCCGGCCGGACGCCGGGCTGACCGTCGCCACCAAGATGGGTCGCCGCGTCGAGCAGCGGCCAGAGGCGTACACCCTGGACAACTTCCGGCAGTGGACCGACAGGTCCCGGGCCAACCTCGGCATGGACACCCTGGACCTGGTCCAGCTGCACTGCCCGCCCACCGAGGTCTTCTCCTCCGACGAGGTCTTCGACGGCCTGGACACCCTCGTCGCCGAGAAGGCCATCGCCGGGTACGGGGTCAGCGTCGAGACCTGCGACCAGGCCCTCACCGCCATCGCCCGACCGGGGGTGGCGAGCGTGCAGATCATCCTCAACGCGGTCCGGCACAAGCCCCTCGAACGTGTCCTGCCGGCAGCCGCGGCGGCCGGAGTGGGCATCATCGCCCGGGTGCCGCTGGCCAGTGGCCTGCTCTCCGGCCGCTACGACGAGCACACCGAGTTCCCCGCCGACGACCACCGCAACTACAACCGGCACGGCGCGGCCTTCGACGTCGGGGAGACGTTCTCCGGAGTCGACTACGAGCGGGGTCTGGCCGCCGTACGCCGGCTGGCCCCCCTCGTCGACGCGGACCGCACGATGGCGCAGTTCGCACTGCGCTGGGTGCTGGACCAGGCGGGCGTCACAGTCGTCATCCCCGGGGCCCGCGACGCCGACCAGGCCCGGCGCAACGCCGCGACGGCGGCCCTCTCGCCGCTCACCGAGGGCCAACTGACCGCCGTACGCGAGATCTACGACGAGCTGATCCGCCCGCAGGTGCACGACCGGTGGTGACTCGCGCACCCGGGGTGCTCGCGTCGCGTCGCCCGACCGGCGATGCTGGGAGGCGACGCGCGGGCGGCGGAGAGGGGACGCGATGAGGGGCTGGCTTGCGCTCACACTCGGCCTGTTGGCCGTCGTGATCGGTGCGGTGTGGACGGTGCAGGGCCTCGGCTACGTCAGCGGCAGCGTCATGACCGACAAGAAGATCTGGGCGGTGATCGGCCCGCTCGTGGCGCTGGCCGGGCTGGTCGTGCTCTGGTTCGGCCTGCGCTCACGCCGCCGTAACTGACCCGCCGGTCCACACTGGCGCCCGACCCGCCATGAGCGAAGCCCCGCATCCCGGACGGGATGCGGGGCTTCGCGACGACCCTGGCCGGGTCATCCCACTGGCCGGCGGACCGGCCGTCTCACTCAGATGGGACGGACCTGCTCGGCCTGCGGGCCCTTCTGACCCTGTGCAATCTCGAACTCCACCCGCTGGTTCTCCTCCAGCGAGCGGTAGCCGCTGGTCTGGATGGCCGAGAAGTGGACGAACACGTCAGCACCCCCACCATCGACGGTGATGAAGCCGAAGCCCTTGTCAGCGTTGAACCACTTCACGGTTCCCTGAGCCATGTGTATCTCCTTCTAACAACTGGTGGCCGTGCACGCCGTGCGGCCGATTGGCCGTTTTCGAGCAGCGGCGTCTGAGGCGGCCCCACGAAGGAGACTTCTCTCAACCCACGCCATCTCGCAACAGCGTGGACCAGCAAATCACGTACGCAAAAAGTCTGTCACGACCCCTGGAACGAATTTCTCCGACATGTGACCTGACGGATGCCTGAGATCCGCTGGGCGGCGTCCGATGTCATGCGAAAGCCCCCTTCCCATCGATGCGGGGAGGGGGCTGAAGTCGCAGGCGATCAGTCTGGCCAACTGCCGGTCATCCGTCGGACGCCGACCGCGCCACCGCGGTCCACAGCAGCCCGGACCACGGCGAAGATGGCGCCCTGCAACGCCGCGGCGGCCAGCACCTCACCCCAGCCGCGATCCTCGTCCGTCGCGCTGGGCGCCTCACCGTCGCCCGCGGTGACCTTCCAGACCTGCCGGAAGATCGCACCCGCCACCGCGCCTGCGGCGATACCCAACAACACGCCGACCGGCCGGTACGCGACCCTGCCGATGCTCTTGCTCACCTACGCCTCCCCCGCACGATCATCAGCACCACCACGGTGGCCACCGCACCGGCCGCGATGGCCGCCCACGGCACCGGGTTGCGGCGCACCAACTCACCCTTGTCGTACGCCTGCGCGCGCACCATCCCACCCTTTTCGTACGCCTGCGCCCGCGCCATACCGGCACCACGCGCGGCCTGCCCGCGGACCCGAGCGACGGTCTGCGCCGCCTGCTCCCGCATCCGCTCCTTGGCCTGCTCGGCGGACTCCTTGAGACGCGCCTTGACGTCGGCCTTGGCGGCCAACGCCTCCATCGTCTCGCCCAGCTCGACCCGGGTGCGACGGATCTCCTCGCGGAGGGCCTCCGTGTCGCCGGTCCCGTTGCCGGTCATTGCCGCCCCCTGTCCTTCACCGCGGCGGTGACGGTGTCCACGTCGGCCCGGAGGCTGCGGACCGTGGCCGCCGGCACCGGCGGGACGGCCCGACTGACCTGCTTCTTGCCCACCAGGGCGAGAACACCGGCCACCAGGAAACAGGCCACCGCCACGATCAGCGCGGCGGCCCAGGCGGGCAGCACCAGGTCGAGCAGCAGGATCGCCGTGGCGACCAGCGCGCCCAGGCCGAAGAACGCCAGCGCGCCACCGCCGCCGAACAGGCCGATCCCGATGCCCGCGTGCTTGCCCTTCTGGGTCAACTCCGCCCGGGCCAGCGCCAGTTCGTCCCGAATGAGCCGGGAGACCTGCTCGGTGGCCCGCTGCACCAACTCGGCGGTGGAGGGCTCGCTCCCGTTGTGGGATGTGCGGGCGTTCGCCACGTCAGCCATGCTGTCCTCCTTTCCCTATCACCGCGCTGTATGCCCGGAGTTGCCGCTCGTCAATCCTAAAACGCGGCGAGCGGCCCACCGTTCCCGTTGTCGGAACGCCGCGCCGAAGGTTCGGCTCTCCGGCGATCACGCCAGAGACGTCCGGCAGCACATCCCCCACCCAAGCCCGAACAAACCTCCCACCCGAACCCCACCGAGCTGCTGATCATGAGGTTATTGCCCCGACACGCCGAGGCGGCGAGCAATAACCTCATGATCAGCGGGGTGGGTCAGGCGGCACACACCTCGACACACTCCCTAGGTGCGGGATTCTTCGGGGCCCACGAACGCTTCGCTGCGGGCGTCGCCGTCGTCGCTGCCGCCGAAGACGCGGGCGTCGTCGGGTGCCTCGGTGTCGGACAGGCGGCGGGCCGGCCGCCGCGGCTGCACCCACTGCCAGGGCAGGTTGCTGTTGGCGTCGCCCAGCTCGGTACGCAGCCGGGGCATCACCGTCGGGCGGTTGTCCCGGATCCAGGCCACCAGGTGCTCGCGCACGAGGCAGCGCAGGTCCCACAGACTGCCCGCGTCGGCGGCGCTGACCAGGGCACGCATCCGCACCATCCCCCCGGTGGCGTCGGTGACCTGCAGGACGCAGACCCGCCCGTCCCACAGCTCGGTGCCCTCGACCAGGCGGCGCAGCTCCTCCCGCATGGTCTGCACCGGCACCGACCAGTCCACGTCGAACTCGGCGGTGCCGAGCACCGCCGACTCGGTCCGGGTCCAGTTCTGGAACGGCTTGCTGGTGAAGTACGAGGTGGGCAGGATCAACCGCCGGTCGTCCCAGATCTGCACCACGACGTAGCTGAGGGTCAGCTCCTCGATCCGACCCCACTCCCCCTCGACGACGACCACGTCGTCGAGTCGGACGGCGTCGCTGAAGGCGAGCTGAAGGCCGGCGAAGACGTTGCCGAGCAGGCTCTGCGCGGCGAGCGCGGCCACCACACCGACCACACCGGCCGAGGTCAGCACACCGGCCCCGATGCCCCGCACGCTCGGGAAGGTCATCAGCATCACGCCGACGGTCAGGATGACGATCACCGCGATGGTCAGGCGACGCAGCATCACCACCTGGGTCCGGACCCGCCGGGCGTGCCGGTTGTCGGGCACGTCGACCCGGAACCGGGCCAGCGCGGTGTCCTCGACGACCACCAGCAGCGCGGCGACCAGCCAGGCGGTGGTGGCGATGACGGCCAGGATGAGCAGGTGCAGCAGCAGTCGGCGCCAACTCTCGCCAACCGCGTACCCGGTGCTGAACCGGACGGCGAACTGCACGGCCAGGACCGTCCCGGCCACCTGGAACGGGCGGTGCGCATGGTCGGTCAACTCGGTCAACAACTGGGATCGGCGGCCGAACCGCCGGGTCAGCCGGTGGACGACCTCGACCAGGAACAGGGCGACCGCCGCCGCGACGAGCGCGGCGACGGTCGTTTCGAGATAATTCTGCACGGTTTCGGTGCTCCCCTTCGACAGGGCGTCGGGCACTTCGGGCAAAAGCCCAAGAGTGCCCGACGTTCCTGGAATCGACCAGCTCAGACCTTGCGGTACCGGGACTGGAGGAAGCAGAAGACACCGAAGGCGGCGATGCCCAGGGCGACCAGGGTCAGCAGGAACACGCCGTACGACTGCTCGCGCAGCAGGTGCAGCGCGGCGTCCAGACCACGGGCCTTCTCCGGGTCGTAGTTCACCGCCGCCACGATGACCAGCAGACCGGCGATGCCGTACGCGACGCCCTTGGCGATGTATCCGGCCATGCCCAGCCGACGGGCCAGCGTCCGGGTCTTGGCGCTCATCTCGCCGGTCTTCAGGTGCTTCTCGAACCGCTTGACGGCCCCGTAGATGACCAGGCCGACACCGATCGCGGCGAGCACCAGCCCGGCCAGGCCGACCAGCCAGCGGCCGCCGCTGGAGGTCATCAGCTTGCCGGTCAGGGCCTCCTGCTGGTCGGCGCTGTTCGAGCCGACATCCTTGAAGACCTTGAAGGCGGTCCAGGCGAAGTAGAGGTAGACGATGGTCCGGCCGGCCGAGGCGAGCCGTTCGATGACCCGTTCCCTGCCGCGCTCGGCGCGGTGCCCGACCGCCGCCTCCAACGCCTGCCAGATCGCCATGGCGAGCAGGCCGACCGCGGTGGCGATGACCAGGAACTTGCCCAGGGGCTGTGCGGAGAGGGTGCGCAGCGCGCCGGACTGGTCGCCGTCGTCGGACGACGTGCCGAACGCGATCTGCAACGCCAACCAGGCGAAGAGGAGGTGGACGATGCCGTAGCCGATGAAGCCGGCCCGGGCGAGAACTTCCAGCCACCGGCTGTCCGCCGTACGGGAGGCGGTGGCTTCGGCGCTACGGGTGAGTGACATGGCGTCACAATCTCCGATTCTGGAGATCCCCAAACGTCCTGCCGCCACCGCCCGCCCAGGTCAACTGCCCGGGTTGCGGGCCACGCGGATCTTGACCTGCTGGTCGGTGACGCTGTCCAGGGTGACGGCGAAGCCGCCGGCCTCGGCAGCCTGCTGCCCGGTGGTGAGGGTGAGCTGCTCACCGGCGACCTCGACGGTCACCTGGTCGCCCTCGGCGCCGACCAGTTTGGCCTCGACGCCCAGGATGGTGGCGCTCGCGTCGACACCCCGTTCGAAGGTGACGGTGCAGGCGTCCAGACCGCAGTCGGTCGAGGCGCCCTGCGAGCTGCAACCGGCGAGCACGGCGAGGCCGAGCGCCAGACCGGCGAAGAGACCGGCGGCGCGGCGGGCGGGGGGAATGGGCATGCTGGCGGGTCGGTTCGTCACCCCGCCAAGAGTACGAGACGTCCGCGACACCCTCACCCGATGGTGATCCACCGCCGGCCGACCAGGGCACCAGGAGCACCGGATAGGGTCCGGGACATGCCGTTCGACATCGCCCGCACCCGGGCCGCCTACCCCGCCCTGACCGAGGGTTTCGTGCACTTCGACGGGGCCGGTGGCACCCAGACCGCGGCCGGCGTGATCGACGCGGTCACCGACGCCATGCGGACGGCGGTCGGCAACCGCAGCACCGCCAACGTGCCGGGCCGCCGGTCGTTGGAGCTGGTGGCCGAGGCCCGCGCGGCGGTGGCCGACCTGCTCGGCGCCGACCCGGCCGGGGTGGTGCTGGGCCCGAGTGCCACCGCGCTGACGTACACCCTGGCCCGCACGCTCGGCGCGACCTGGCGCCCGGGTGACGAGGTGGTGGTGTCCCGGCTCGACCACGACGCGAACGTCCGCCCGTGGGTGCAGGCCGCCGAGGCGGCCGGCGCGACCGTGCGCTGGGCCGAGGTCGACCGGCAGACCGGCGAGCTGCCCGCGGCCCAGTACACCGACCTGGTCGGTGAGCGGACCCGACTTGTCGCGGTGACCGCCGGCAGCAACGCCATCGGCACCAGGCCGGACGTGCCGGCGATCGCCAAGATCGCCCACGCGGTCGGCGCGCTGGTCTGCGTCGACGGGGTGCACTCGGTCCCGCACGGGCCGACCGACCTGAGCGCGCTCGGTGCCGACGTGCTGGTCACCAGCGCGTACAAGTGGTCCGGGCCGCACCTGGCGGCGATGGTGGCCGACCCGGCCCGCTGGGCGGCGCTGCGCCCGGCGAAGCTGGTGCCGTCCTCCGACGCGGTGCCGGACCGGTTCGAGTACGGCACGCCGAGCTTCCCGCTGCTGGCCGGTGTGAGCGCGGCGGTGGACCACCTGGCGGGCCTGGACCCGGACGCGGTCGGCGACCGGCGTACGCGGCTGCGGGCCGGGCTGGCCGCCGCCCAGGCGCACGAGGCGGCGCTGCTGGACCGGCTGCTCGCCGGGCTGGCGCGGCGGCCGGCGATCACCGTGTACGGCTCGCCGGCCCGGCGCTGCCCGACTGTCTCGTTCCGGGTCGCCGGGATGTCGCCGACGTCCGCCCAGGAGGCGTTGGGCGCTGCCGGGTTCTGCCTGTCCGTCGGCGACTACTACGCCTACGAGTACTTCCAGCTGATGGGTCTGCGCGACAGCGGCGGTGCGGTGCGGGCGAGCATCTACCACTACAACACCGTCGACGAGGTGGACCTGTTGCTCGGCGAACTGGACGCGCTTGTCGACGGCGCGGGGAGAATGGCCGGATGAGCACCCTGGTCGAGGACAACCCGGCGAAGCACCGCTTCGAGATCCTGGTGGACGACGCGTTGGCCGGCTTCACCGCGTACCTGATGCGTGGGGAGGTTCTGGTCTTCACGCACACGGAGGTGGACCGGGACTTTCAGGGCAAGGGGGTGGGCGGGGCGTTGCTCCGGGGCACCCTGGACGAGGTCCGTGCCCGGGGCGCGACAGTGGTGCCGCAGTGCCCGTTCATGGCGGCGTTCATCGACAAGCCCGAGTACGCCGACCTGGTCGCCGACCTCGGGTAGGGCCGCCCGGCCGGTCAGCGGGCGCCGGTGAGCACCTCGGCGGCGGCCCGGCCGCTGGCCCGGGTGGCACCGTGGGTGGCCAGGTGCACCGCCCCGGTGACCACCTCGGGCACGCCCAGCTCGACCACCACCGCGTCCGGTCGAGCGGCGAGAGCCCGTCGCACGGCGGCGCGCATCCAGTCGTGCCGGTGCAGGTCCCGGACCACCAGGACCAGCGGGCGGGCCCCCGCCCCGGCGCCCGGGTCGGCCGGCACGTCGGGTTCGGCGTAGCGGACGGTGCTCGTGCCGGGCAGCAACTCGCCCAGCGGCGCGCCGATGCCCCACGGGGTCTCCGCGCCGATGGCGATGTTGCGCAGCGGCTCGAACTCGACGACGTACGCCGCGCGGGTCAACGGCAGCGCCTTAGTCGCGGTCCGGGCGGCGGTGACCCGAACGGCCCGACGGGCGGCGACGAGCCCGACGTCGGCGGCACCACGCGCTCCGGCCGATCCGGCGGTGCGCGCGGCCATCGTCCAGGCGGCGAGTTGACCGACGCGCTTGGCGGCCTCGGCGAGGCGTTCCTCGGGCAGTTCCCCGGAGACGACGGCGGCCACGACGGCGTCGCGCAGCTCCAGGGCCGACTGCTCGTCGGCCCGTTCGCCGCCGATGCAGATGGCGTCGGCGCCGGCGGCGAGGGCGCGGACCGTCGCACCGGCGAAGCCGTACCGGTCGGCGACCGCGCGCATCTCCACCGCGTCGGTCACCACCACCCCGGAGAAGCCCATCTCGTCGCGGAGCAGGCCACCCAGGATGCGCTGACTCAGCGTCGCCGGCAGGTGCGGGTCGAGCGCGGGCACCAGCAGGTGGCCGGTCATCACCGCCTGCACCCCGGCCGCGACGGCGGCCCGGAACGGAACCAGCTCGCAGGTGTCCAGCCGGTCCCGGTCGGCGGTGATGCGGGGCAGGTCGTGGTGGGAGTCGACACGGGTGTCGCCGTGCCCGGGGAAGTGCTTGGCGCAGGCCGCCACGCCACCGGCCTGGAGCCCGCGCACCCAGGCTGCGGTGTGCCGGGCGACCAGTGCCGGGTCGGCGCCGAACGAGCGGACGCCGATCACCGGGTTCGCCGGATTGGAGTTGACGTCGGCGTCCGGTGCGTAGTTGAGGGTGACGCCCGCCTCGGCCAGCTCGACGCCGAGGTCCCGGGCGACGGCCTCGGTCAGCTCGGGGTCGTCGACCACGCCGAGGGCGAAGTTGCCGGGCCGGGAGCTGCCCCGGACCGACTCCAGTCGGGTGACGTCGCCGGCCTCCTCGTCGATCGCCACGATGACGTCCGGGCGCTCGGCGCGCAGTGTCGCGGTGAGAGCGGCCACCTGCTCGGGGTCGACGACGTTGCGGGCGAAGAGCACCACCGAGCCGAGGCCCGCACCGAGCCAGCGGCACACCCAGGGTGGCGGGGTGGTGCCGACGAACCCGGGCTGGAGGACGGCGGCGGCGAGGGCCGGAAGGTGCCCGCTGGGTGTGGTCACGCCACCCCCTCCTGGCACTCGGCCTCGGTCACCGGTGTCGGTGCACCCCCGTCGACCCGCTGGTTGCGCTCGCTCATGCGGCCCCCGTACCCCATCTCTCGCGCGCCGTCGGCGCACCGCCACCGGCAGGCGGTCATGCCATGGTCACACCGAGCGATTCAATAGTCAATAAACCTTACAGTTGCCCGGCGGCCCGCTCGGCGGGAGAGTGCGGGGATGGACCCCGCCCTGCTGGCCGACGCGACGAGCCCGGCCGACATCCCCGGTGTACGCCTGCTCGGCCTGGTGGTCGGCGCCCTGCTGCTGCTCGCCGCGATCCGGGCGATGTTCGGTCGACGCTGAACGCTTCCGGCCCGGCGCGCGGGGGTGTGACCGACCCCGACCGGGGTACGGCTTTCCCATCAGCAGGTCCGCGCGCCGAAGGGAAAGCGATGAAGATCGGATATTTTCTGTCCAGTGAGGAGTTCACGCCGGCCGAGCTGCTGGAACAGGCACGTGGTGCCGAACGGGCCGGCTTCGAGGCGCTGTGGATCTCCGACCACTACCACCCCTGGGTGGACGCACAGGGCCAGAGTCCCTTCGTCTGGTCGATGATCGGCGCGCTCAGCCAGGTCTGCTCGCTGCCGGTGACCACCGCGGTGACCTGCCCGACCGTGCGGATCCACCCGGCCGTGATCGCCCAGGCGGCGGCCACCAGCGCGGTGCTGCACGGCGGGCGTTTCGTGCTCGGCGTCGGCACCGGCGAGGCCCTCAACGAGCACATCTTCGGCGATGCCTGGCCGCACGCCGACGTCCGGCTGGAGATGCTGGAGGAGGCCGTCGAGGTGCTGCGCGAGCTGTGGGGCGGCGGCTTCGTCAACCACCGCGGCAAGCACTACACCGTGGAGAACGCCCGGATCTACACGCTGCCCGACACGCCACCGTCGATCTACGTCTCCGGCTTCGGCCCGAAGGCCATCGACCTGGCCGCCCGGATCGGCGACGGCTACGTGAGCACCATGCCCGACGGCGACATGGTCCGGCGCTTCCGCGAGAACGGCGGCGGCGACAAGCCGTGCCAGGCCGGCTTCAAGGCGGCGTACGCCGACAGCGAGGACGAGGGCACGCGCATCGCGTACGAGCGCTGGCCCAACGCCGGGGTGCCGGGCGAGTTGTCCCAGGTGCTGCCCTCACCGCGACACTTCGAGCAGGCCGCCGAGCTGGTCGAGCCGGAGATGGTGAGGAAGGCGTTCGTCTGCGGCAACAGCGTCGACGCCCACCTGGAGATGATCGACAGGTACGCCAAGGCCGGCTTCGACGAGGTCTACGTCGCCAACACCGGCCCGCACCACCAGGGGCTGTTCGACCTCTACCAGCGCGAGGTCCTGCCCCGGCTGCGCTGAGACCGGAATCAGCCGAGCCGGCCATCGAGGGCATGGACGGTGCCCTGCCCATGATCGTCCGGATGCGTTTCGGCGGTCATGGGCTCGGGTACCTCCGGCCCTCGATGAAACTGTCCACGCACTCGATGACGTTGCGCCGCGCGGCCCGCAGCCTTTTCGGCTGGAAGGCGCTGCGGCCCAACCAACTGGCCGCCATGCGCGCGGTGATGAAGCGACGTGACGCCCTGGTGGTGTTGCCCACCGGTGCCGGCAAGTCGGCCATCTACCAGATTCCGGCCAGCCTGATCCCCGGCCCCACCGTGGTGATCTCCCCGCTGCTGGCCCTCCAACAGGACCAGATCGCCTCGCTCAACGAGCGGCAACGCCCGGAGCTGCGGGCGGTGCGGATCAGCTCGAACGAGTCGCCCACCCAGCAGGCCCAGGCGATCACCGAGATCCGCGAGGGCCGGGCGGAGTTCCTGTTCATCACTCCGGAGCAGCTGAGCAACCCGGCCCGGATGGCCGAGGTCGCCGCGCTGGGGCCGGCGCTGGTGGCGATCGACGAGGCGCACTGCATCTCGGCCTGGGGGCACGACTTCCGGCCGGACTACCTGGCGCTCGGGCACCTGATCGAGGGCATCGGCCGACCGCCGGTGGTCGCCCTGACCGCCACCGCCTCCCCGCCGGTACGCGACGACATCATCGCCCGGCTGCGGCTGCGCGACCCGGAGGTGGTGGTCTCCGGACTGGATCGGCCCAACCTGTTCGTCGAGGTGACGCACTGCCCCGACGAGGACTACCGGTGGCGGCGCCTGATGACGATGCTGCGCGACGAGGGGCGGCCGGGCATCATCTACGTGCCGACCCGCCGCGCCGCCGAGGAACTGGCCACCCGGTTGACCGACGCCGGCTTCCCGGCGCAGTTCTACCACGGCGGCATGCCCGCCGGAGCCCGCGCGGAGCTGCACGAGGCGTTCCTCGCCGACGAGGTCCCCATCATGGTGGCGACCTCGGCGTTCGGCATGGGCATCGACAAGCCGAACATCGCCTGGGTGGTGCACACGGCACTGCCGGACTCGCCGGACAGCTACTTCCAGGAGATCGGCCGGGCCGGGCGCGACGGGCAACCGGCCCGGGTGCTGCTGCTCTGGCGGGCCGAGGACGTGGGCCTGCAACGCTTCTTCAGCGGCGGCCTGCCGGACACCGAGGAACTGCGCGACCTGGCCGCGCTGCTGCGGCGCAAGCCGGCCACCAAGACCGAGCTGCGCGAGACCACCGGCCTCGGGCCGCGCAAGCTGGGCCAGTATCTCTCCCTGCTGGAGCAGGTCGGGGCGGCCGAGCCGCGGGCCCGGCAGCGCATCGGCGCGCCCCGCTACTCCCCCAACCCGACCGAGGCCGCGGCGGCGGCGCTGGCGGAGGCGGAGCGCCAGCAGACGGTGACCCGGTCCCGCACCGACATGATGCGGGCCTTCGCCGAGACCAGCGCCTGCCGGGGGCAGACCCTGCTGGCCTACTTCGGTGAGCAGATGGCCGAGGTCTGCGGGCACTGCGACAACTGCCACGCCGGCACCAGTGTCGCCGACCAGGGCGCGGTCGGGCCGTTCCCGGTGCACGGCCAGGTGCGTCACCCGGAGTGGGGGCGCGGCATGGTGCTCTCCTACGAGGACGACAAGATGACGATTCTCTTCGATGAGGTCGGGTACAAGACGTTGTCGGTGCGCGTGGTATCCGAACAGGGCCTGCTGACCCTGGACTAGCCTGACCCGGGCACCGGTGCGGGGCCCGTGGATTGACCACACTGAGCAGGGCGGAAGGGGCGTTGCCGTGATCGAGCAGCCGGCGTACACCGGGTTCGGTTTCTCCGACGGGGAGTGGGGGCTGCTGGTCGGCCTGCCGCAGTCGGTGCTGACCGCGGCGAGCGCCGCCGAGTCCGACGGCACCCGCCGGACCATGGCGGAGACCGCGGCCGGGCTGGAGACCATCTCCGCTGGTCGGGAGTCGGCCAGTCCGCTGGTCGCCGCCGTGGCCGGCGAGATCGTCACCCGGGTCGGTGACCCGGACACCGGCGAGGAGTTGCCGGCCATCGCGCCCGCCGACCCCGCGGCGTACATCGACGACGTGCTGCTGCGGGCCGGCGAGGCCGCCGCGTTGCTGGCCGCGCGGGTCGACGAGGGCGAGGCCGGCGCGTACAAGCACTGGCTCGTGAAGATCGCCGAGCAGGTGGTGGGTGCCGCGTCCAGCGGTGGGCTGCTCGGCATCGGCGGCGAGGCCGTCAGCGATTCCGAGCGGCGCTTCCGCGACCGACTCGCGCACGTGCTCACCGACTGATCGACCGGCCTGTCGACTCGGTTTCCTGGCGCTTGATCGACTCGGTTTCCTGAAAACCGCGGCTTCCCCACGTCTGGGACGGCCCGCTTTTCAGGAAACCGAGTCGATCATGTCCGCCGGTCGGACGCCGCGCAGTGCGGTCAGCGCGGCCACCGCGCCCAGCAGCATCGCCAGCATCGCCGCGATCGCGGCCAGGTGCAGACCGTCGGTGAACGCGACCCGGGCCGCGTGCAGTACCGCGTCGCCCAGGTCGGCGGGCAGCCCGTCGGCCACGGCCAGCGCACCGCCCAGCGTCTCCCGGGCCGCGTCGCGGGCGTCTTCCGGCAGCCCGGCGGGCAGCCCGTCGAGCACCTCACGCCGGTAGACCGCCGCGCCCACGCTGCCGAGGAGGGCCATCCCCAGCGCGCCGCCCAGTTCGCTGCTGGACTCGGTGAGCGCCGACGCGACACCGGCCTGCTCGGGCGGCGCCGCGCCGAGGACCAGTTCGGTGACGAGCGACATCACCAGCACCAGGCCGCCCGCGTAGATGCTGGCGCCGACCAGCAGCACCCACAGCGCCGAGTCCGGCGTGACCTGGGTCAGCACCGCGAAACCGAGCACGGCGATCGCGAAGCCCGCACCGATCAGGTACGCCCGTTCGACGCGTTGGGCGAGCGCGGCGGCGGCCGGTGCGACTCCGCCCACCGCGAGGGACGGCACCAGGCTCCACAGTGCCGCGCGCAGCGGGCTCAGGCCGAGCACCAACTGGAGGTGTTGGGTGGTGAAGATGGCGAAGCCGACGATGGCGAACATCGCCAGCACGTTGACCGCGAGCGACCCGGCGAAGCCGCGGCGGCGGAACAACGCGAGGTCGACCATCGGGTACGCCCGGGTCCGCTGCCGGTGCAGGAACAGCGCGCCCACCAGCAGACCGGCCACGATGACGAGCACCCGTGGCGCGCTGACCCCGTCGCGGGCCATCTCCTTGATGCCGTAGATCACCGGCAACAGCGCGCCGAGCGACAGTGCGGCGCTGAGCAGGTCGAACCGCCCGGTCGCCGGGCTGCGGAACTCGGGCACCAGGAACGGGACGAGCAGGAGCAGCAGCATCGCCGGGATGTTGATCAGGAAGATCGAGCCCCACCAGAAGTGCTCCAGCAGGATGCCGCTGAGCACCGGCCCGATGGCGATGCCGCCGGTGAGGGTGGCGGTCCAGATGCCGATCGCGGTGCCGCGCTGCTTCGCGTCGTGGAACATGTTGCGGACCAGGGCGAGCGTGGAGGGCATCAGGGTGGCCCCGCCGATGCCGAGGACGGCACGCGCGGCGATCAGCGTCGCGGCGCTGTCGGCGTACGCGGCGAGCAGCGACGCCGCGCCGAACGCGGTCGCGCCGAGGAGCAGGAGTCGGCGGCGGCCAATCCGGTCACCCAGTGCGCCCATCGTGATGAGCAGCCCGGCCAGGACGAAGCCGTACGTGTCGAAGATCCACAGCTGTTGGGTGGCGGTGGGACGCAGTTCCTCGCTGATGAACGGGACGGCGAAGTAGAGCACCGAGACGTCCATCGAGACCAGGAGCAGCGGCAGCATCAGCACCGTGAGCCCGATCCACTCCCGCCGGCCCGCCTTCGGTGCCGGTGTGGTCATCGTCGTCATGATCCAGTCCCCTTCTGCGTATGGCGTACGCTGTTATGCGTAGACCATACGCAGAACTAGGATGGCGAGGCAAGGAGGAAAAGTGGCGGCGAAGACAGACGACAGCGGGCCGGTTCTACCGCCGGCCATCGAGTACGCCTGGGGACTGCGGGACCGGCCACCCAAGGGCCCCCGGCCCGGCATGAGCGTGCCCGCCATCGTGGACGCCGCCGTACGCGTGGCCGACGCCGACGGGCTGGCCGCCGTCTCGATGAGCCGGGTGGCCAAGGAGGTGGGCGCCGCCACCATGGCCCTCTACCGCTACGTCGGCTCCAAGGACGAGCTGCTGACCCTCATGGTGGACGCCGGGTACGGCCCGTCGCCCGGCCCGCCCCCGCCGGACACCGACTGGCGCGCCGCGCTGACCCGGTGGGCCTGGGCCGAGCACGACGCACTGCGGCAACGGTTCTGGCTGCTGCACGTGCCCATCACCGGCCCACCGATCACCCCGCAGCAGCTCGGCTGGATGGAGGACGGGCTGCGTTGCCTCGACGGCACCGCGCTCACCGAGGGCGAGAAGATGTCGACGCTGCTGTTGCTCACCGGGTACGTCCGCAACGAGGCCACCCTCGCGTCCCAGATCGCCGAGGGCAGCCAGGCCACCGGCGCCAAGCCGAGTGAGATGATGCCGGCGTACGGCCGGCTGCTGGCCCACCTCATCGACCCGGCCCGCTTTCCGGCACTGCAACGGGTACTGGCCGCCGGGGTGCTCAGCCAGGACGACGACCCCGACGACGAGTTCACCTTCGGCCTGGACCGGATCCTCGACGGCGTCGACGCCCTGATCCGACGGCGAGCGGCGACCTGAGCCCGCGGCCCGGTCAGGCTTTCTCCAGCAACTCCAGGACGACCCGCTCGGCCTCCTCCCGGGGCGCCCGCGGATCCACCGACGCCACCACCCCGTCGTGGTAGAGGTCGACCACCCGCGGGTCCACGTACGACGCACGGGCCACCGTCGGGGTGTTGCCCAGCAGGCCGGCCACCTCGCGCATCACGGCTACCACCGCCTTGCGCCGGGCCGTCACCGAGCGGGCCGGGCCGGCGGTGGCCAACTCGGTGGCGGCGAGCACCGTGGCGTGCCAGGTGCGGAAGTCCTTGGCGGTCATCTCGCCGCCGCTGGCGTCGCGCAGGTAGCCGTTGACCTCGTCGCTGCGCACGTCGCGCCACTCCCGGCCGTCCCAGTAGCCGAACAGCCGGTCGGCCCGTCGCCGGCGGCGGCGCAGGTTGAGCAACACCTGGCACAGTTCCGGGTCCTCGATCCGGCGTACCTGCTCGATGCCACCCTTCGCGGGAAACACGAAGACCACGCAGCCGCCCCGGGACCGGGCGTGCTCGGGGCGCAGGGTGGACACCCCGTACGTCGGGTCGTCACCGGCCGCGTACTGGTCGCTGCCGACCCGGAACATCCCCATGTCCAGCAGACGGGCCACCGTGGCCAGCACCCGGTCCCGGCCCAGCCCCCGGCCGTCCAGGTCACGCCCCACCCGCTCGCGCAGCGCCGGCAGTCGCCGGGCCACCTCCAGCATGTGGTCGAACTTCGCCTCGTCCTGCTTCTCCCGCCACCGGGGGTGGTAGACGTACTGCTTGCGCCCGGCCGCGTCGACTCCGATCGCCTGGATGTGCCCGTTGGCGTGCGGCGCGATCCAGACGTTCTGCCAGGCCGGCGGGATGACCAGCTCCCGCAGCCGGGCCAGCACCTCCGGATCCCGGACCGGCTCTCCGGCCGGGTCGACGAAGAGCCAGCCCCGTCCGCGCCGGCGCCGTCCGTACCCCGGTCGACCCGGGTCGCTACGCCGCAACCGCACCGGAGACCCGCACCACCTTTTCCACCTCGGCCACGGCGGCCAGCACCTCGTCGATGCGCAGAGCCGCCATCGTCGGGTGGCTTCCTACCCCGTCCCATCCCGGCCAATCGCCCTCGCCGGCCCAGAGCACCCGGTGCCGGGGGCGGTCCACCGGCGGCCCCCAGTGCGCCGGCGGCACCGGCCCGAACAGCACGACCGACGGCGTGCCGAATCCGGTGGCCAGGTGGGCCACGCCGGTGTCCGCGCTGACCACCAGACGGGCACCGGCCACCAGCGCGGCGAGCGCGCCGAGGTCGGTCCGCCCCGCCAACACCTGGTCGGGCACCAGGCCGGCCGCGTCGGCCAC
The DNA here is from genome assembly GCF_043198035.1 of Micromonospora sp. NPDC048898. Lineage (NCBI taxonomy): Bacteria > Bacillati > Actinomycetota > Actinomycetes > Micromonosporales > Micromonosporaceae > Micromonospora > Micromonospora sp. NPDC048898. The sequence goes on from NZ_JBICUF010000007.1 coordinate 253,009, forward strand.
CCGGGCGGCCAGCGCCCGTTCGTCGGCCGAGCCGGTGAGCAACACCCGGTGGCCCTGCTCGGTGAGCGCCCGGGCCAGCGCGGCGAACCGCCGGGCGGGCCACCGCTTCGCGGGGATCTTGCTTCCGGGGTGCAGCACTGTGACGCCGGTGGGCAGCCCGGTCGAGCCGGGCCGACGCAGACCGAGGTCGGTGCGGTCGGCCGCGATGTCGTACCAGGACAGCAGCCGGCACCACCGGTCCACCTCGTGCTCGTCGACGGACCACCGCGGACCGTCGACGTGGCCGGCGTCGGCATTGGCGAAGGCGAGCAGCCGACCGGGTCGGGTGCTCGCCAGCACCCGGTGCGACCGCGGGCCGCGCCCGTGCAGGTTCACCGCGACCGACACCGCCGACCCGACCCGCGGCGGCCGGTCCAGCCCGGCGGTGTCCACCAGCCGGTCGACACCGCCGACGAGATCGACGAGCGGGGCCAGCCAGGCGGGCGCGGCGAGCGCCAACTCCCGACCGGGGTACGCGGCCCGCAGCGCGCGCAGCGCGGGCACCGCGGTCACCAGGTCGCCGACGCCGAGGGCGCGCAGCACGAGGATCACGGGTACGAGGTCTCCTGCTCGGCGCAGACCACCAGCTCCCGCACCGCGCAGCCGGGCGGCTGGTTGAGCGCGAACATGATCGCGGCGGCGGTGTCGGCGGGATCGTTGAGGATCGCGTCCGGCCCCGGCTTGTACTGCGGGTCGCGCTCGTCGAAGAAGGACGTGCGCATCCCGCCGGGGATGAGCAGCGTGACGCCGACCTGACCGGCGAGTTCGGCGGCGAGGGCGCGGGTGAAGCCGACCACGCCGAACTTCGCCGCACAGTAGGCGGTGGCGTCGCTGACCGCCTTGACGCCCAGCGTGGAGGCGACCGTGACGATGCGGCCCCGGGACGTCAGCAGGAACGGCAGGGCAGCTCGGATCACCGCGGCGGTGGCCAGCAGGTCCACGGCGATGATCCGGTCCCAGGTCTCCCCCGGCACGTCGGCGAGTCGACCCGGGACGTCCGTTCCCGCGGCGGTGACCACCGCGTCCAGGCCGCCGGCCTGCTCGGCGAGGTGCTGGGTGGCCACCTCGGCGGCCCGGGTGTCGGCCAGGTCGCACTCGGTCCAGGACACCCCGTCGGCCGGCGGTTGCCGGTCCAGGACGACCGGCCGACCACCGGAGGCGGCCACCGCGGCGACCACCGCGGCACCGAGCCCACTGGCACCACCGGTGACCAGGACGGTGGGCCCGGCACCCGGGCGTGTGGCGGTCATCGGGTCCGCTCCGCGAGCGTCCGGACGATCATGTCGGTGGTGGAGCGACCGTCCAGGTAGGGCACCACCACCGTGTTCCCGCCCCACCGTTTCAGGACCTCCGCCTCCGGCAGGGTGGCGGCGTCGTCGCCACCGCCGGTGGCGTAGTCGCCACCCTTGACCCAGACGTCCGGTCGGACCCAGGACAGGGCCGCGTCCGGGGTCGGCTCGTCGAAGATCAGGACCGCGTCGACACAGCTCAGGGCGGCCAGCAGCCGAGCGCGGTCGCCCTCGGACATCACCGGTCGATCCGGCCCCTTGAGCCCGGCCACGCTGGCGTCCGAGTTCACGCAGACGATCAGGCAGTCGCCGAGCTGTCGGGCGGCCTGCAGGGTGGCCACGTGCCCGGCGTGCAGCAGGTCGAAGCAGCCGCCGGTGGCCACCACCGTGCCGCCGGTGGCCCGTACCTCGGCGAGCAGGGTGGCGACCGGCGCGACGCCCACCCGGTCACCTCCCGGGCCGACGACGCTCGTCGGCATGGGCCGTGCCGGCGGCGGCAGTGCCGCCGCCACTCCCCCACCGGCGACGTACGCGGACGCCTCGGCGACCGCCGCCTGCACCGCCTCGGAGACCAGCGCGCCCTGGGCCAACGCCAGACTGGCGGCCGCCGCGAACCGGTCGCCGGCCCCGCAGGTGTCCCCCTCGGCGCTGCCCGGCGTCGGCACCACCAGGGGCGTCGACCCGGCATGGCAGAGCAGCGCGCCGTCCCCGCCCAGCGTCACCGCCACCGCACCGGCCCGCCAGCGTCGCCGCAGCCCCTGCGCGCCGCGCGAGGCGGTGGCCAGCCGGGAGGCACCGGGCAGTGCGGGGACCAGGTCACGCACCTCCGACTCGTTCGGGGTGGCCAGATGGACGCCGGGGATCGCCGCCGGGCCACGGGGGTGCGGGTCCCACACCACCGGCGCGCGGGTGGCGGACAACGCGTCGCGCAGCGCGGGTTGCCGGGCCACCCCCCGGCCGTAGTCGCTGACCAGCACCGCGGACGCCGCGCCGATCACCCGCAGCACCTCGTCGGAGGGCTGACCCGGCTCCCCGGACGCGCCGCCCCGGTCGTGGCGCAGCAGCACCCGACCCCGCGCCCGCAGCCGGATCTTCTCCGGCGTCGCACCGGACAGGGCCAGCGGATACACCCGCACGCCGGCCGCGGCGAGCAGCGCGCTCAGTCGGGCCCCGCCGGCGTCGTCGGCGAGCGCGGTCACCAGCACCACCTCGGCGCCCTGCGCGGCGGCGAACACCGCCGCCAGACCGGCGCCACCCGGTCGGTCGCTGGCGGCGGTCTCGTCCAGAACCGGCACCGGGGAGTCCGGACAGAGCCGGTTCACCACCCCCTCCACGTCCCGGTCGAGCAGGGTGTCCCCGAGCACCACCACCGGTCCCCTCACGCTTGCCTCCCCATCCTCACGCGTCGACCTGCTGTCCTGGCCCACCGTCGAGCACCACCTCGACGCCGGTGCGCACCGGTGCCGGCTCCCCCGACGCGGGGTGCACGACCACCGGATCGGCAACTGCCGCCAGTGCGGCGGGCAACTCCTGTTCGAGGTACTCGCAGAGCAGATGACTTGTCACCAGGTGCAGCTCCTGGACGACCTGGGTGTCCGGAGACGCCACGGCCAGCACCTCGTCGCAGGCGTCGGCGAGGGAATTGGGAGCCGTGCCGGTGAGGGCCCAGGTCGTCACGCCGACGTCGCGGGCGGCCTGGGCGGCACTGACCAGATTGGGGCTGGTGCCGCTCGTGCTCAGCAGCAGCAGGACGTCGCCGCGACGACCGTGTGCGCGCACCTGACGGGCGTACACGTCGGTGTAGCCGTAGTCGTTGGCGATGGCGGTGAGCGCGCTCGTCTCGGCGTGCAGCGCGATCGCGGACAGCGGCTGACGGTCGTGGTGGAGCTTGCCGACCAGCTCGGCGGTGAGGTGCTGGGCCTCCGCCGCGCTGCCGCCGTTGCCCGCCACCAGCAGGCGTCCCCCGGCGGCCAGCCGGTGGGCCAGGTCCGCGCCCCAACGCGCCAGCTGCGACTCACACCGCCGGTACGGCACCAGCGCCGCCGCGAGGTTCGTCAGGTGGGTGTCGAGCAGGCTGCCCGCCGGCATCAGGCCACCACCCGGGCCGGCCGGCGGACGGCGGCCACCTCGCTGTAGACCTCGACCAGCCGCTCGGCGGTGGCCGCCCACGAGTACCGCGCCCGAGCCCGCTCACGCGCCGCCGTCGCGTACGCGAAGCGCCTGATCCGGTCGTCGAGCAGGCCCTGGATCGCGGCGGCCAGCGCCTGCGGGTCCCGGGCCGGCACGAGGTCACCTGTCGTCCCGTCGACCACGGTGTCCCGGATGCCGCCCACGGCGGTGCCGACGACCGGCACCCCACAGGCCATCGCCTCCAGCGGGGTCAGCCCGAACGGCTCGTACCAGGGTGCGGCGACCAGCAGGTCCGCGGAGCGGTACCAGCGGCCCATCTCCTCCCGGGGCACCGCGCCGACCAGGTGCACCCGGGCGGCCACCCCGCACGACTCGGCGAGGGCCCGCAGCCGCCGGGCGTACGGGTCGGTCTCCAGCAGCCCCTCGGGTGGGCCGCCGACGACCACGCACTCGGCGTCCGGCACCAGTGCCATCGCCCGGATCACGGTCTGGAAGCCCTTGCGTTCGACAAGCCGGCCCACGGTGAGGATCCGGGCGCGTCCCGGCTCGCGGTCGGCGGCCGGACCGAGCGGGGCGAACGTGCCGAGGTTGACCCCCGACGGCACCACAGTCATCCGGGACCGGGGCACCCCCATCCGGACCAGTTCGCCCACCTCGTCGCGGCACTGGGCCACGATCCGGTCCACCGAGCGGCCCAACTCCCGCTCGTAGGACACCCGCCGGGCCGGGCTGGTGTCCTGTACGCCCTGGTAGCGGCGCTTCACCGTGCCCAACGCGTGGTACGTCTGCACCACCGGCACCCCGGTCTGCCGACCGGCCGTCAACGCCGCCAGACCACTCATCCAGAAGTGCGCGTGGATCACCTCGGGCACCCAGTCCCCGCCCCGCCAGCGCTCGATCAGCCACCGGCTGAACTCCCGCATGTGCGGCAACAACGCGTCCTTGGCCACCGGCTCGGCCGGGCCGGCCGGCACGTGCACCACGTCGTACCCGTCCGGGCTGCGTACGGTCACCGGCAGGTCGAACGCGTCCCGGCGGGTGTAGACCCGCACCTCGTGCCCCGCGGCGGCGAGCGCGGCGGACAGCTCCGCGACGTGCGTGTTCTGACCGCCGGCGTCCTCCCCTCCGAGGACGGCGAGCGGGCTGGCGTGCTCCGAGATCATCGCGATCCGCATACTTCCTCCTCCAGCAGCCGGTCCCAGTCAGCGAGGAAACGGTCGAGGCCGTACCTGTCCCGCGCGGCGGTTCGCGCCGCCGCGCCGGCCTGGCGCGCGGTCGCCGGTTCGGCGATGAACCGGCGGGCGGCGTCGAGCAGGGTGTCGGTCCGGGTGGCGAGGGCGCCCGCCTCCGGGGGCACCGCCGTCACCGCCTCGGTGGTGGCGAGCGCGACGATCGGCATGCCGATCGCCATCGCCTCGATGAGGCTGAGCCCGAGCGAGGTCCACCGGCACAGGTGCAGGTACGCGCGCCGCCGGGCCAGTTCGGCGTGCATCCGGTCCTGGGGGACGTCGTCGTGGCTGGTGAGCCGGTCGGCGGGCAGCCCGAGGTGGTCGGCCAGGCCGGCGACGCCCATCCCGAACACGTCCAGCGGCGCGATCTCGGCGAACTGGGGCAGCAGGTCGGTACCGGTGACCCGACCTCGTCGTACCGGCTCGTTGATCACCACGGCGAGTCGGTCGAGCTCGCCGGTGTAGGTCGCGGAGGGAGCGACGATGCCGTGGTCGACCACTGTGGTGCGGGTGCCTCCGGTGTCCCAGAAGATCTGGTTGAACCCGGTGACGTGGGCGATGAGCAGGTCGTCGCGGTCGGCCATCGGGTGCCGGGTGTTCGGCACGTCGCCCTTCGGGGTGTTGTGTTCGACGTAGATCGCGGGCAGGTCGCGGCCGGGGCGGCGGCGCAGCCACTCCCGCGCCCGGTCGATCTCCTCGGGACGTTGCAGGATGACCAGGTCGACGTCGGTGTCCGGCAGTTCCTCCGGGGTGACCTCGACCGCGCTGTCCGGCCAGGGGTAGGTGCGGGCCCGGCCGAGGCCGTACGGGCCGCGGTCGGGTGTGGTCGGGATCAGGTAGCGGTGACTGCCGTGCACGAACGACGTGGTCCAGGAACCGTGCACGTGCCAGAGCAGGATGTTCATCGTCGGCCACCACCGGTGACGGCGAGCGTCCGCAGCGCGTCGACCACCTCGTCCGGGTCGACACCACTGAGGCAGGGGTGCCCGGGGACCGGGCAGCTGGCCGCCCGGGTGTCCCGGCAGGGCGCGGCGGCGTCGCCGAGCCGGACGGTGGGCACCCGGTAGGGCCCCCACTGGCCGAACGGCACGGTCGGCGCGAACAGACTCACCACCGGTACGCCGGTCGCGGCGGCCAGGTGCGCGGGGCCGGTGTTGCCGACCACGACCGCGCTGGCGTCCGCGACGATCGCGGCCAACCCGGCCAGGTCGGTCCGGCCGCCCAGGTCGGTGCCGCCGGCAGCCGCCACCCGGGCGGTGATCCCACACTCGTCCCGGCCGCCGGTGACCAGCACCCGGTGCCCGGCGGCGGTCAGCGCCCCGGCGATCCGGGTCGCCACCTCGGGCGGACAGGCTCGGCTCGACGCGGCCGAGCCCGGGTGCAGCACCACGTACCCCGGGTCGCCGAGCTCGGCCGGGCGCGGCGCCACGGCGTCGCGCCGCAGCCGGAGCACGGGCTCGTCGCCGTCGGGCAGCCGATGGCCGGCGGCGGCGGCGAGGGAGAGGGCCCGTTCGGGTTCGGGGACGCCCACCGGCACCCGGTGCCGGACGTCCAGCAGCGAGCCCGGGTAGTCGTCGCTGATCGCCGCGATCCGGCCGATCCCCGCCATCCGCAACAGCAGCGCCAGCGGCAGGGCGGACTGGTGGAACGAGGTGAACACCACCGCCTGGTCCGCGCCGACCGCGCCGAGGCGGGCAGTGAGGCTCCGCACCGACTCCGGGTCGACCGGCCCCGGCGTGCTGTCGATCCACGGCAGCGGGTACTCGATGATCTCGTCGATGCCGGGCAGCAGGTCGGCGGCGGCACGGCCGCGTGGCCCGCACAACAACACCACCCGCTGCGCTCCGGCCGCGACGGCGCGGATAGCCGGGCCGGTGACCAGCACGTCTCCCGCCGAATCCGACCGGACCACCAACGCGGTCCGCACCGGGTCGCCCGGTGCGGTCACCGGTTGCACGGCCTGTTGGCGACGCAGGATCTCGTCCACCGCCGCCGGCAGATCGTGGGCCACCCAGCCGGCGGCGGCGATCTCCTCGGGCCGGGTCACCGGGGTGGGCACCAGCACCCCGGCGGCGCCCGCGGCCAGCGCGGCGGCGACGTCCCGGCCGATGTCGCCCACCATCGCGCACCGGGACGCGGTCGTACCCAACTCCCGGGCGGCGGCGTGCACCAGGCCGGGTGCCGGCTTGCGGCAGGCACAGCCGTCGGCGTCGTCGTGCGGGCAGATCAGCCACGCGTCGAACCGACCCAGCAGTTCCTCGACACGGGCGTGCACCGCCCACATCTGCTCGGCACTGAAGTAGCCCCGGGCCAGGCCCGACTGGTTGGTCACGACCGCCAGGCGCAGCCCGGCCGCCCGCAGCCGGTCCAGCGCCGCCCGCGCCCCCGGTACCGGCCGCACCTTCTCCGGGTCACCGTTGTACGGCACGTCCTCGATCAGGGTGCCGTCACGGTCGAGCAACACCGCGTCGTACAGGACTCCCGCTGAGCTGTCGACGGACCGGGAACCGGCGCGGTCAGCAGCGGCGTATGCCCGGGCTGACCTGCGCTGATACGGATCCTCCTGGTCCTGTCGCACAGCCGGCGGGTTCCCTGCGCCCCGAGGAGTAAACGTCGCCGTGGAGGCGCCGGGCCGGTGCCGCCGGCAGTGCCCGTGTCGGCCTTACCCGCCGTGCCGCAGAAGCTAACCCGCCAGCCGTTAGCCCCTGCCGTGCTCAGGGTATGGGAGCCCAGTGGCGATTGTGGAGAAAGTGATCGACGCTCCCCCGCAGCAGGTGTTCGACGTGCTCGCCGACGGATGGACGTACAGCGACTGGGTGGTCGGGACGGCTCACGTACGCGACGTGGACGACGCCTGGCCCCGGGTGGGCAGCCAACTGCACCACCGCGCCGGACCGTGGCCGTTCTCCCTGCAGGACGCGTCGACGGTGCTGGCCTGCGAACCGCCGCACCGGCTCGTGCTGAAGGCCGGCCTCTGGCCGGCCGGCGAGGCGATCGTGGCCTTCACGCTGCAACCTGTCGACGGGGGCCGCACCCGCGTCCGCCTCGGGGAGGACTTCGCCGCCGGTCCGCTGCGCTGGATCCGCAACAAGGTCAACGACCTGGTGCTGCACCTGCGCAACCGGGAGACGCTGGACCGGCTCGCCGACATCGCCACCCGGCAGAAGGGGACATCGTGACGCAGACCGTGGTGGTGACCGGGGCGAGCGCCGGCGTCGGTCGGGCCGTCGCGCACGCGTACGCGGCTCGGGGCGCCCGGTTGGCGCTGCTGGCCCGCGACGGCTACGAGAGTCAGCAGACCAGCGAGGAGATCGATCCGCGTACCTGGCGGGACAATCTCGACGAGCCCGGCGACGACGACACGGACCGGGGCACCGAGGGCGTGTTCCACGACCGGGCGCGTAACCGGTCGGCGGCGCTCTGGGTCGGCACCCACAAGCCGGCGCTGTCCGGTGTCGCGCTCGCCGCGGCGGCACTCGCCCTCACCGCCGTGGCCCGTCGCCGACGCTGACGCAACGCCTGCGACCAGCGGGATCGATGTCCACACCCGGTACGGCACGGCCATGCGCAACGCCCGGTAGGGGTGCCTCTTCAACCCGAATGTGACAACTGGATACCCTTTCCGGGAGTCCCCCGTCCGCAAACCGAGGATGTCCGCATGATCGTGCCTGTGCAGCTGCCGTCGCCGTGGCGGGACGCACGCCTGACCGTCGTCGTGCCCACCTACAACGAAGCGGGCAACCTGCCCACGCTTGTGGAGCGGCTGCTCGCCCTGCCACTGCCCGGCCTGCGCATCCTCGTCGCCGACGACAACTCCCCAGACGGCACCGGTGACGTGGCCGACAAGCTGGCCATCGAACATCCGGACCGGGTGGAGGTCGTGCACCGGGCCGGCAAGGAGGGCCTCGGCCGGGCGTACGTCGACGGGATGACCCGGGCGATCGAGGGCGGCGCCGAGTACGTGGCGCAGATGGACGCGGACCTGTCGCACCCGCCGGAGGCGCTGCCGGGGATGCTGGGCGCGCTGCTGTCCACCCAGGCGAGCGTGGTGATCGGTTCCCGCTACGTGCCCGGTGGTGAGCTGGACGAGAACTGGCCGCTGTACCGTCGGGCCCTCAGCGGCTGGGCGAACCTCTACGTCCACACCCTGCTGCGGGTACGCATCCGGGACCTGACCGCCGGCTTCAAGATCTGGCGGGGCGACGCGCTGCGCGACATCGGCCTGAACCGGGTGCAGTCCAACGGCTACAGCTTCCAGGTGGAGATGCACTACCTCGCCACCAAGCTCGGGCACACCATCCTGGAGGTGCCGATCCGCTTCGAGGAGCGCCGCGACGGCATCTCCAAGATGACCACCGCGACCAAGGTCGAGAGCGCCCTGATGCCGTTCCGCCTCCGCAGCAAACACCGCAACATAACCCGCTAGTCCCCCACCCCGTCCCACCCACCCACACCCACCCCCGCCCGTTGATCATGGGGTTATAGCCACTCGCATCGGCGTGTCGCCGCTATAACCCCATGATCAACCGGGCTCGGCGGGGTGCGGGGGGAAGGGGGAGGGGCGAGGGCTGTCAGGTGGGGTAGATGGCTCGGTGGGCTGTGGCGATGGCTGCGGCGTAGGCGGGGCCGGTGAGGGCGCGGTCGCGGGCCAGCGCCGCGCGGGCCGCGTTCGCGCCCGGTGCGCCGTGCACCCCGCCGCCGGGGTGCGCCGAGGCGCTGGCCAGGAAGAGCCGGTCCACCGGGGTGTCCGCCCGGCCCAGGCCGGGAATCGGGCGCAGGAAGAGCTGCTGGTACGCGGCGGCGGTTCCGCCGCCCAGCGCGCCGCCGACCAGGCTCGGGTTGTCGTTCTCCAGGTCGGCGGGCCCGGCCACGTGTCGGCCGACGACACGTTGACGGAACCCCGGCGCCGCCGCCTCCAGCACCTCCTCCATCCGCTGCACGTGCCCGGCGACGTCCTCGGCGCGCCAGTCCCGGCGAAACGGCAGGTGGGTGTACGCCCAGAGCGACTCGGTGCCCGGCGGAGAGTGGCGGGGTTCGGCCACCGACATCTGCCCGACCAGCAGGAACGGGTCGCGGGGCAGCTCGCCACGGGCCAACTCGCCCGCGTAGGAGGTCAACCCGTCGAGGTCCGCGCCGAGGTGCACGGTGCCGGCGCCGGCCAGCTCCCGGTTGGTCCACGGCACCGGCGCGGAGAGTGCCCAGTCCACCTTCAGCGTCGACCCGTCCCACCGGAAGTGCGCCAGGTCCTCCACCAGCCGTGACGGCAGGGCCGCCGCGCCGACCAGGTCGAGGAACAACGCTGGCGCGGGCACGTCGGCGAGCACGGCCCGGCGGGCCCGCCACAGCGCGCCGCCCTGCGTGCGTACCCCCATCGCCCGGCCCCGGGCGGTGAGCACCCGGTCGACGCGGGCGCCGTAGAGGATCGTCCCCCCGCGTTGCTGTATCCGGGCCACCAGCGCGTTGGTGATCTGCTGTGCGCCGCCCTCGGGCACCGGCCAGCCGATCTGTTGGCCGAGCATGGCCAGTAGCCAGCCGTATACCCCGGAGCCGGCCTCCTCCGGGGACAGGTCGGTGTGCAGGGCGCAGCCGGCCAGCAGGGCCGGCCCGCCGGCGCCGTCGAAGAGTTCGTCGCCGAGCTTGCGGACCGGCACCACCAGGCGTCGCGCCAGTCGCAACGCGCCGGCGACGCGCAGCCGACGCAGCAGACCCAGCCCGCCGCGGACCGGCGGGAACGGCGTGGTGATGGCCGCCAGCATCGGCTCGGCCACCTCGACCCAGTCGGTGTACGCGTTGAGCCAGCGCTTGCCGTCGCCGGGCGCGAACTGCTCCAGCGAGGCGGCCGTGACGTCCGGGTCTCGGTTGATCACCGCGGCCCGCCCGTCCGGGAACAGGTGCGCCAACACGTCCGGCGCGTGCCGCCAGGACAGGCCGTGCGCACCCAGGTCGAGGTCGCGCAGCACCGGTGAGGCGTACCCGAGGGGGTAGAACGAGCTGTACAGGTCGCTCAGGTAGCCGGGCGCGGTCACCTCGGCGGAGCGGATCGCGCCGCCGGGCACCGCTGTCGCCTCCAGCACCACCACCTCCCAGCCGGCGTCGGCCAGCAGGTTGGCCGCCACGAGACCGTTGTGACCGGCCCCGACGATGACGGCGTCCGCGCTCGGCGCGGCGGTGGTAGTCATCCGATCCGCCTACCCGGGGCGCCACCGGGCGAAACGCGTTTGTCGCGCCGAGGCCGGGGCATCCAGCGCCGCATGTACACGGTTGCGCAGTTGGTGGGCGGGGTGTGGGGCGCGGGCGGCGACGGCGGCGAACTCGTTGTGCGTGATCCGGCGGACGACACGCCGGTCAGCACGGTGCCGGTGGCCACCGCCGACGAGGTCGGCAAGGCGACGCAGGCGGCCCGCAACGCGGCGGCTCAGTGGGCGGCGACCGCCCCGGCCGAGCGGGCCGCGGCGCTGCACCGGGCCGCGGACGCGGTGGCGGAGGCCGTCGAGGAGTTGGCCGCGGCGGTCACCGCCGAGATGGGCAAGCCGTTGGCGGACGCCCGCGGCGGCATCGAGGCGGGCATCGGCACCCTTCGACAGTACGCGGAACTGGCCCCGCTGCGCGGTGGGCGCACGCTGCACGGCGCGGCGGACGCGCTGGACTTCCTGACCCCGCAGCCGCGCGGGGTGGTGGCCGCGATCACGCCCTGGAACGACCCGGTGGCGATCTCCTGCGGGCTGCTCGGCGCCGCCCTGGTGACCGGCAACGTGGTGCTCTACAAGCCGAGCGAACGGACCCCCGCGACCGGTTGGCTGCTGACCCGGGCCCTGGACCAGGCGTTGCCGGCCGGCGTGTTGTCGCTGCTCACCGGTGGTGGTGCGGTCGGTGCGGCGCTGGCCGCCCAGGACGTCGACGTGGTGGCGCACGTGGGATCCACGGCGACCGGGCGGGCCATCGCCGCCACCGCGGCCCGCACCGGGGCGAAGGTGCTGCTGGAGAACGGGGGCAGCGACCCGATGATCGTGGACGCGGGCGTCGATCCGGAGTGGGCCGCCGGTCAGGCCGCGCTCGGCGCGTTCGCCAACGCGGGGCAGATCTGCGTGGCGGTGGAGCGGATCTACGTACACCGGGAGGTGGCCGACGACTTCGTGGCCGCGCTGGTGCGGCGCGCCGACGCCCTGCGGGTCGGGCCGGGCCGGGCCCCGGACACCGACCTGGGCCCGTTGGTCGACCGGCGGCACCGCGATCAGGTGCACGGGCAGGTGGTGGCGGCGGTGGCGGCCGGCGCACGGGTGCGGATCGGCGGCGAGGTGCCGGACGGGCCGGGGGCGTTCTACCCGGCCACGGTGGTCACCGACTGCCGCCACGACATGCCGTTGGTGCGGGAGGAGACGTTCGGGCCGGTCGCCCCGGTGGTGGTCGTCGACTCGTTCGACGAGGCGCTGCGCTGCGCCGCTGATTCCCCGTACGGCCTGGCCGCCACCGTGTTGACCACGTCGATGAGCCACGCGCAGCGGGCCTGGCGGGAGCTGCCGGTGGGCACCGTGAAGGTCAACGCGGTGTTCGGCGGTGCGCCGGGGGGTGCCGCGCACCCGCGCCGGGCCAGTGGCCAGGGCTTCGGGTACGGCCCGGAGCTGCTGGACGAGTTCACCGCCACGAAGGCGGTGCACATCGAGGCGCCGGGCGGCGGACACTGGTGAACAGCACGGGCGGACGCAGGGGTGGCGCGTCCGCCCGTACCGCGTCGGGTGGTGCTCCTCGGTGGTGGCGGTCAGTCGCCGCGGGCCTTGCGGGTGGCCCGGTCGTTGGCCTTCTCGATCGCCTTGACCAGGTCCGGTTTGGTCATGCTGGACCGGCCGGGAACGTCGAGTTTGCGGGCCACCGACATGAGGTGGTCCTTGGTGGCGTTGGCGTCCACTCCACCGGCGGTGGGTGCGCGCCGTTCCGGCCCGCCGCCGGCGGCCTGCTGATCGCTGGGGCCCTTGCGGCCCTTCGGCTCCCAGTGGTCGCCCACCTTCTCGAACTGGTGCTTCACCGCGGCGAAGGCGGTGCGGTGCGACCGCTCTCCCTCGCCGTAGGTCTCCACCGCCGAGTCGTGTGTCTTCTCCCAGGTGCGCTGCGCCTTCTCCGGGGAGCGTCGCAGCGTGCTGGGCAGGTCCTCGCGCCCGGGCATCTCGTCCTCCTCCGTGTCGACTGGGGTCACCCTGACCGTTCCCCGGTGACGCGCCGGCAAACCGTAGCGGTACGGGTACGGCGCCGAGCGGGTTTGTCGATTTCGTGATCCGGGTACCGGCCGCCGCAGGCCCGACCGGACGACCGGTCATCCGGTGGCCGGGGCGCAGGGAGCGGGCATGACGACCACGGAGCCCGACACGACGCGTGACGGCGAACGCGGCACCCCCGTGCCCCGCCGGATGCGGCAGTTGAGCTGGCGGACCTGGCGTGGGGTGCTGGTGCGCAGTGTGCGGAACTTCGTCAACGACAACTGCTCCGACTGGGCCGCGGCGCTCACCTACTACGGGGTCCTGGCGCTCTTTCCGTCCGCCATCGTGGTGGTGGCCCTGGTCGGCCTGGTCTCCGACGGCGAGCGGACCCTGGACACGGTGGTCGACCTGGCCAACCAGGTGGGCGCCGGGTCGGTGGTGACCGGCGACGACGGCGGCGTGGTCGGGGTGATCCGCACCGTGGTGCTCGACCAGAGCAACCCCAAGCTGTTGCTGAGCTTTGGCCTGCTCGGTGCGTTGTGGTCCGCGTCGGGATTCATCGGCGCGTTCACCCGGGCCTCGAACTCCATCTACGGGGTGACCGAGGGCCGGCCGGTCTGGAAGTTGCGGCCCATCCAGATCGTCCTGGCCGCGGTGACGCTGGTGCTGCTCGCGGTGGTCGCCCTCGCGCTCATCGTCAGCGGCCCGGTCACCGACGCGGTCGGCGAGCTGATCAACGCCGGTGGCCTGGCCCGCACGGTGTGGAGCGTGGCGAAGTGGCCGGTGCTCGCCATGGTCATGATGGTGCTGCTGTCGCTGCTGTTCTGGATCGCGCCGAACGTGCGTCAACCCCGCTTCCGCTGGCTCACCCCCGGCGGCGCGGTGGCCCTGGTGTCCTGGACGGCGGTCTCCTTCGGCTTCGGCTTCTACGTGGCCACCGTCGCCTCGTACAAGACGACCTACGGCAGCCTGGGCGCGGCCATCGCGTTCCTGGTCTGGCTCTACCTGTCCAACTCGGCGCTGATGCTGGGCGTCCAGATCAACGCCGAGGTGCAGCGCGGACGCCAGTTGCAGGCCGGCGACCCCGACCCGGAGGATCCGGTGCTGCCGCCACGCAGGCCCGCGAACTCCTGACCGACGGTTCCCGACCGGATGTCCGGTGCCGAGCCCGACCGGGGGCCGGTTCGTGGCCAGGTGCCGGTTTAGCGGGCGGGGTGCCGGGTAGCGCAGAAGGCATGGAGCGTGGCAACAGCAAGCACGGACCCCGGATCGACGAACAGATGAGTCAGGAGGTCAGCGGCCTCGTGCAGGGGCCGGGGACCGGTGGCTCCCGGGTCGACGAGTCGCGGGTGCCGGAGCCGGCTGGCGAGGACCAGCCGGAGACGACCACCGCGCCGGCCGGCGACCTGCGCACCGGCACCCCGCAGGGCATGAGCTCCACGGACGTCGAGCAGCGCAGCCGGCTCGGCCGGTTCATCTCGATGAGCGCGCTGCCGGGCGACCGCCTGGTGCTCATCGCCAGCGCCCGCGAGAACGAGGCGCCGGACGACATCGTGGCGGCACTGGAACGACTGCCCGAGGGCACCCTCTACCAGACGGTTTCCGAGGTGTGGGCCGCGCTCGGCAACAAGAACGAGACAACTCGCTGGTGAGCGGGATCGCCCCCGATCCGACAACCACCAGTGACTGAAGGAGGTTCTAACCGATGAGTGGCGTAACCGAACACGTTGACGTTTCCGTGCCCGTGCGTACCGCGTACGACCAGTGGACGCAGTTCGAGGAGTTCCCCGAGTTCATGGAGGGCGTGTCGGAGGTCAAGCAGCTCTCCGACACGATGACCCACTGGACTGTGGACATCGCCGGGGTGAAGCGTGAGTTCGACGCCGAGATCACCGAACAGCTCCCCGACGAGCGGGTGGCCTGGCGCTCCACCGACGGCACCCAGCAGGCCGGCGTGGTGACCTTCCACCGGCTCGACGCGGACAAGACGCGGGTCACCCTGCAGCTCGAGTTCGAGCCGCACGGGGTGGTCGAGCAGGCCGGCGACAAGCTCGGCATCGTCGACCGGCGGGCCAAGGGCGACCTGGAGCGGTTCAAGACCTACATCGAGCGGCGCGGTCAGGAGACCGGTGCCTGGCGCGGCTCGGTGGACCGTCCGCAGCCGTGACGATGAGCAGTGACACCGATGGCCGCCAGAGCCTGGCGGCCATCGCCGTGTCCGAGCCTCGTCGCCCGTTTGCGATCATCGCGCCCGGGTACCGCTGAAGACATGACCGACGACAACATCAGGGTGTGGCGGGACGAGGAACGGCTTCCGTTGGAAGAGCTGGAACAGGCGGTGTCCGGCTCCAGCCTCGACGGGCAGGCCGACGACGTGACGGCCAACGACGCCGGCGAGGAAGCCGCGTTCGGGCACGGGCCGGCCGCCTCGGACCGCGACGGCGAGGCCCGGGGCACGGCCCGGGAGGCGACCGACCCGCAGCGCGCCTACCGCCCCTCCACCACCGGCCGGACCGGGCCGGACGTCTGATCCTCCCCGCCGGGCTGAGCCGGCACCGTTGGCACCGCCCGCCCGGCGGTGGGTCGACGGGCACCCCACTCGTACAGCACGATCAACGCCAGCGCGAGCACCAGCAGGGCCGCGCCCAGCACCTGCACCGACGTGTGGCCGATCAGCACACCGAGCCCACCCGGGACGAGCGCCGCACCGATGCCGGAGGCACCGATCTGCAACCCGATGGCCCGGTCCGCGTGCGCCGCGCCGACCCGATCGGCGGTGGTGAGGGTGAGCAGTGGGAACACCGGCGCGGCGGCGAAGCCCACCACGACCAGGCCGAACACCGCCAGCGCGGCCGGCCCGGGTACGGCGATCAGCGTCGCGCCCACGGCCATCCCGGCCAGGCTGGCGCGCAGCACCTGCGTGGCACCCAGGCGCTCGGCCACCACGCCCTGCACCACCCGACCCACGAAGAGACTCCCCCAGTACGCGGAGACGCAGCCGCCGGCCACCGCCGCGCTCACGCCGCGCCCCTCGGTCAGCAGCAGGAACGCCCACAGTCCGGCGGACACCTCGATGGCGACGTACAGCGCGAAGGCGAGCGTCCCGGTCCACACCGCCGGCAGCCGCAGTGTCGCCCCGACCGGCAGCCGAACGGTCGCAGAGGCCCCGGCACCCACGGCGTCCTGAGCGGGCGTCGTCCCGACCGCGGCGGCCCCGGCAGGCGTCGTCGAGGCGGCGTCTGCGGGCAGCGTCCCGCCGGCAGCGGCCCCGGTCGGCGCCGGCTCGCGGTGCCAGGCGCGCACGGTGAGCACGAACGCCATCGCCAGGGCGAACTGGGCGGCGGCCATGATGCCGTAGCCCCAACGCCAGGCCAGCCCGGCGCTCAGCACCCCCGTCATGATCAGCGGACCGATCGCCACGCCCAGGCCGAAGAAGGCGTGCAACCAGTTCATGTGGCGTGGTCCGAACGCCCCGGCGGCGTACGCGTTGAGCCCGGAATCGACCGCGCCGGACCCGAGCCCGAGCAGCAGCGCACAGCCCACCAACACGGCCAGCACCGGGCTCAGCGAATAGCCGGTCAGCGCCAGGCTGGCCAGCACGGTGCTGCCGGCAAGCAGCGCGCCCACGCCGATGCGGGCCAGCGTGAACCCGGCCAGGACGCTTGAGGTCAGATAGCCGACGGTGCCCGCGGTGAGCACCAGACCCACCGCCTCGGTCGGTACGTCGAAGTCACTCCGGGTGGAGGGCCAGGCGACACCGAGCAGGCCGTCGGGCAGGCCGAGGCTGACGAACGCGAGGTAGGCCAGCAGGAGCAGCGAGGCACGGGGGCGCACGGACGTGGTGGACACGAGACACCATCCTGCCGCAGGGGCACTTTAATGCCGTAGGCCACCGATCGCGCACCGCGCGAAGAAGTCATGTCCGGACGGTCGAGAAAACGGACAGCTCATCCAGAATCGGCCGATCGGAGGACGGCAAGCGGGCTTGTTCGCGTAAGAATTTCGGGATGCATCAAGGCTCCGGAATCCTCTCGACGCGTCAGCGCCGGCTCGCCTGGCTCGGCTTCCTGCTCGCCGCCCTCCAGGCGCCCGTGTCCGCCCGGCTGGTCGCCGACGAGTCGTGGCTGTTCAGCCTCTGCGTCGCGCTGATGGTCGCGACCGTGATCATCGCCGACGACGCGGCCCGGCGTCGCCCGGCCGACGCGACAAGCGACTAGAGCCCGCGTCAAAGTCCTCGGTCGAGCCGAGGCGGAGTCCAGGCGGCGATCCGGCAAGGGGCTTTGACGCAGGCCCTAGCCCTCGCCGCCCGGCCGGGCCTCGTGACCCGGCCGGCCCCGGCTGCGGCGGCGTTCCTTCATCTCCGCCTCGTAGAGGTGGCGTCGCCCACCCACCAACTCGTCGCGGGCCCGCTGGTCCAGCTCCCGAAACAGCGCATGGTAGCCGTCGTCGAAGTCCTCGACGATCTGGAACGTCCACCGCCCGGCGATGACGTTGCGACCCAGCAACTCCGTGTCGATCCGGTCGGCGAGGCGCGGATGCCCGGCGGCGCGCAACTGCTGCACGGCGTCGCCGAGCGTGAGGTCGGCGTGCCCGATCAGCTGGTGCACCGAGTACAGGTGCCCCCGTGCCCGCTCCACGCACTCCAGCGCCTCGCTGAGCTTGCCGAGCGCGGCGACCGTCGCGTCGCTCACCCCGGGAGGTCGCCGGTGCCGCTCGTCCGGTCCGTCCGGCTGCTGTCCCATCGCCTGCCTCCGTGCCGTGTGCCGCGAAACGCCGTGTGCCGGGTAACGCTCGTGGTTCTCCTGCTGCCCCGTCTGTGGCGGATCAACCCTCGCGGTCAGCACCGGTCGCCAGTGGCGCAGCCGACATCCGCCGAGTGGCCGACGGCGACACCGTCACCTGTCGGTTAGCCTCGGTCACCATGCGTGTGCCGTTCAACCGGGTCGCCTCCCGTACCGCCGTCGACTCGGCGCGGTCCACCCTGGCCGCCCTCACCGTGTCCGTCGGCACCGTCGGGCTCGCCGCCGCCGCCGCGCGACCGGGGCTGCTGGCCCTCGTCGACCAGCACGCGGCCGCCGTGCGGGACAGCCTCGACGGTGACCGTGAGCCACTGACCGCCGCGACACTCGCCGGTTACGCCGAGGGGGTCCGGGCCGCCGCCCTGGAGCACGGGTGGGCAGCACCGGACGGGCCGGTGGACTGGAGTCGCCCGGACTGGCTGCTCACCCGACTGCTCGCGGTCTGCGCGCTGGCCCGCTCGCTCGACCGAGCCTGACACGCGCGGGGAGGGCACCCCGCGCACCGTTGCGCGGACCACCCTCCCCACCTGCCGTGCCGTTCCGCCTCGTCAGGCGCGGTACTGCGGAGCTTCCTCGTCCACCCGCGGCATCGCCTGGGTACGATCGCCGCCGCGGTCGGCCATCTGCCGCTCCACGTCGCTCCGCCCGGCCGCGTTGGCCTGACGCTGCTGCTGCACCGCCCGAGCTTCCCGGGCGGCCCGGTCCAGCCAGCCGTCCCAGCGGTTCTGCATCGGCTTCACGAGACCGCCACCGACGCCGACGATCAGGATGCCGGCCACCGTGGCGAGCACCGCGATCAGCACCGGGGTCGTCACCGTGGTGGCGATACCCACCTGGTTCAGCGCGGCGATCACACCGAGCGCGATGATGAAGATCGCCGTCAGGTCGGCAAGCACCTTGCCGTACGAGAGCCCGCCCAGCGCCCCGGTGACCAGATCCCGGACGGCGTTGGCGATCGCGGCCGCCACCACCACGATGACGATCGCGATGAACGCACGCGGCAGCCAGGACACCACGCCGCTGATCAGGTCACTGATCGCGTTGGGCCCCCAGACTCCGAACGCGAACTGCAGCGTGAACAGCAGTACGGCGTAGTACGCCAGTCTGGCCAGAATGTCCGAGGCGTCGTACTTCGTTCTCTCCAGGGCCCGTTTGATACCGCCACGTTCGACCGCCTGGTCGAAGCGCACCCGTTCCAGCACCGTATCCACGATCTTGAGGACGGCTCTGGCGATGAGCCAGCCGACCACCAGGATGACGATGAAGGCCACTGCCTTCGGGATGAAGAGCAGCACCGACCTCCAGGTGTCGGCGATGGCATCGCCGATGTCGGCCTGCCGGACCGCGAGGGTCTTCAGCATGATGTCCCTCCTGTCGCATGGACTGCGCCGGGCGCATACCCGGCTACCGGTCGGGCAGTCCGCGCAACGCGCCGAGTTTTTCCCGACAGGCCGACGATCATGGGCCCTGAACTGCCCAAACAGGCATCGCGGCGATGACGGCGGCGGGCCACGGCCATGATCGGATGCCTTTTTCGGTGGGCCGACTAGGCTGCGAACATGCCAGGAACGGTCGGGCGAGTCCCCACGCCAGCAACTCCGGCCCCGGGTGCGTCCACCGGCTCCGGTGTGGCCGCTGCCGTGCTCGCCCACGACTGGGCCGGCACCCCGCTGGGCCCACCGGACAGCTGGGACGTGGCGGTCCGGGCCGTGATCGAGCTGATCCTCGCCTCGCCGATGCCGATGGCCCTGGCGTACGGCGACGACCTGGTTCTGCTCTACAACGCCGGCTACGCCGAGTTGCTGGGCACCAAGCACCCGCGGGCCCTCGGCCGCCCGGCCGCCGAGGTGTTCGCCGAGATCTGGGCGCTGCCCGGCGTCGGTCCGGTGTTCGAGCGCACCTACCGGCAGGGGGTGTCGTTCCTGGAGAAGGAGTCGACCCTGCCGTTGGTGCGTGGGCACTCCGCGACGGTGGAGCAGGCGGTCTTCACCCGGGGCTACTCACCGGTGCGGGACAGCACCGGCACGATCGTCGGCATGTTGACGGTCGCGGCCGAGACCACCCACGTCACCGAGCAGTTGCAGAGCCTCAGCGAGGTGGCCGCCGCGCTGGCCGGCACGCTCACCCTCGACGACGTGGCCCGGGTGGCGCTGCGGTACGCGATCACCACGTTCGACCCGGACCAGGCCTCGTTCGCGGTCGACGAGGGGGGCGGTGGTTGGCGCATGGTGCGCCGGGTCCGCGGCGAGTTGCTGGACGAGGCCGACGAGCGGCTTCCCCCGCTGTGGCGGCGCGCTCCGGCGGACTGGTCGGCCCCCGTGGTGCAGGCGGCCGGCTCCGGCGACCCGTCCTTCGTCCGTGACGGGCAGCCGCTGCGCGAGATCGCGGTGGACCGCCACGACCAGAAGGTCCGCTCGATGGCGGCCCTGCCCCTGGGCACCTCGGTGGTGCGCGGCGGGCTGGCGGTCGGCTACCAGGTGCCGCACACCTGGTCGCCTGCCGAGCGGGCGCTGCTGGCCGCCTCGGCCGAGCTGATCGGCCAGGCCGCGGAGCGGGCCCGCCGGTTCGAGACCCAGCACGGCACCGCCCAGTTGTTGCAACGCAGCATGTTGCCGGAGCACCTGCCGGACCTGCCCCGGTTGCGGGTCGCGGCCCGCTACGACCCGGGGGTGGACGGCAACGCCGCCGGCGGTGACTTCTACGACGCGTTCCTCCTGCCCGGCGGCGCGCTCGGCGTGGTGCTGGGCGACGTCGCGGGCCACGACGTGCAGGCCGCCGCGCGGATGGGCCAGGTCCGGGCCGCGCTGCGCGCGCTGGCACTCGCCGACCCGGCGCCCGACGCGGTGCTGGCCGGGTTGGACCGGCTGGTGACCAGCCTGGGCGCGGAGGCCAGCACCCACGAGCTCTTCGTCACCGTGGCCTTCGGGGTCATCGACGCGGAGCGTCGAGAGCTGACCCTGGCCAGCGCCGGTCACCCCGCGCCGCTGATCCGCCGCGGCGACCCGGACGGCCGCTCCTTCGCCGAGTACGTCGACGTGCCGGCCGGCCCTCCGCTGGGCCTGGGCGGTCGGCCGGGCACCAGCACTGTCGCGTTCCGCCCCGGTGACACCCTGCTGCTGTTCAGCGACGGGGTGGTGGAGCGTCGGCGGCAGAGCCTCACCGCCGGGCTGGCCGCCCTCAGCGAGGCCGTCGCCAAGGCCAGCAGTGGAGACCCCCGCGCGCTGTGCGCCGTGGCCACCGCGGCGGTGCCGGGCAGCACCGAGGACGACGTGGCCGTGCTGGCGGTCGAGCACGCGCTCAAGCCGAGCCGCTCGGCGAGCATGGAGGTGCCTGCCGAACCCACCGCACCCAGCCGGGTTCGGCACTGGATGACCGGGCAGCTCACCGAGTGGCAGGTGGCCGAGTCGGTGATCGGGGCGGCGGTGCTGTGCACGAGCGAACTGACCACCAACGCGTTGCTGCACGCCGGCACCGCCGCCCGGGTGGAGATCGACCTCAGCCCCGAACGACTCCTGGTCTCGGTCGCTGATTCCGGCACCCGGGGCACCGTGACCCGGACCCGCACCGACACGTTGAGCAGTCGTGGGCGCGGCCTCGGCCTGATCGAGGAGCTCAGCGACGCCTGGGGCACCGACCCGTCGGTCCGCGGCTCCACGGTCTGGTTCGAGATTCTCATGCCACCGGCCGCGCATCCCTGAGACGTCCGAGGGGTAGGAGGACGCCCATGCGTACCGACGAACCCGCCGGAGTCCTCTTCGACGTCGATGGCACCCTGGTCGACACCACCTACCTGCACACGGTGAGCTGGTGGGAGGCCCTGCGTCAGACCGACCAGCCGGTGCCGATGGCGACGGTGCACCGGTCGATCGGGATGGGTTCGGACAAGCTCCTCGACCACCTGCTCGGCCCCGAGCGGGACCGGGACGCCGATCCGAAGCTGCGCGACGCGCACGACACCCTGTACGCCGAGTACTGGGAACGACTCACGCCGCTGCCCCGGGCCGCCGACCTGCTGCGCGCCTGCGCCGAGCGCGGGCTGCGGGTGGTGCTCGCCACCTCCGCCTCGGGACCTGAGGTGGACGCGTTGCGCCGGGCCCTCGCCGCCGACGATGTGATCGACACGGTCACCTCCTCCGAGGACGCCCAGCAGAGCAAGCCCGCACCGGACATCCTGGTCGCCGCGCTGGAGCAGTCCGGGTTGACCGCCGAGCGGGTGGTCTTCGTCGGCGACTCGGTGTGGGACGTCGTCGCGGCCGGCAAGCTGAGCATCCCGTGCGTGGGGCTGACCTGCGGCGGCACCAGCCGCGGTGAGCTTGCCGGCGCGGGCGCGGTGGCGGTGTACGACGACCCGGCCGCACTGCTGGGCGAGTTGGCCGACTCGCCGTTGACCCGACCCAGATGAGGTTCACTCCGGTTCACCGGCCCGCGCGCGCATAGCCGGGGCCTCGCCGGGGCATGGTCTGTCACCACCTGCCCCGCGCCCCGCGGGTGCGGCGGAAAGGTGGTGCCGTGGAGCCGGTAGACGTGGCGTTCGCGCTGGTGGGAGTGGGCGCTCTGCTCGCGGGCATCCTGCCCCGGGTGTTGGAGCAGCGCCCGCTGTCCATGCCGATCGCCTTCCTCGCCCTCGGCATGCTGGTGTTCCTGCTGCCGGTCGGGCTGCCGACACCCGACCCGCTGGCCCACCCGGAGCTGACCACCCACCTCACCGAGATCGGCGTCATCGTCGCGCTGATGGGTGCCGGGCTCAAGATCGACCGACCGTTGAGTTGGCGGCGGTGGTCGTCCACCTGGCGGCTGCTGGCGATCGCCATGCCGCTGTGCATCGCGGCGGTGGCCCTGCTCGGCTGGTGGTGGGCGGGGCTGGTGCCGGCCGCCGCACTGTTGTTGGGCGCCGCGCTGGCCCCGACCGATCCGGTGCTCGCCGCCGACGTGCAGGTCGGCGAGCCGACGGACGTGGAGGACTCCGAGGACGAGGTCCGCTTCGCGTTGACCTCGGAAGCCGGCCTCAACGACGGGCTGGCGTTCCCGTTCGTCTACGCCGCCATCGCCATCGCCTCGACAAGCCTCGCCCCGGGCGACTGGCTGGCCGAGTGGTTCACCGTGGACGTGCTCTGGAAGATCGGCGTCGGGGTCGGCGGCGGGCTGCTGATCGGCTGGTTGCTCGGCAAGCTGTTCTTCCGCGCCCCCAGCCAGCTGCGGCTGGCCCGGCACGCCGAGGGCTTCCTGGCGCTGGCCGCCACGTTCCTGGCGTACGGGTTGGTGGAGGTGGTCGGCGGGTACGGCTTCCTGGCGGTGTTCGTGGCCGCGCGGGCCATCCGGGCCGCCGAGCGGACCCACGAGTTCCACTCGGTGCTGCACGACTTCGCCGAACAGGTCGAACGGTTGCTCACCCTGGTGCTGTTGCTGCTGCTCGGCGGCGCGATCGTGGGTGGCCTGCTGGCCCCGCTGACCTGGCCGGCGGCCGCCGTCGGGCTGGCCCTGGTGTTCCTGATCCGGCCGCTGTTCGGCTGGTTGTCGCTGCGGGGCGCGCCCGGCCGGCCGGCCGAGCACTGGGTCATCTCGTTGTTCGGCATCCGCGGTGTCGGCTCGTTCTACTACCTCGCGTACGCCACCACGAAGGCCGACTTCCCGCAGGCCGAGTTGCTCTGGGCGACCGTCGGGCTGGTCGTGCTCGTGTCCGTGGTGGTGCACGGCATCACGGCAACACCGGTCATGCAACTGCTCGACCGGGAGGGCGAACGCACCTCCGACCCGGCCGAGCGGGACTCCGACGCCCGACCGGTAGCCGCAGCCGGCCACGCCTGAACGAGCAGGTCACGTCAGGCGGGCGGCGATGGCGCGGCCCAGGTCCCGACCGGAGCGCCAGGCGCTCTGCACCCGGGGTTTGCCGAACGCGTCGCCGGCCAGGCCGATCCCGTCGGCATCCAGGTGGTGGGTGTCAGCGGTGGGGCCGCCGGTCGGCTTCGCGTACGTCCAGCGGTGCACGCGCACGTCGACGGCCCGCTCCGGCAACCCCAGCAGGTCCCGGACGGCCTGCTCGACCGCCGGCCCGGCACCGCTGGGCTGGGCCAGGTGCCCGGCGGCGAACTCCGGCACGGTGTGCGCGACGAGCACCGGAGCGCCGTCACCGCGCCGGTCGCCGTCGTCGCAGACCAGACTGACGACCGGGTGGCCGTTGACGAACGCGCCCCGGAAGTCCGGCCAGCGCCGCGTCGGGAAGCGCAGCACCACGGCCAGGGACGGTGACCAGCGTTGGGCCTGCACGACCCGGGTGGCGTCGGCAAGCGCCGGGTCGAGCAGCAGGGCGGCCTGCGGACCGGGCATGGCCAGCGCGACCGCCGCGCACGCCTCGCCGTCCACGGACGGTCCGGAGTCCACGCTCAGCACCAGCCGGTCGACTGTCACCGGTACCGCGCTGGCCAGGTGTTCGACCAGCACGCGCAGCCCGCGCGGGGCGGCGAAGCGCATCGGGCCGGGCACGTCGTGTCGCCCGTTCTCGTCGTACGCCTGGAAGGTGTCGGTCCATTCCCGGACCAGACCGGCGGCGCGCCACTGCTCGATGACGGCGACGAAGTCCGGGTCGGTGGCGGTGAAGTACGCGGCACCGATGTCCGCGGGGCGGCCGTCGAAGCGTTTGCTGGCCATCCGGCCGCCGCAGACGTGCCCACGCTCCCGAACCTGCACCGGCACCCCGGCCCGCGTCAACTCCACCGCACAGGCCACCCCGGCGATGCCCGCCCCGACCACCACCACCTTCGACCGGTCCACGTCCATTCGGTGATCGTAGGTGGCGGCGAGCGGACAGGCATGAACCCTGGAGATCAGGGTACTGGCACACCTGTTCGAAGAGAGGATGACGACGATGACTGACCGCGCCAACGAGCAGGCCGACCAGAGTGCCGCGATCAAGGACCCGGACGAGTGGGTCACCGGCGACGAACCGCCCACCGCGGCCCAGGAGTCCTATCTGGGCACCCTGGCCCGGGAGGCCAACGCGGAGCTGCCCAGCAACCTGACCAAGGCCGAGGCGTCCAAGCGCATCGACGAGCTACAAGCCGAAACCGGCCGAGGCCAGTAACCCTCCCACCCGCCCCGCCCCTGCCCCCGCGATCTTGCACTTTCTGCCGCGACATAAGCATGGATAAGCCGCAAAACAGAGACAGAAAGTGCAAGATCGCGCGCAGGACGGGGGCGCGCAGGCGGGGCGGGGGCGGGGTTAGTCCTTGTCGCCTCTGGCGAGGTGGCCCGTTCCGGGCTGAAAATCGTGGTGGTCGCTCGCTGACGTCGTCGCTTCTTGGTCCGTGTGAGGTCGTGGGTTAGTCGGACGCTGGTAGCCGCGTTATGGGCCCTTCACTGTTGCTGCGAGCACGCGAGTTAGATTCACCCGTTCTGTGGCTGCCGCGGGCGACCGCCCTGATGTTCGCGCTGGTGGGGAGGGGTTCGGTTGCTGGAACAGGCGCAGGACGAAGAGCAGATCATTACGCGTGTGGCGGGGTTGGACATCGGTAAGGCGTCATTGGTGTGTTGCGCGCGGGTGCCGGACGAGGCGAAGCCTGGACGGCGGCTGCAGGAGGTACGGACCTACCCGACGATGACTCGTTCGCTGACCGGGTTGGCGCAGCGGCTGGCCGTGCTGGGGGTGACCCGGGTGGTGATGGAGGCGACCAGTGACTACTGGAAGCCGGTGTTCTACCTGCTTGAGGCGCATGGGTTCGAGGTGTGGCTGGTCAACGCCCGTGACGTGAAGCATCTGCCGGGACGGCCGAAGACGGACAAGCTGGACGCGGTGTGGTTGTGCAAGGTCGCCGAGCGGCAGATGATCCGGCCGAGTTTCGTGCCACCGGCACCGATCCGGATGCTGCGGGACCTGACCCGCTACCGCGTTGACCTGATCGCTGAGGCCGGCGCGGAACGCCAGCGTGCGGAGAAGCTGCTCGAAGACGCGCAGATCAAGCTGTCGGTCGTGGTCAGTGACCTGTTCGGCACGTCCGGGCGGGCGATGATGGCCGCGCTGATCGGCGGGCAGCGTGACCCGCACACTCTGGCCGAGTTGGCCCGTTCCAGCCTGCGCCGCAAGATCCCTGACCTGCGGGAGGCGTTAACCGGTCATTTCACGGATCATCACGCGTTCCTGCTGGGCAAGATGATCACACGGATCGAGCAGGTCGAGGCCGACATTCGCGAGGTCGATGCCCGGATCGAGGCGCACCTGGCCCCTTTCGCCCCAGCGGCGGCCCGGCTGCGTGAGATCCCCGGGATCGGCTCGGCCGCCGCTGCCACGATCATCGCCGAGATCGGCGTGGACATGACCCGCTTCCCGACCCCAGCCCACCTGGCCGGCTGGGCCAAGTTCGCCCCCGGCGTCAAGGAATCCGCCGGCCGCCGCAAAGGCAACGGATCAACCGGACACGGCAACCGCTACCTCGCCCGCGTCCTCGGGCAGATCGCGGTCTCCGCCGCCCGCACCACCACGTTCCTCGGGGAACGCTACCGGCGCATCGCCCGACGACGCGGCGCCAAACGCGCGATCGTCGCGGTCGGCCGCTCCATCCTGACGATCATCTGGCACCTACTGTCCGACCCCACCACCGGATTCCATGACCTCGGCGCCGATTTCTACCTCAGCCGCACCGACACCGAACGCCGCAAACGCAACCACATCCACCAACTCGAAGCCCTCGGCTACCGCGTCACCCTCGACCTCGCCGCCTAACCACCGCTACACCACGACCCATCCCACGCCGCTTCGCGACGCGGGATGCTGCCGCGTGTCTACGTACGGTTCGATTTTCGAGTCAGGGGCGGGGTAGGGCGTGCAGCGTGACCTTGGTCAGGCGACCTGTGTCGATCTCGGCGGTCAGGTAGGTGGCGTGCGGCTGGGAGCGGCGGTCGGTGGGTGAGCCGGGGTTGAGCAGCCGCAGCCCACCCGGCGCCTCGGTGTCCCACGGGATGTGTGAGTGCCCGAAGACCAGCAGGTCGACATCGGGGAAACGGGCCGCGCACCGCTGCTCACGACCGGTCCGTGGCCCGGTCTCGTGCACCACCGCGACCCGCAGGCCGTCGAGGTCCACCCGGGCCACCTCCGGCAGCCGGGCGCGCAGGGCCGGGCCGTCGTTGTTGCCGTACACGCCGACGAGCCGGCGCGAACGCGCGGTCATCGCGTCGAGCAGCGACTCGTCGACCCAGTCGCCGGCGTGCACCACCACGTCCGATTCCTCGATGGCCGCCCAGAGCGGCCCGGGCAGGTCGCGGGCCCGCTTGGGTACGTGAGTGTCCGCCGTGAGCAGCAACCGCATCCCGCCATTCTTCCCGGCTCGCGGCTGCCCGTGCACGCGGCCCGCCGCCACTACCGAACCGCGCACGCGGGACGGCGGCGGCACTACCGGACCGGGGAGAAGTGCGACGGCGGCATGCCCCGACCGCGCAGTGTCGGGTCCTGCTCCACGTCGGTGAGCACACCGGCGGCGTTGATCAGGCCGATGTGGGAGAACGCCTGCGGAAAGTTGCCCAGTTGCTCCCCGGTCAGCGGGTCGATCTGCTCGGCGAACAGGCCGAGGTCGTTGACCCGTTCCGCCAACTCCCGGAACAGTTCGTGCGCCCGGTCCCGTTCACCGGCCAGCGCCAGGCAACACACCAACCAGAACGAGCAGATGAGGAACCCCGCCGGGTCGCCGTCCCAGCGCCGCAGCAGGCCGTCGTGCGACAGCCGCTGCTCCACGGCGCGGATCGTCGACCGCATCCGCGGATCGTCGGCCGGCAGGAACCCCACAAGTGGCATCACCAGCACCGACGCGTCCAGGTCTTCGGATTCGAAACTCCCGGTGTACGACTGGAGCCGCTCGCTCCACCCCCGCTCAAGCACCTGCGCGCGGACCCTGTCGCGGACCGCCGCCCAGCGTGCCACGTCCTGCGGCTCGCCGAGCTGGTCAGCGAAGCGGACCGCCCGGTCCAGGGCGACCCAGCACTGCACCTTCGAGGACACGTGGTGGTGTTCGACGCCGCGTTCCTCCCACATCCCCGCGTCGGGCAGCTCCCAGTCGCGGGCGGCCTGGTCGGCGAGCAACCGGAGGACGTGGCGTACCTCCTGGTCCATCGGCTCCAGCTTGTCGCGCATCAACCAGGCGGCGTCCAGCGCCTCGCCGAAGATGTCGGTCTGCCGCTGTTGCCAGGCGTCGTTGCCGATCACCACCGGCGGGCTGTCGTGGTAACCGCCGAGCTGTTCCAGGCGGTGCTCGGTGAGATCCCGCTCCCCCAGCACCCCGTACATGATGGGCACCGGCTTGTTGTCGACCCGGCCCATCGCCCGTCCCAACCAGGCGAACTGCCGCTGCACCTCGTCGAGGCACGCCGTTCGCCACAGCGCTCGCAGGGTGAGACTGAAGTCGCGCACCCAGACGTAGCGGTAGTCGTAGTTGCGGTCCCCGCCGAGCTTCTCCGGCAGGGACGTGGTCACCGAGGCCACCACCGCGCCGCTCGGTCGGTACGTCATGCCCTGCACCACCAGCCGACTGCGCCGCACCTGCTCGGCGTAGAGCCCGTCGTACCCGTGCTCCGCCGTCCAGGACCGCCAGCCGGCAACGGTGTCGGCGATGGTCTGGTCGGCGTCCGGCACCTCCGGCAGCGGGGAGTCGTAGGTCGGGGCGTACCCGAGGGTGAAGTTGTGGCTGGCGCCGGTGCGGACGGTGAACGTCGCGGCGGCCTCGCCGTCGCCGGAGGTCAACCGCACGCTGCCGCGCAGGGTGAGCCGGGCGGCCCCGGCGATCGCCTCCAGCATGTCCTCCCGCTCGATCAGGTACGCGATGGTGCGGCCGTACTCGAAGCGCGGCCGGTAGTGCACGCGCATCGGCACCGCACCGGACAACCCCTCCACCGAGCGGACCAGCACCTGCGGGGAGTGCAGGCCGATGTCGTGACCGCGGGAGCCGGGCTCGAAGGCGAGCGCGTCGGTGAGGGCGACCTCCCCCTGCGCGGTGCGGAAGACGGTCCGCAGCACCAGGGTGTCCTCCAGGTAGCCGCGCTGCACGGTGTAGTCGCCCTCCGGCCGGATGGACCAGTGCCCGGCGCCGTCGTCGAGCAGCCGCCCGAACACCGACGGGGCGTCGAACCGGCCCGGGCACCACCAGTTCACCGAGCCCGTGGCGTCCACCAGCGCCGCGCTGCGGCCGTCGGCGAGGAAACCGTAGTCGCTGATCTGTCCGCTCTTCACCTGACTGCCTACCCGGGCCGCCCGCGCTCATTCCCCTCCGACCTCCGGCGAACACCGCGTTACCGGTCGACCTGGAGGGGAAGCCGGGGAGCTGACGAGGGAGGATGCTCATGACGTCAGCTTCGGGGCCGACCGCCGCGTGGCGGCCCGGCACACAGGATGGCGACCTGCTTCCATCCGGGCCGGCCGGCCGCCTGTCGACGGCGGGTGGTGACGGCCACGGGCCGCAGACCGGGTCGCCGACCGTGACGATCGGTTCGTACCCGGACTATCCGGCCGCACAGCGGGTCGTCGACTATCTGGCCGACAATCGCTTCCCGGTGGAGCACACCGCCATCGTCGGCACCAACCTCACTCTGGTGGAGACGGTGCTCGGGCGGATGACAACGGGTCGGGCCGGGCTGCTCGGCGCCGGTACCGGCGCCTGGTTCGGGCTCTTCATCGGCCTGCTGTTCGGCATCTTCACCGTCGGCAACTGGCTGGCGGTGATCCTGGTCGGGCTGGTCATCGGTGCGATCTGGGGTGCCGTGTTCGGCGCGGTCGCGCACGCCATGACGGGCGGGCAGCGGGACTTCACCTCGGCCAGCTCGCTGCGCGCCGGCCAGTACGCGGTGACGGTGGACGCGCAGCTCGCCGACCAGGCGCGGCAGCTGATGGGTCGGATGCAGATGCCCGGCCCCGCCACCAACGCCCGTTGAGCGACGATCGAACGACCGGCCGGCCGTCCCGGCAGCACTCGGGGCGGGCGGCCGTCTCGTCGCTCACTCGGGCGGGGACGGATCAGCCTCGAACAGGTCGCCGTACCGGGTCGCACCGCGTACCGAGTCCACGGCGAACGTGACGTGCCCGACGGGGACCCGTCCGCCGACGGCCTCGGCCACCCGCGCCGCTGCCGTCAGCGCGAACCCGCCGCACAGCTCGATCAGCGCGACCCCCTCGGCCACGAGGTCCACCGCCACGGCGGGGGCCATCGACGGGTCCGGCACGGGCACCAGGTGGGTGCGTTGGCCGCCGCGGTCGAGCACGACACGGTCGTCGACCGGGTCGCTGCCCGGATGCTCATAGATGTACGCCCAGCTGACGGTCATCGAACGTTCCTCCTCCTGGAGTGGGGACGTCGACCGACCGTAGGTGTTGAAGTGGACGTGAGGTCAAGTGCGTTCAGTCGTGGTACGTCAGCTCGCCGGCACGGATGTCGACCTCTACCCGGTTCTCCGGCGGCGCCAGGGGGCACGCCCAACGGTCGTCGTACGCGCAGCTCGCGTTGTAGAGGTAGTTGCCGTCCAGCCGGACCCGGTCGCCGGGCAGCAGCTCGACACCCCGGCCGAAGGTGCCCTTCACCGTGTCGGTGAGGTACCGGCCTCCCCCGTACGTCTCCCGCCCACTGGTGCCGTCGCGGACGGGCACGAACAGCCCACCCCCGTACGCCTCGATCCACCACAGGGTCAGCGGCCCCCACGGCGTCTCGGCCACCGCCACTCGCCGGTACGCGACGACCCCGTCCGGACCGCCGGTGTCGATCCGCAGCTCACCACTGGCCGGCCGGAGCGGCGCCTCGACGACGGCATCCGGGTTGGCGGGGAAGTAGCGCACCCCGGTGAAGTCGGCCCGCTCCGCCGGCGGGATCGGGCTCTGCGGGTGGGTGGCGAAGAGTTCGTCGCGGCCGGCACGGAACCCGGTCAGGTCGACGTCGGACAGGTACAGCCGGGCCACCCGCTCCCGCCAGTCGGCCAGCTCCAGATCATCCACACCACCGAGCCTATGTCGTGCGCCGCGGCAGCTCAGCGCGACGGCCAGTTGGTGAGGACGGCGTCGAGGGCGTCCAGGGTGCGCGACCACGAGTCGTCGGTGGGGCGCGGGGTGTGCCGGAAGCCGCCGGTCCGTTCCAGGCTCACGAACCCGTGGATCGTGCTGTGCATCATCCGCACCGCGTCGGTCTGGTCGGGCTCGGAGAGCCGGTAGCCGCGCAGGATGGCTCGGGTCATCTCGGCGTGTCGGACGCCCGCGCTGGTGACGGCGGTCTCCGGGTCCAGGTCGATCTGCATGGCGGCGTAGCGGCCCGGGTGCTCGCGCGCGTAGTCGCGGTACGCGTTGGCGAAGGCGACGAGCGCGTCCTTGCCGGCCCGGCCGGCGAGCGCGGCGGCGACCCGGTCGGCCAGCTCGGCCAGGGCCAGCAGGGCGACCCGGACCCGCAGGTCCTGCGCGTTTCTGAGGTGGAAGTAGAGGCTCGCGTCCTTCACCCCGAACTGGCGCGCGAGCGCGGCGACTGTGACGTTCTGCATGCCCACCTCGTCGGCCAGCTCGGCCGCGGCCACCGTCAGGCGTTCGACTGTCACCCCTGCACGTGCCATCCACCACACCCCAAACCTAGCTGCGTTATTCGGTTGCCTAGGCGAGCTAGGCTACTCCCTATGTTAGTCCTGACCGAATCCGTCATCCGCGCGTCCTTCGTCAACTGCAGTCGAGGCGAGGCGAAGCGGCTGACCGTACCCAACGATCTTGCGATGCGCCCCTGGGACGACCTCGACTTCCTCGGCTGGCGGGACCCGTCCGCGCCGCAGCGGGCCTACCTGGTCGCCGAGACCGACGGAAAGCTGGCCGGGGTGGTGCTGCGGGCCGCGGCGCACCAGCCGGGGCGCGTGCGGCACAGCATGTGTTCGTTCTGCCTGACCACGCACCTCGGCGGCGGCGTCTCGTTGATGACCGCCCCCAAGGCCGGTCCGAGCGGACGGCAGGGTGACTCCGTGGGCACGTACCTGTGCTCCGACCTCGCCTGCTCGCTCTATCTGCGGGGCAAGAAGCACGCCGGGCCTCCCGCGCCCGAGCCGCTGCCGCTGCCGCTGCGGATCGAGCGCCTCGAGACCGCCCTCGCGGCGCTCCTCCGCAAGGTCACCGAGTGACGGTTCGGGGCGGCCGGGGCCGAAAGCGTGTTCGGACCCCGGCCAGGCCCTAACTGTCGGTCGACAGACGGGCGTGCAGGTGCTCGTCGTAGCGGCGGCCGTCGCCGTACCGGTACGACTCGCGCAGCGTCCCCTCGGCGCGGTAGCCGGCCCGGTCGGCGACCCGGCAGGAGGCCGGGTTGGCCACGGCGTGGCACAGTTCCACCCGGTGCAGCCGCAGGTCGGTGAACGCCCAGTCGGTGAGCCGGACGACGGCCCGCACCGCCACCTGACGCCCACGGGCCGCCGGCGCCGTCCAGTAACCGATGGACGCGTCGCCGTGGTGGATGTGGTGCAGCGACACCGAACCCAGCAGTTTCCCGTCGGCCGCCGAGGTCACCGCCAGGGAGACGTGGTCACCGGCGGACCAGTCGGCCCGGCGGCGGACCCAGAGCAGCGCGGCCGCGTCGTCGATCGGTCCGCCACCCTGCGGGTTCCACTGGGCGATGGCCGGGTCGAGCAGGGCGTCGCGCACCGCCGGAGCGTCCTCGTCTCGCCAGGGACGCAGCAGCAGGTCGGCGGTGGTGAGCTGCAGGTGTTCCACGAGGCCGGAGTCTGGCACACCGCACCGCCGCCGCACCGCCGATGCCACATCCACTTCCTTCAAAGTTGCAGAAGCTGGCCGCTCGATGGCCGAAAACGTGACTCAGACAACGCTCAACAGCAGTAGTTAAGTTTTGAAGTAGTGCTACCGTCGTGGTCATGACCGAGAGCCTGGACCGCACCCGAGAGGCCGCCTGGCGCGCCTACATCGAGGCCAGCCAGCGTCTCTACACACAGTTGGAAGAGGATCTGCGCGCCGACAGCGAGCTCAGCTTCGCCGACTACCACGTGCTGGTCCTGCTCTCCGAGGCACCGGGGCAACGGTTACGGATGGGTGAGCTGGCCAACCGGCTCATCTTCTCGCCCAGCCGACTGACGTACCAGGTCTCCTCCATGCAGCGCCGCGGCCTGGTCAGCAAGGAGCCCTGCCCGGACGACCGGCGCGGCAGCGAGGCGGTGCTCACCGCCGCCGGGCTGCTCGCCCTGTCCGAAGCCGCACCGCACCACCTGGCGTCGGTACGAGCCCACCTCATGGACGACCTCGACGACGACGAGGTCGCCTGCCTCACCCGGGTCTTCGACCGGCTCGGCCGCCGCCTGCGAGCGGCCCGGACCGCCTCGTCCACCCACGCCACCCGCTAAGGAGTCCCCGATGCCCGCGATCACCGTCGACAACGTCGTTGTCCTGCCGCGCCTGCCGCACCTCGGCGAGAGCACCGCATTCCGCAAGGTCCGCACGGTGACCACCGCGCCCAGCGGCTTCGAGGGTGAGGGCTTCCCGGTCCGTCGCGCCTTCGCCGGGGTGTCGACCACCGACCTGGACCCGTTCATCCACCTCGACCAGATGGGCGAGGTCGACTACGCGCCGGGCGAGCCGAAGGGCACCCCGTGGCACCCGCACCGCGGCTTCGAGACCGTCACGTACATCATCGACGGCGTCTTCGACCACCAGGACTCCAACGGCGGTGGCGGCACCATCACCGACGGCGACACGCAGTGGATGACGGCGGGCAGCGGCCTGCTGCACATCGAGGCGCCGCCGGAGCACCTGGTGGTGAGCGGCGGGCTCTTCCACGGCACCCAGCTCTGGGTCAACCTCCCGCGCTCGGCCAAGATGAACCCGCCCCGCTACCAGGACATCCGGGGGCAGGAGTCGGCCCTGCTCACCACGCCCGACGGGGGCGCGCTGATCCGGGTCATCGCCGGCGAGGTCGCCGGGCACCGCGGCCCGGGGTCGACCTTCACGCCGATCACCATCACCCACGTCACGGTGCAGCCGGGGGCGCAGGTCGACCTGCCCTGGCAGCCCGACTTCAACGCCCTGGTGTACGTGCTCGGCGGTCGCGGCACGGTCGGCACCGAGCGGCGGCCGGTCCGCACCGGTCAGCTCGCGGTGCACGGTCCGGGCGACGCGTTGCGCTTCGCCGCGGACACCGCGCAGGACAGCAACACCCCGGCGCTGGACCTCTACATCATGGGCGGCAGGCCGATCCGGGAGCCGGTGGCACAGTACGGCCCGTTCGTGATGAACACCCGTGACGAGCTGCTCCAGGCGTTCGACGACTTCAAGGCCGGTCGACTCGGCGTGATCCCCACCGAGCGGCTGCCGCACACCGGCGGCCAGGGCACCCGGCCCTGACCCTTCGTCGGCACTGAGGCGGGGGGGGGGGGCCCCCCCGGGCCCCCCCGGGGGCCCCCCCCGCCCCCCCCCCCGCCCCCCAAAACCCCCCCCCAAAAAAAAAACCAAAAAAAACACCCCAAAAACCCCCCCC
>NZ_JBICUF010000007.1:287153-324855 GCF_043198035.1 Micromonospora sp. NPDC048898
CGCCCCCCGGGGGGGGGTGCCCCCCCCCGGCGCCCCGCCCCCCCGCCCCCCCCCGGGGGGGGGGCCGGGGGGGGCCCCCCGCCCCCCCCGCCCCCCGGGGGGCCCCCCCCCCCCGCCTCAGGAGACCGCAAAAATCCCAGCGACACCAAGAATCACCATCACCAACACCGCTACCAGCGCACCCCGTTCGCTCTCCACCGCCGGCTCGCGGTACTCGGTCACGGGATTCGTTGTGTCGCGGGGCATGGTGTGGCCTCCTCGGCTGTTGTCGTGTCGCTTCGATGGCGTTGGCCAGGTCACCGGTCTGCCGGGCTGGCGTGCGGACCCTCGTCCCGGGTCCTACCGTGAGGACGTTGCCGACCTCCAGGGGGGCTGGACGTTGCCGTCGCAGGACTGGTTCCTCACCGCGCAGGAACGCGCCAACCCGGTGTCTGGGTTACCCGTCTGGACCACGGGAAACCTGGCCGAGCCGTTGATTCACGGTGCCGCGTACTTCGACCGGCTGGTCGACGAGGTGCGGGCGCTTCAGGCCGGTGACCACCTGTTCTTCACCGACTGGCGGGGTGACCCGGACCAGCGGCTGCGCCCCGACGGCCCGACCGTGGCCCAGCTCTTCGCCCAGGCCGCCCAGCGCGGCGTGGTGGTCAAGGGCCTGATCTGGCGCTCACACCTCGACGTGCTGGCCTACAGCGAGGCGGAGAATCGCGACCTCAGCGAGACGATCTCCGCAGCCGGCGGTGAGGTGCTGCTCGACCAGCGGGTCCGGCGCGGCGGCTCGCACCACCAGAAGCTCGTGGTGCTGCGACACCCGGGCGCACCCGACCGGGACGTCGCGTTCGCCGGGGGGATCGACCTGTGCCACAGCCGGCGCGACGACGCCGCTCACCACGGCGACCCGCAGCCGGTGCAGATGTCACAGCGGTACGGGCCCAACCCGCCCTGGCACGACGTGCAGCTCGCGGTGCGCGGTCCGGTGGTCGGCGCGCTGGACACGCTGTTCCGGGAACGCTGGACCGACCCGATGCCGCTGGACTCGGAGAACCCGGTGGCCTACCTGCGGGACCGGTTGCGCGGCGCGGACCTGCGGCCGGACCCGCTGCCCGAGCAGCCCGCCGACCCGCCGGAGTGTGGTCCGCACCAGATCCAGGTGCTGCGCACCTACCCCGCCGTCCGCCCGCGTTACTCGTTCGCACCCGACGGCGAGCGGACCGTGGCCCGGGGTTACACCAAGGCGGTACGCCGCGCCCGCCGACTCATCTACCTGGAGGACCAGTACCTGTGGTCGTCCGAGGTGGCGGACCTCTTCGCGCACGCGCTGCGCGACAACCCGGAGCTGCACCTGATCGCCGTGGTGCCCCGGCACCCGGACGTGGACGGCAGGTTGGCGCTGCCACCGAACATGGTCGGCCGCGAGCAGGCGCTGTCGCTGTGCGAGCGGGCCGCACCGGACCGGGTGCACGTGTTCGACCTTGAGAACCACACCGGCAACCCGGTCTACGTGCACGCGAAGGTGTGCGTGGTCGACGACGTCTGGGCCAGCGTGGGCAGCGACAACTTCAACCGCCGATCCTGGACGCACGACAGCGAGTTGTCCTGCGCGGTGCTCGACGACACCCTCGACCAGCGGGAGCCCACCGACCCGGCCGGCCAGGGCGACGGTGCGCGCGTCTTCGCCCGGGACCTACGACTTCGTCTGTGGCGCGAGCACCTGGACCGGGACCCGGACGGCGCGGACGACGCCGACCTGCTCGACCCGGCGGACGCCGTCGCGGCCGTCACGGCCGCCGCCGACGCGCTCCAGCAGTGGTACGACGACGGCCAGGTGGGCGAGCGACCGCCCGGCCGGCTGCGCCCGCACCGCCCCGAGCGGCTGCCGTGGTACACCCGCGCCTGGGCGTTGCCGGTGTACCGGCTGGTCTACGACCCGGACGGCAGGCCGCTGCGGGCGAGGCTGGCCGGCACCTGGTGAGCCGGCCGGGTCGACTCCGCCGTGGCGGGGACCGGGTGCACGCTCAGCCCACCGGGGTAGGCGAACGAGGAGCGCGGCGAGTAGTAGCCGAAGCCGATGGTCAGCGGGTTGGCCGGGCGGAGCGCGTACAGCGGGTGCCCGGGTTGGAGGAACTCCACCCACTCGACCTCGAAGGGGGCGACCGGCTCGGCGACGAACGGGTAGACCGAGCTGAGTAGCTGGCCGTCGCGGCGGGTGAAGTAGCGGTGGTGCCCGCTGCTGATCGCGTGGCCGGTCTCCCCGACTCGGCACCGGGCCCGGATCAGCGTCGTCCCGTCGATCTCCGTCTCGGAGAGCAGCACCTCGCCACTCACCTCGATCCGGGTCCGGCCGGTGCACACCGGGGCACCGCGAGCGGCGGCGTAGTCACGGACCCGCCGGCTGGAGGCCACGTAGGTGGTCCACCAGCCGCCCGCGTTGAGGCCGCCGGGTGCGTCGACGCCGAGCAGCGAGACGCCGAGGTAGGTGAGTGAGTACGCGCCGAAGCCGGAGGTCTGCGTCTCGTCCTCGACGACGTACTGGTTGAGGAACACCTGGTGGTCGGGGCGGGGGCACAGGCCGGGCGGGACCAGTGCGGCGACCGCGTCCGGGTCGGCCGGAACCCAGCTGAAGTAGAGCGTGCGGCTGTTCACGACGAGCTGGGGAGCGGCGGGATCGAGCACGGTGCCTCCGAACCGGATGTGTACACGCGACGCTACGGCCGGTCCCGCCAGCGGAACAACGACGGATAGTCGACACTCCTGTCCACATGTCGGATTTCGTATTGACCCAATGGTCGAGCCGGAAGGGCTGACCGGACGAGCCGACTGCCGGGCGGCGGCGAAGGTGGCGCAGAAACGGGTAAGGGTGATCACAACCCTGCCAATCCGCGCCCCATTTGCACCTTCCATGCCTCGACACACCTTAAGTACATCAACCTTTCGGCTAGATTTCCGGGAGACGATCAGGTTAAGGTGAGTCCCGAACGGCCCATTGAAAGCTAAACCAAAGTGCCACACCTTTTTGTCCGCGGACGAGGTGCAGGGAGGACCACCCATGACCGCGCCAACGATCACCGAGCAGCCGAGCACCACAGCCAAGGCCACCACCAAGCTCGACCCGCGCGCTCTCACCGACAGCGCCGCCGATCTGCTCAACGCCATGGCCGCGCTGCCCGCCAACCACCCGTCGCGGGCCGCCCTGCGGGACCGGGCGATCGAGGCCTGGCTGCCGCTGGCCAACCACCTGGCCCACCGCTACAGCGGGCGCGGCGAGCCGACCGACGACCTGGCCCAGACCGCCGCGGTCGGCCTGATCAAGGCCATCGACAAGTTCGACCCGTCCCGCGGTGTCGACTTCGCCGGGTACGCGATCCCCACCATCATCGGCGAGCTCAAGCGGCACTTCCGGGACCGCACCTGGGACATCCGGGTGCCCCGCCGGCTCCAGGAGCTGCGGCTGGCCATCTCCGACGCCAACAGCTCGCTCCTGCAGACCCTCGGCCGCTCGCCGACGGTCGCCGACATCGCCGCCCACCTCAAGCTCACCGAGGAAGAGGTGCTGGAGGGCCTGGAGGGTGCCCGCGCCTACAACGCGGTGTCGCTGTCCACCCCGACCGGTGACGGCGAGCGCGCCACCGAGCTGGGCGACATGCTCGGCGGCGAGGACAACGAGTTCGAGTTGGCGGAGCTGCGGGTCGCCCTCGGCCCGGCGCTGGCCACCCTCGACGAGCGCGAGCAGAAGATCCTGACGCTGCGCTTCTACGGCAACCTGACCCAGTCGCAGATCGCCGACCAGATCGGTGTCTCGCAGATGCACGTCTCGCGGCTGTTGACCCGGGCGCTGACCAAGCTGCGCGGGCAGCTCGACGGCACCTACTGAGCCAGTCACGGCAGAGGGCCGGGTCGACGGACCCGGCCCTCTGCCGTACCCCCGTTGTCACGCACGCGTGACACGTGCGGAGGTCCCTTCCGCACGTCGGTGGTGGGGTCAGCGGTCGGCCGGCTGCCGCCACATCGGCCAGAACGGTGTGCCGTCGGGCACCCGGAACGGCTCGCCGGCCAGGTAGCCGTGCTTCGCGTACAGGTCCCGGCTGCGCGGGCTGCTCGCCTCGACGTACGCCGGCATCCCGTTGTCGTCCAGCCAGGCGTGGTGATGCCGCATCAGCGCGCTGCCCAGCCCCTGCCCCTGCCGGCCCGGCTGGGTCGCCAGGAAGGCCAGGTGGTGGTGGTCCGGGTGCGGGTGGTTCGCCGCGAACAACTCGTCGAGATGCTGGAACCGGTCGGTCCACTCGCCGCAGGCGGCGGCCAGTCGGGCGTCGTAGTCCTCCGGCGGCGGAGCGGGCTCGCCGACCGACGGAAACCACACCGCGACCGAGGCCCGGTCCGCGGTGGCGTGGACTATGCCGTGCCGCATCGCGTGCCCGACCAGGATCTCGAAGTCCCCGGCCAGCACGGCCTCCCGCTTGCTCGCGTCGGGCACCAGCCAGTACGTCACCCTCAGGGCGGTGAACGCCTCGGCGATCCGGTTGGCCACGAGGGTGGTCTCCTCCGGCCCGAGTCGCTCGATGGTCACGCTCATCGGGTCACCCCCACCATGGCCGGCGTCTCCGGCTTGACGGTGGCGCTCGCCGCGCCGAGGCCGATCCGGGCGTACGTGTCCGGTCGGTTGCCGCGCAACACCAGCGCCCAGCCGATGCCCAACAGCGCCGCCACCGGGTAGACGGCGGGCAGTGCCCAGCGCAGGGTGGAGTCCGGCGCGACGCCGAGCAGGTTGGCGAAGTTCGACACGGCCAGCCAGATGATCACGAAGAGCGCGATGGTGGCCAGGCCGGGAGCGATGGCCCGCCGCCAGAGGTTCTCGCCGCCGCCCGAGCGGGCGAAGTAGACGATCACCGCCACCGAGGTGGTGGCGATCAACAGCAGGACGCCGAACCCGCCGGTGGTGCCGCCCCAGAAGAACAGCTGGACCACCGGGTCCCAGCCGTTGACCGCGTACAGCAGAATGACCGCGAGACCGAGGACGCTCTGCGCCAGCGAGGCGGCCCGTGGCGCCCCGCTGCGGGGCGAGGTCTGCCCGAACACCGCCGGCAGCACCCGCTCCCGACCGAGCGCGAAGGCGTAGCGGGCCGTGGTGTTGTGGAACGAGATCATCGCGGCGAGCACCGAGGTCAGGAAGAGCACCTGCCCGATGGTGACGGCGGTGTCGCCGAGGTGCGCGGCGGCCAGGTTGAAGATCAGCCCGACGCTCTGCTCGCCGGCCTCGGCGACGATCTGGTCCGGCCCGACGGCGACAGTCATGGTCCACGACGACAGCGCGTAGAGCCCGGCGATGATCACCACCGAGAGGTACGTCGCGAGCGGCACCGTCCGCTTCGGGTCCTTGCTCTCCTCGCTGAAGACCACTGCGGACTCGAAGCCGACGAAGCCGAGGATGGCCAGCACCAGCACCGCTCCGACGCCCGGCACGAAGAGGTTGTCCGGCGAGAACGTGGCGAAGCTGACCTGGTCGCCGGCCGGGTTGCCGAGCTGCCCCAGGTCGAAGACGAGGATCACGACGATCTCGGCGACCAGCAGCGCGGCCAGGACCATCCCGTTGATGTCCACCCGGAGCAGGCCGAGCAAGCCGACCAACGCCCACGCCACCACGGCCACGACGGCCCAGTGCGGGTGCCCGCCGAAGAGCCGGTCGAGCACCGGCTCGGCCGCCACACCGATGGTGCCGTACAGACCGACCTGCAACGCGTTGTACGCGACCAATGCGACCCAGGCCGCGCCGACGCCGGCCGGTCGGCCCAGTCCGCGGGAGATGTAGGCGTAGAAGGCCCCGGCGTTCTCCACCCGCCGCGACATCGCCACGTAGCCCACCGAGAACAGGGCCAGCACCGCGGCCACCAGCAGGAAGGCCAGCGGGATGCCGGTCACCCCGATGACGCCGTAGCCGGTGGTGACGACGCCGGCCACCACGGTCAGCGGCGCGGCGGCGGAGAGCACGAAGAAGATCACCGAGGGGATGCCGAGGCGGCCTCGGGCCAGGGCTTCGGAGACGTTGCTGGGTCTGTCGACTGTCGATGTCGGGGGCATACGACTACTCCGGTTGTCGAGGGGAGGGTAGGGGTTACCGGGGGGTCAGGGGAGGCCGCGCAGCACGGCGGCGCCGACGGCCGCTTCGGTGTGTCCGACGAGTTCCTTCAGGGGTGCCGGCAACGCGGGGATGAGGACGTTCAACCGGTGGTGCGCGCGGGGGCCGGCGCTCCACAGCACCTCGCGGGTCAGCCCGGCGGACACGACCAGGCCCAGCAACAGCGCGTCCGGGACACTCGGCGGGTCCGGCCGGTCCAGCAGGGCGCGCAGTCGGGTGGCCGGCCAGGCCACCGCGTTCAGGTCGATCGGCAGGTAGGTGACCGAGGTGCGCAGCAGCCGGCGGCTCTCCTGGCGGCGCAGCACCCCGGCGCGGGCCAGCCGCTCCCCCACCGAGGCCGTCGCGGTCTGCGCCAGGAAGCTGAGCCAGGTACGCAGTTCCTGGTGTTGGGACTCGCCGATGAGCTGGTCGAGCACGGTGTGCGCGAGGGCGTCGGCCGGCGGACGCCTGTCGATGACGGTGACCCGTCCGGCCGCGACGTGGATGTGTCCGTAGATGAGCAGCTCGCCGAGCAGCCCGCCGGCCAGTCCGAGGCCGGTCGCCGCCGGGTGCAGTTTGGCCTTGCCACGACTGTCGTTGTGCGCGATCAGAAAGAACTCGTCGGCGATGAGCAACGGCCCTCCCGCACAGGTGTGTCCACAGTGATCGCGACCGGGAAAGGATGCACCGACAGCTACTGCAACGCAACTCCCAGATTTGAAAGTTGCACTGAGTGCATGTGCGACCTGCGGATCTTGTCGTGGCAGACTCGGACGGTGACCGCCACCCCCACCACCGGGCCCACCGCCAGCCCGACCGTGCGCCGTCGACGCATCGCCCGGGAACTCCGCCAGCTACGGGAACGCGCGGGCATGACCCTCGATGTGGCCGCCCGTCAGCTCGACATGTCCAAGAGCAACCTCTCCCGGATCGAGACCGCGCAGATCGGCATCAAGCCACGCGACGTCCGGGCGGCGCTCGCGCTGTACCAGGTGACCGGATCGGACGCCGAGGCGCTCATCGAGATCGCCCGCGGGGCCCAGCAACGCGGCTGGTGGCAGAGCTACAGCGACGTGCTGCCCGAGTGGTTCGAGTTCTACGTCGGGCTGGAGGCCGAGGCCGCGGCGCTGCGCACGTACGAGGCCGAGTCGGTGCCCGGGCTGCTGCAGACCGAGGCGTACGCCCGGGAGATCTTCCGGCGCACCGCTGGCGAGGACGGCCTGGAACGCAAGGTCGCCGCCCGACTGCGCCGACAGGAGGTGCTGCGCCGCGACGACCCGGTCCACCTGTCGGTGGTGCTGAACGAGGCGGTGCTGCTGCGCCCGGTGGGCGGCACCGCGGTGATGGCCGATCAGTTGGTCCACATGAGTCGCATCGCGCAGTTACCGAACGTGACAATTCAGGTACTTCCATTCGCGTCCGGCGGCCATCCCGCGATGAGCACCCCGTACGTGCTCCTCAACTTCGCCGACACCGCCGACGCGTCAGTGGTTTACCTGGATAACCTATCGATGGGACTGGCGCTGGAGGATGTCGACCAGGTGCTCCGGTATAGCCTTCTCCACGAGGAGCTGTGCCGTCTGGCGCTCGATCCGGCGGCATCGTTGATCCGCCTGGAGGACGCTTCTCGTTACTTTGCGTGACCGCTTCGGCGGCATGCCGACGCAGACGAGGGGTACCGCGGATGACGGCGCACGACCTGACCCGACTGGACTGGCGCACCAGCACGCGCAGCAGCGGCAACGGCAACTGCGTGGAGGTCGCGACGGCCGATGGCCGGGTCGCCGTCCGGGACAGCAAGGACCGTTCCGGTCCCGCGCTCGCCTTCGGCCCGACGGCCTGGCGGGCC
Organism: Micromonospora sp. NPDC048898; assembly: GCF_043198035.1. Taxonomy (NCBI): domain Bacteria; kingdom Bacillati; phylum Actinomycetota; class Actinomycetes; order Micromonosporales; family Micromonosporaceae; genus Micromonospora; species Micromonospora sp. NPDC048898. The sequence goes on from NZ_JBICUF010000007.1 coordinate 295,109, forward strand.
TTCGTGCGCGGCGTCGGCGAGGTCCGTCGCCCCTGAGCCGCCCGCACCGGTGCGAGACTGGGCCGTGCTCTCCGACGTAACCCTGGACCTGCCGGTGCGCCCGGTGCTGCCGGCGCTGGTCGCGGCACTCGACGCGGCCGGGGCCGGTGTCCTGGTCGCCCCGCCCGGCACCGGCAAGACCACCCTCGCACCGTTGGCCGTGGCCGACCGGGTGAGCGGTCGGGTGGTGATCGCGCAGCCCCGCCGGGTGGCCGCGCGCGCAGCCGCCCGCCGGATGGCCGAGCTGCTCGGCGAGCGGGTCGGCGACCGCGTCGGCTACGCGGTGCGCGGCGAGCGCCGGGTCGGCCCGACCACGCGGGTGGAGGTGGTCACCACCGGCCTGCTGGTCCGCCGGCTGCACCACGACCCGGAGCTGCCCGGCACGGGCGCGGTGCTGCTCGACGAGTGCCACGAGCGGCAACTCGACGCCGACCTGGCGCTGGCCTTCACCGTGGAGGCGCGGGCCACCCTTCGCCCGGACCTGTGGCTGCTGGCGATGTCCGCGACCCCGGACACGGACCGCTTCGCCACGCTGCTCGGCGGGTCCGCCCCGGCCCCGGTGGTCCGGGCCGACTCGGCGCTGCACCCGGTCGAGCGGATCTGGGCGCCGCCACCGCGCCCGATCGCCCCGTCCGGAGCCGGGCCGGTGGATCGGGCACTGCTCGACCACGTGGCCGCCATCGTCCGGCGGGCGCTGGCCGGGAGTGCCGGTGACGTGCTGGTCTTCCTGCCCGGGGCCGGCGAGATCGCGGCGGTCGGCGGCCGGCTGGCCGACCTGCGGGACACCGTCGCGCTGCTGCCGCTGCACGGTCGGCAACGCGGCTCCGAGCAGGACGCGGCCCTGCGCCCCGCCGATCGCCGCCGGGTCGTACTGGCCACCGCGCTGGCCGAGACCAGCCTGACCGTGCCGGGCGTACGGGTGGTGGTGGACGCCGGGTTGTCCCGGGTGCCCCGCATCGACCTCGCCCGTGGGCTGGGCGCGCTCGTCACCGTGCCGGTCTCCCGAGCCGCTGCCACCCAGCGGGCGGGCCGGGCCGGCCGGGAGGCCCCCGGCTACGTCTACCGCTGCTGGTCGGCCGCGACCCACGAGCGGCTGCCCGCCCGAGCCGAGCCGGAGATCGCCACCGCCGACCTGACCGGCTTCGCACTGGAGCTGGCCGCCTGGGGCTCGCCGGACGGCGTCGGGCTCGCGCTGCCCGACGCGCCACCGGCTGCCGCGCTCACGGTGGCCCAGGACACCCTGCGCACCCTGGGCGCGGTCGACGTCGACGGTCGGATCACCGCGCGCGGGCGGGCGATCGCCGCCGCCGGCGCGCACCCACGGCTGGCCCGGGCGCTGCTCGACGGCGCCGGTCGGGTCGGCGCCGACCGGGCGGCCGAGGTGGTCGCCCTGCTCGCCGAGGAGAGCGCGGCCGGCCCCGGTGACGACCTGGTCGCCGGCTGGCGTCGGCTGCGCGCCGGCGTCGACGCGGGCGCGACCGCCCGGTGGCGCACCGAGGTACGCCGGCTGCGCGCCGCGTTGCCCTCACCGACCGCCGCCCCCGGCACGGCCAGCGCCGAAGCGAGCCCCACACGCCGCCGGACCGAGCGCGACCGGACCGCGGCCGACCCCGCCACGGCCAACCGCGCGCAAGGGCACCGGGCTGACCGCACGGGTGGCCTGAGTGACGATCTCGCCGCCGGGTTGCTCGTCGGTCTGGCGTACCCGGAGCGGTTGGCCCGGGTGCGGCGGCCGGGCGGCTCGGCGTACCTGATGACCGGCGGGACCGCCGCGGAGCTGGCGGCCGGGTCGGGGCTGGCCGGGTCCGACTGGCTGGCGGTGGCCGTCGCGGACCGCACCCCCGGCGCGCCGTCGGCCCGGATCCGCCGGGCCGCGCCGGTGGACGAGGCGACGGCCCGGGAGGCGGCCGGGCCGCTGCTGCGCACGAGCCGCGAGGTCGGCTGGTCCGACGGCGACGTGGTGGCCCGGGAGGTGACCCGACTGGGCGCGATCGAGTTGCTCCAGCGGCGACTGGACCGGCCGGAACGGACGGAGGTGGCGGCGGCGGTGCTGACCGGCCTTCGCCAGGAAGGGTTGGGGCTGCTGACCTGGACGCCGGCCGCGCGGGCACTGCGCGAACGTCTCGGGTTCCTCCGGCACCACCTGGGCGCACCGTGGCCGGAGGTCGGCGACGAGGCGTTGCTCGACGCCGCGCCGACCTGGCTGGGCCCGGAGTTGACCGGGGCCCGGCGGCGGGCCGACCTGGCCCGGGTGGACGTGACCTCGGCGCTGCGCCGGCTGCTGCCCTGGGCGCAGGCCGCCCGCCTGGACGAGCTCGCCCCGGAGCGGATCGAGGTGCCGAGCGGCTCCCGGGTGCGGGTGGACTACACCGACCCGGCCGCACCGGTGCTCGCGGTGAAGCTTCAGGAGACGTTCGGCTGGTCGACGGCCCCCCGTCTCGGTGCCGGGCGGACGCCGGTGCTGCTGCACCTGCTCTCCCCCGCGGGCCGGCCGGTGGCGGTCACCGCCGACCTGGAGTCGTTCTGGCGTACCGGCTACCCGCAGGTGCGCGCCGAGTTGCGCGGGCGCTATCCCCGGCACCCGTGGCCGGAGGACCCCGTAACGGCGACGCCCACCCGACGCGTCACGCCACGCCGACGGTGAGCGCCGGCCCTACTCCTGCAGGACGTCGGCCACCACGACACTCACGTTGTCCGGTGCGCCGGCGTGCAGTGCCAGATCGATCAGCTTGGCCGTGCACGCCGTCCGATCGGGATAGTCCCGGAGCACCTCGGCGAGGGTGTCCGGGCGGACGACGTTGGAGAGCCCGTCGCTGCACAGCAGCCACCGGTCGCCGACGCGGGGCACCATCGTCGAGTAGGACGGGGTCACCTCGTCACCCTGTAGGGCCTGGGTGACGACGGCCCGGCGCGGATGGCTGCTGGCCTGGTCCGCGGTGATCACGCCCTGGTCCACCAACATCTGGACGAACGTGTCGTCCCGGGTGACCTGCTTGAGCACGCCCTCGCGGAACAGGTAGGCCCGGGAGTCGCCGACGTGCGCGAGGGCCAGGCAACTGCCGGTACGGGCGAAGAGCAGGGCGGTCAGTGTGGTGCCCATGCCCTGGCGCTCGGGATCCTCGGCGACCGCCTGCCGGATCCGGGAGGTGGCCAGCGCGATGCCACCTTCGAGCGCGGCCACCAGGGCGTCCTCGGGGGTCTCCACGTCCAGCGGGGCCACCGCGTCGATGGTGAGGGCGCTGGCCAGGTCGCCGGCGGCCATCCCGCCCATGCCGTCGGCGACGGCGACGAGCCAGTCGCCGGCGTGCAGGGCGTCCTGGTTTCCGCTGCGGATCAGCCCACGGTCGCTCGTTCCCACGGAACGCAGCTTCAGGGTCATGGGAGGCAGCCTGCCAGGCGAAGGGCGCAGTTGTCTCTAGGAGATCAGGACGATGGCGCGTGGCGCGGTGAATCTCACGTCCGCACCCCGGCGTCCCGGGACGCGGCGGCCGTGGCGGTCGCCCTCGTCACGTGCCAGAAACCATCCAGTCAGATCAATTGACACGACGTGTCGCCGCTGGAAACATCGAGCCGATACCTGGGAGCGCTCCCAGGTATCGGCCACCACCACCGTCCCCCACCCGTCCGGAAGGACTCCCCGTGACGAGATCCCGACGCCGCCTCCTGTTGGCCGCGGCGACCACCCTGGCCCTCACTGGCGCGGGCGCCGGCGCGGCCCACGCCGAGCCACCACCGGACGCCCCCGAGCAGATCGACAACGGCGACTTCAGCGAGGGAGTGAGCCCCTGGTTCTCCTTCGGCACCGGCGCGCTCGCGGTCACCGACGGCCAACTCTGCACCACCGTGGCGGGTGGGCTGGCCAACCCCTGGGACGCCGGCATCGGCCAGGACGGGGTGCCGCTGATCGCGGGCGCCGAATACACCCTCGGCTTCGACGTCTCCGCCTCCCCCGGCGCTGCCGTCAAGGCCGTGCTGCAACTCGGCAGCGCCCCGTACACCACGTACGCGGCAGTCGACGCCACCGCGACCGGCACCCTCCAGCGCGTCGAGCAGACCTTCACCGTCCCGGAGACCAACCCCGGCGCCCAACTGATCTTCCAGGTCGGTGGCTCCGCCCAGACGCAGACCATCTGCCTCGACGACGTCTCGCTGCGCGGCGGCGAACCGCCCGAGCCGTACGTGCCGGACACCGGGCCGCGGGTGCGCGTCAACCAGGTCGGTTACCTGCCCGGCGGCCCGAAGAACGCCACGGTCGTGACCGAGTCCACCGATCCGCTGCCCTGGCAGCTGCGCACCGGTGCCGGTGCCGTGGTGGCCAGTGGCACCACCACCGCGCGTGGTGTCGACGCCGCCTCCGGGCAGAACGTGCAGACCGTCGACTTCTCCAGCTACCGCACCCCCGGCAGCGGGCTGACGCTCACCGTCGACGGCGAAACCAGCCACCCGTTCGACATCTCCGGCACCCTCTACGACCAACTGCGCTCCGACTCGCTGCAGTTCTTCTACGCCCAGCGTAGCGGCATCGCCATCGACGGGGACCTGATCGGCGACGAGTACGCCCGCCCCGCCGGGCACCTCGGTGTGGCCCCCAACAAGGGCGACACCAACGTGCCCTGCCAGCCGGGCGTCTGCGACTACTCGCTGGACGTGCGCGGCGGCTGGTACGACGCCGGTGACCACGGCAAGTACGTCGTCAACGGCGGCATCGCCGCCTACCAACTGCTGAACACCTTCGAGCGCACCAAGACCGCGGCCACCGCCGACGGCGGCGCCGCACTCGCGGACAGCACGCTGCGGGTGCCCGAGCGGAACAACGGCGTGCCGGACATCCTCGACGAGGCCCGCTGGGAGCTGGAGTTCCTGCTGCGCATGCAGGTGCCGGCCGGCAAGCCGCTCGCCGGCATGGTCCACCACAAGATCCACGACCAGAACTGGACCGGGCTGCCGCTCGCCCCGCAGGACGACCCGCAACTGCGTGAGCTGCACCCGCCGTCGACCGCGGCCACCCTCAACCTGGCCGCCACCGCCGCCCAGTGCGCGCGGCTCTTCGCCCCCTACGACGCGGCGTTCGCGACCCGTTGCGGCACCGCCGCGAAGACGGCCTACGCCGCCGCCAAGGCCCACCCCGCGGTGTACGCCAGCCCGACCGACGGCACCGGTGGCGGCGCGTACGACGACAGCAACGTCACCGACGAGTTCTACTGGGCGGCAGCCGAGCTGTACCTGAGCACCGGTGCGCAGACCTACCTGACCGACCTGACCGCGTCGCCGCACCACACCGGTGACGTGTTCGACCCGCGCGGCTTCGGCTGGCAGAGCACGGCGGCGCTGGGCCGCCTCGACCTGGCCACCGTGCCGAGCGGGCTGCCCACCGCCGACCTCACCCGGGTCCGCGCCTCGGTCACCACCGCCGCCGACGCGTACCTCGCCGAGCTGCGCCGGCAGGCGTACGGGCTGCCGATGCCCGGCGACCCCAACAGCTACTTCTGGGGCGGCAACAGCAGCATCATCAACAACGCGATCGTGCTGGGCACCGCCTTCGACCTGACCAGCAACCCCGTCTACCGCGACGGCGCGACGCAGGCGATGGACTACGTGCTCGGCCGCAACGCCCTCAACATCTCCTATGTCACCGGGTGGGGCGAGCACGCGGCACAGAACCAGCACAGCCGGATCTTCGGCCACCAGCTCGACCCGAACCTGCCCCGCCCACCCGTCGGCTCCCTCGCCGGTGGCGCGAACGCCGCCCTCCAGGACCCGTTCGTGGCCAAGCTGCTCGCCGGCTGCGCACCGCAGTTCTGCTACGTCGACGACATCAACTCGTACTCGACGAACGAGGTGGCGATCAACTGGAACTCGGCGCTGACCTGGATCGCCTCGTTCCTGGCCGACCAGGGTGACGCCGGCGCGGTGCCGGCCACCACCTGCTCGGTGGCCTACAGCAACTACGGCACCTGGCAGGGCGGCACCGGATTCACCTCCCAGCTGACCATCCGCAACACCGGTGCCACGGCCGTCAACGGCTGGAACGTGCGCTTCGCGTTCACCGGCGACCAGCGGGTCCGCGAGGCGTGGTTGGCGAAGGTCACCCAGTCGGGTGCGACGGTGACCGCGAAGAACGAGTCACACAACGCCAAGATCAATCCTGGCGCCACTGTGACGTTCGGCTTCAACGCCACGACCTCCGGCGGTGCCAACCCGAACCCGGGCCTGATCACCGTCAACGGCAGCCCCTGCTCGCTCTCCTGAGCACGCCCAGCTGGTGGCCGCCCTCCCCCCTCGGGCGGCCACCAGCTCGGCTGGATCCGCATACCTACCATCGCGAGCATGGATGGACGAGCGTGGATCCTGATCGGGGTGGCCGCCCTGCTGCTCGCCGTGCTCCTGGTGGCCGCGCTGCTCGTCGTCGGGCGGCGCAGGCGTCGCGCCCCGGCCGGAGCCGACGAGACGATGCGCCGAGCGCGCCAGGCTATCCGCCAGAGCGGGCACCAACAGCGCCGCCAGCGCCGGGGCACCACGCGTGGCAAGGGCTACGGCGGCAACGACAACCAGGCCTACAACAGCGGCATCGCCAGCGACTCCGGCGGCGGGCCCTGACCGCGACCCCGCGCCCTTGTCCGGGGCCGGTCACCACTATCGCCGCCCGGCGGCAGCCCACCCTCTACCTCGTACCGCTGCGGCGCTCACACCAGTATCCTCGTTGACCATGGCGGCCTTCGACCCGGAGGCGGACCACAGCCACGATCACGCGTTCCGCTTGCTGATCAACACGTCGGTGACGTTGTTCTGGCGCCCGCAGCTTCTGGACGAGACGACCGCCTGGTTGTGCGCCCACGACCATCAGGTGATCCGCCTCAACGCCGCACACTGGTCAACCGAACACGATCTCCACCGCGAAATCGCTGCGGCGCTCAGCTTCCCGGACTACTACGGACGCAACCTCGACGCCCTCAACGACTGCATGCGTGACGTGGTGAATCAGGACTACGGGTGGACACCGAGCACGACCGGCCTCGCTCCGGTCTTCACCGACTACGACGCCTTCGCCGCCCACTGTCCTCGCGCTGCCCAGTTCGCGCTCGACATCATGGCTGACCACTCCCGCCGCGCCGCGCTCTACGGCCGTCGCCTCATGTGCCTGGTGCAGAGCAATGACCCACACATCAGGTTCGCGCCCGTCGGCGCCACACCTGTCATGTGGAACAGCGCCGAGTGGCTCGACTCCAAGCGCCGCCCCACCTCATCCGCAACCCCGGGAAGCTTCTGAAACGCGACCCGGCAGCCGCTCCCCCGCCGAGCCGCCCGGGGACAGCATCCGCTTCCGCCTGAGCCAACCCGGGCACCGCAACCGCCTCGGCTGAGCCGAGCCTCCCGGCAGAGCAACCGCCCCCCACTGAGCCTCCTGCCACCGCGACCGTCTCCGCTTGTCTGATCCCTCCCGACACAGCAGCCTTTCCGCCAAGCCGGCCGGCCCCGGACATCGCAACCGTCCCCACTGGACGGCAAAATTGTCGTACACCTGTGCCATTCTTGGTTCGTGTTGGAGGAGTTGACGCAGGCTGAGGCGGCGGTCGCCGCGTGCGTTGACGCGTCGGCCTGGGCTCTTGCGGAGTCCGATCTCATCGAGGCACTCGACGCCGCGCACCGGCTCGAGCAGCGCCTGGCGGCCGTGCAGCTGTCCCTGGTGCGGGAGCTGGACGGCCGCGGCACGGCCGTAACGCGGGGAGCCTCGTCAACGGCGGTGTGGCTGCGGGAGCGACTCCACCTCACCATATCCACCGCCCGCCGGCTGGTCGACCTCGCCGCCGCCCTGGACGCCGGCAACACGGGGATACGCGCCGCTCTGGCAAACGGGGACATCACAGTGGACCAAGCGCGGGTCATCGCTGACACCGTCGCCACCGTGCACACCGCCGCCGGAGCGCAAGCAGCAGACAAGGCTGTCGGCGTGTTCACCGAGTGGGCCGGGCAGTTCGACCCCACCCTCCTGCGCAAGCTCGGCACCCGCATCCTCGACCACGTCGCGCCGGAGGCCGCCGATGCCGCCGCCCAAGCCGCCCTGGAAGCCGAGGCCCGCCGCACCAGCCGCGACCGCCACCTCACTCTCTCCACACTGAGCGACGGCCGTCTGCGACTCACCGGCATCCTCGACACCGAAACCGCAGGCCTGCTCCGCGCCGCGATCGACCCACTGAGCGCACCCTCCGGCCCCGACGACACCCGCTGCGCCGGGCAACGCCGCCACGACGCCCTCGCCGACATCTGCCGACTCAGCCTGCGCACCGGCGACCTACCCGAGCACGGCGGCAACCCCGCACAGATCGTCGTCACCACCACCTTCGACACTCTCGCGGGGGAACTCGGCCCAGGCGCGTTGGACACCGGCCTGCACCTCACCCCCGAGAGTGTCCGCCGACTCGCCTGCGACGCCGCGATACTCCCCGCCGTCCTCAACGGCGCCGGTCAACCCCTCGACGTCGGCCGGCAACGCCGGCTCATCACCGGCACGGTCCGCCGCGCCCTCGTTCTGCGCGACCGCGGCTGCGCTTTCCCCGGCTGCGACCGCCCGCCGCGTTGGTGCGACGCCCACCACATCCGACACTGGGCCGACGGCGGCACCACCAGCCTGGCCAACGCCGTCCTGCTCTGCGGCCACCACCACCGACACCTGCACCACACCGACTGGGCCGTCCGGCTCGGCGGCGACGGCCGCCCCGAATTCGTGCCGCCCGCCTGGCTCGACCCCGCGCAGGTCCCCCGCCGCAACCACTACCACCGACGAACGTGACCCTCCTGCGCCACCAGCCGTCGCATGTATGCGCTGAGCGATGGTGGTGGGTTGCCCGATCGCCCCGTATCCGCTAGGCCCGCACGCGCCGACTGACGCGCTCCTTACGCCCCGGTCTTCCGATCACCACGGGTGCCGGAGCGGAACGCAGCCCGGACTTGATCACGTACAGCTCACGCTTGGCCGTGGCCATACCCCGCGCGTCGAGCATGTACCCCGTGATCCAGATCCAGTCGTTGTAGGGATCGTCCTCGCCGATGGACACCACCCGCATCAACAGCGCCCGGTCCCCCGTGAACTGCACCGAGCAGTCCGGGCCGATGAACACGACGTCGCCGGCCTTCACGCCAGCCACCCGAGGAACCTGCGGTACACCGTGTCGGCGGGAGCCCAGGTCATGTCCTGCATGGCTGCGGTGAGGTGCGACCTCAGGTAGATCCGAAGGGCTACCGGCGAAGCGGCGTACTCCCCCAACAGCTCCACGCGGCGTGTGGCACAAGGCCAGGGCCGGTCGCATCCCTCGCACAGCCAGAGCGGCAGGACCGGCCCGTGTGTGGTCATCAGCTCTCACCCGGCCAGTGGCCCCGATTGATCGGGATCCGGTGTCTGACCCGACAGGGCAGTTCGTTCCCGCACTTGCAGACGTTGCGCCACCTGACCCACGACCACACGGGCCTATGCCTGCGAGCCAGGGTCAGGGCTACGGCAGTCAGATACTCCGCAAAAGTGACGCGTCGGGTCATGCGTCCACGGTCGTCGACCCGGTCGGATTAGTCAACTGGCAATAGCCGAAAGGATAGGGCGAGTCGCTTTACGTTCGGGCGTATGGACCGAGGGCCGGGGCAGCTCATGGGGCCGTACGAGATCGCCGAGCGCCTGGGCGTCTCGCGGCAGCGGTTCCAGCAGCTCGCCCGATACCCCACCTTCCCGAAGCCGTACCAGGAGCTACGGGGAACGAAGGTCTGGTTGGCCGAGGACGTCGAGGCGTGGATCAAGAAGTACCGCCAACCGCGCCCGACCGAGGACGACACACCGGACTGATTGCTCATCGACGCCAGCGGAACAGTTCCGCCACCGCCTTGATGATGCCCGGCCTGTCCTTGGGACCGGCGCCCCGGAGAGCCACAGCGGTGATGACGATCTTTCCGGCGACAGGCACGCCGACGATGGCAGCCGCCATCCACGGAGTTGCGGTGAGAACCGGCTCAAGATTCGCGAGCCCCACGATGCCCTCGGCCCGTCCGCCTTACGACAAGCCTGGCGAGCAGTGCTCGTACGTGGGTGGTCGCAGGCTTGGTGTTTGGCGCGTTTATGAGATCACTCCGGGGTGTCGGTTGTCGTGCACACGACACGTCGGAGGCGCTGGGCAACGAACGCACCGTAGGCGGGCTGTGACGGGTGCCGCAGCGCTCGGGGCATCGGTAACGCGTACGTCGGTCCTAGGGTCGGTGTGTGGGCACCTGGACGGGGATTCGCGGCCGCTGGCGGTCTCTGTCGCCGCTGCCGCCGCCGGGTCGGCTGCGTACCCTGTCGCTGGCCACGCTCGCCAACACCGTCGGGACCGGGCTGTGGGTGACCGGTTCGGCGCTCTATCTCACGCGCGTCGTCGGGCTGAGTCCGACGCGGGTCGGGCTGGGGCTCACGCTCGCCGGCCTGGTCGGGCTCACCGCCAGCGTGCCGCTCGGCGGGCTGGCCGACCGGCGTGACCCGCGGAACCTCCGGGCGGTCCTGCAGTTGGCGCAGGCCGCCGTCGCCGTCGCGTACCTGTTGGTCGGCTCGTTTCCGGTCTTCCTGCTGGTGGCCATACTGGACGCGCTGCTGATCTCCGGCAACCTGGCGGTCCGCGCGGCGCTTGTGGCCGCGGTCGGCGGACCGGAGGGCCGGGTGCACGCCTTCGCCACCCTACGGGCGGTGGCCAACCTGGGTGTGGCGCTCGGCGCGGGGCTGGCCGGGTTCGCGCTGGCGGCGGACACCGGTTGGGCGTACCGACTGCTCGTGGTCGGCAACGCCGCGACCTATCTGGTCTCGGCGGCGCTGATCATGCGACTGCCGGGGTATCCGCCGGTCCGGCGGCTCCGCCGGCCCGGCCCCGGTCGTGCGCTGCGCGACGGACGGTTCCTCGCGGTCGCCGGGGCATCGGCGGTGCTCTCCCTGCACTGGGTGGCGCTGACACTGCTGGTGCCACTGTGGGTGGTGGCCCGCACCGACGCCCCGCCGGTGTTGGTCTCCGCCATGCTGCTGGTCAACTCGCTGCTCACCGTGGTGCTCGCGGTACGCCTGAGCGGTGGCGCCCGGCACGCGCTGCCGGCGGCGGCGACGATGCGCCGGGCCGGGCTGGTGCTCGCGGCCGGGATGCTGCTCTGGGGCGCGACCGGCTTCGTCTCCGGTGCGCTGACGATCGGCCTGCTGCTGTGCGCGACAGTGATCTACACCCTCGGCGACCTGTGGCACGCCGGGGCCGGGGCGGCGCTGGCCTACGACCTGGCCGCCCCGGACGCCATCGGCGCCTACCAGGGGGTCGACACGCTCCTCGCCGGGCTGGCCCGCGCGGCCGGGCCGGCGTTGCTGACCTGGCTGATCCTCGGCGGTGGCCCGATCGGCTGGCTGGTCCTGGCCGGGCTCCTCGCCGGCACCGGTCTCGCCGGGCCACCGCTCACCCGGTGGGCTCTGGCGAACCGTGCCGAGCCGTCGCCGGCCAGCGATCAGCCGATCTCCTCGTCGACGTAGCACCAGCGCCAGGCTTCACCCGGCTGGGCCGAGCGGATCACCGGGTGGCCGGTGGATGCGAAGTGCTTGCTCGCGTGCTGGTTCGGCGACGAGTCACAGCAGCCGACCTGCCCGCAGCTCAGGCAGGTGCGCAGGTGCACCCAGTAGGTCTCGCCGTCGGCGACGCAGTCGGCGCACTCGTCGGGGGTGCGTGGCTCGGCGGCACCGGCCTCGGTCAGGTGCTGACAGCTCACTTCTCTACCTCTCGCAGCAACGACTCTTCCAGGTCCAGGTCACGATAGGCCCGCACCAGGACCTCCTCCGGAATCCGACCGGAGTCCCGGGCAGCCCGGAACACATCCCGCTCGGCGTCGATCATCTCTTGTCGCAGCCGACCGTACGCCTGTGACGGGGTCTCCCGCTCGTCGCCTCCGAGGCGTTCCCACGCCATGTTGGTGCGGTCCTCCACCGCTCGACGCAGCCGGTCCACCACCGCATCCGGTGCGGTGTCGGCCAGCGCGTCGAGGCGGTCCTGGGCGGCCCTGCTGGCCTGCTGCTGCACACCGGCCGCGGACAGCGCGTCCTGTACCGGGTCGTCCTGGGGCAGCTTCAGCCGGCGGGCGACCATCGGCAGCGTGGCACCCTGCCCGACCAGGGTGACCACGATCACCACGAAGGCCAGCCAGATGAACAGCGCCCGGGGGTACGGCTCGTCGCCGGCCAGGGTCAGGGGCAGGGCCAGCGCGGCGGCCAGTGTCACCACTCCCCGCATCCCGGCCCACCCGATGATGATCGGGAACTTCGGCGACGGGGCCGGGTCGCGGCGGCGGATCCGGGGAACCAGCCGGGCCAGGTAGGTGGCCGGGAAGAGCCAGATGAAGCGGGTCAGGAACACGGTGGCGAGCACCGCGACGGTGATGAGCACGAGCGAGCCGGTCGGCTCGTCGAGGTCGCGCAGCACCTCCCGCAGTTGCAGGCCGACCAGGAGGAAGACCAACCCCTCCAGCAGGAACCGGGCCAGCCGCCAGAACGCGCCGGTCTGCAACCGGGAGGCCGCCGAGAGCAACTGGGACAGCTTGTGGCCGAGCGCCAGCCCGGTGACCACCACCGCGACCACGCCGGAGGAGTGCACCGCCTCGGCGGCGAACACCACCGCGAACGGGATGATCAACGACAGCGCGTTGTCCAGCAGCGGATCGGTGATCCGCCGGTGCAGGAAGCCGAAGACCACCGCGCCGAGCGCGCCGATCAGGATGCCGCCGCCGGTGGCCCGCAACACCTCGATGGCGATCTTGTCGGCGCCGACCGCCGAGCCGGCGGTGGCCATGGTCGCGACCCGCAGCAGCACCAGCGCGGTGGCGTCGTTGACCAGGCTCTCCCCCTCCAGGATGGTGACCACCCGGCGGGGCAGCCCGACCCGGCGCGCGACAGCGGTGGCGGCCACCGCGTCCGGCGGGGCGACCACCGCGCCGAGGGCCAGGCAGATCGCGAACGGCACCTGCGGCAGCAGCAGGTGCAGCACGAACCCGACCACGAACGCCGTGAACAACACCAGGCCGACCGCGAGCAGCAGGATCGGCCGGATGTTGTTCTTGAACGCCGGCACCGACGTTTCCAGCGCGGCGACGTAGAGCAGCGGCGGCAGGATGCCGACAAGCACCAGCTCCGGGTCGAGTTCGACGTGCGGGACGCCCGGCACGAAGGAGAGCGCCAGGCCGAGCACGACAAGCACGATCGGCGCGAGCAGACCGAGCCGGCGCGCCAGTGCGGCACCGAGGGTGGCGATCGCCAGGAACACGACGACCGGAAACAGGCTTTCCATGGGGTACGAGCCTAGGGGTACGCCTGTTCGGGCCTCGATCAGCCGGGCCTCGATCAGCCGGTCGGCCGCAACTTCGGCAGCACCTCCGCGCCGAACGCGTCGATGAAGCCGCGCTGCTCCTGCCCGACGTGGTGCAGTGCGATCTGGTCGAAGCCCAACTCCACGTACTCCTCCAGCCAGCCGACGTGCCGGCCCAGATCGGCCGAGATGTTCACCAGGTCGGCGACCCGCTGGGCCGGCACGTCGGCGGAGACCACGTCGAAGTGCTCGACCGTCTCCAGGTCCCAGCAGACCGGCGGGGCGAAGACGTTGCTGCGCCACTGGTCGTACGCGAGGGCCTCGGCCTGCTCCTGCTCCGGCGCCCAGGAGACGTGCACCTGCAGGTGCAGCGGGCCGCGTCCACCGGCGTCCCGGTACGCGTCGATCATCTCGCGCAGGTGCGCCACCGGGGCGTTCACGGTGATCAGGCCGTCCGCCCACTCGGCGCACCAGCGGGCGGTGGCCACGCTGACGGCCGCGCCGACGAGCGCGGGCGGCTGCTCGGGACGCGTCCACAGCCGGGCGCGGTCCACCCGGACCAGCCCGTCGTGGCTGACCTCCTCGCCGGCCAGCAGCGCCCGGATCACGTCCACGCACTCCCGCAGGCGGGCGGCGCGGACGTCCTTGCGCGGCCACGGGTCGCCGGTGATGTGCTCGTTGCTGGCCTCACCGGTGCCCAGGGCGGCCCAGAACCGGCCCGGGTACATCGCGCCCAGGGTGCCGATCGCCTGCGCGATGATCGCCGGGTGGTACCGCTGACCGGGCGCGTTGACCACGCCGAACGGCAAACCGGTGGCCTGCAACGCCGCGCCGAGCCAGGACCAGGCGAATCCGGACTCGCCCTGCCGGGCGCTCCACGGCGAGAAGTGGTCCGAGCACATGGCGGCGTCGAAGCCGGCCCGCTCGGCGTGCGTCACCGCCTCCAACAGGGCGCGCGGACCGATCTGCTCATGCGAGGCGTGGAACCCGAACGACGTCATGGGCGCACTTCCTACCCACGACGGCGCCGACTGATGCGTGCCCCGGTACGACTCGGCCTGATGCGTGCCCCGGTACTACTCGGCGTGCGCGCCGGCGCCGGCCGAGGCGGCACCCTCGCCCACCCAGACCGTCTTGGTGTTGCAGAACTCCCGCATGCCCAGCGCCGACAACTCCCGCCCGTACCCGGAGTTCTTCACACCGCCGAACGGCAACTCCGGGTACGAGGTGGTCATCCCGTTGATGAAGACGTTGCCCGCGTCCAGGTCGGTGGCGAAGCGCTCCTGCTCGGCCGGGTCCCGGGTCCAGGCGTTCGAGCCGAGCCCGAAGCTGGTGCCGTTGGCGACCTCGATCGCCTCGACGTACGACGACACCCGGAACAGGCCGGCGACCGGGCCGAAGACCTCCTCGGACCACATCCGCATCTTCGGGGTGAGGTCGGTGACCACTGTCGGCGGGTAGAACCAGCCGTCGCCGGCCGGCGGCTCGCCGCCGCAGAGCACCGTCGCGCCGTTGTCCACCGCGTCGCGGACCTGGGCGTGCACCTCGTCGCGGCCGCGCTCGCTGGCCAGCGGCCCCACGTCGGTGTTCGGGTCCATCGGGTCGCCGACCCGCAGCGCGGCCATGTTCGCGGCGAACTTCTCGGCGAAGGCGTCGAACACGTCGGTGTGCACGATGAACCGCTTCGCGGCGATGCAGGACTGGCCGTTGTTCTGGCAGCGGGCGGTGGTGGCCACCTCGGCGGCCCGGTCCACGTCGGCCGAGGGCATCACCACGAACGGGTCGCTGCCGCCGAGTTCGAGGACCGTCTTCTTCAGCTCCCGGCCGGCGATCTGGGCGATGGACCGGCCGGCGGGCTCACTGCCGGTGAGCGTGGCGGCGCGGACCCGGGGGTCACCGAGGATCGTCTCGACCGCGTCCGAACCGACGAGCACGGCGGTGAAGGCTCCCTCGGGGAAGCCGGCCCGGCGGAACACGTCCTCCAGCAGCAGCGCGGTCTGCGGCACGTTCGAGGCGTGCTTGAGCAGACCCGTGTTGCCGGCCATCAACGCCGGCGCGGCGAAGCGCATCACCTGCCAGAGCGGGAAGTTCCACGGCATCACCGCGAGCACCACGCCGATCGGCTGGTAGCGGATGAACGCCCGGGTCGCCTTCACGGCCGGCGCGTCGGCCGGCTCGTCGGCGAGGAACCCCGGGGCCCGGTCGGCGTAGAAGCGGGCGGCCGTGGCGCACTTGGTCACCTCGGCCTGCGCCGAGGCGTACGTCTTGCCCATCTCGGTGGTCATGATCCGGGCGATCTCGTCCCGTTCGGCGTCCAGCAGGTCGGCGGCGGCGTTCATCCACCGGGCGCGCTCGTCGACGGTGGTCTCCCGCAGTTGCCGGTACGCGAGGTCGGTGCGCTCGATGGCGGCGTCGAGTTGCTCGGCGGACATCGCCTCATAGGTCTTGAGCACCTGTCCGGTGGCGGGGTTGGTGGTGGCGATGTGGGGCATCTCGTCCTCCTGTCACTCGAACAACGAGTGTCGTACGCCCGGCTCCTCGCGGCGGCGGGCGGCGCGGCGGCGCTGGATCACGACCAGGTCGACCACGGCGACCACGGCGAAGATCGCGCAGAGTACGCCGAGCCAGACGATGCCGGCCCCGAACGCCAGCACCGCGAAGAGCACCATGATCACCAGCCCGAAGCCGGCGAGGGTGAGACGGAGGTTCAGCGCGCTGTACGCGTGGCCCACCGTGCCACGGGCACGCCGGGGCTGCGATCTCGTCATAGCCCCCGACCTACCCCCGATCGGACGGGTTAACCGGCGCCGGGCGCCCGCACCGCGGGTGGGCCGGTGTGCTCCGGCACATCCGATCGCGCCGCGGGCCCGCGACCCGCACGATGGGCGCATGTCAATGACCCTCGCCGTGCCGGTGACCGTCGCCATCGCCCGCCGTGTCGATCCGTCCCGGTCCAGCGAGATGGTGGCCTGGATGCGGGCCGGCACGGCGTTGGCCGAGGCGTTCCCGGGTTTCCTCGGCGCCGGTTGGGTGCAGAGCGGCCCCGGCTCGCCGGACTGGCACATGCTCTATCGCTTCGCCGACGCCGAGACGCTGCGCCGGTGGGAGGAGTCCCCACAGCGGCGCTGGTGGCTCAGCTCGGCCCAGGGCATCGTCGAGCACACCCGCGTCGAGCGGCGTACCGGCATCGAGGGCTGGTTCGACCCGCCGTTGGAGCACTCGGTGGACCCGGTCGAGCCGGTCGCACCGGCGTCGCCGCCGAGGTGGAAGCAGGCGGTGACCATCTGGTTGGCGTTCTTTCCGCTCAGCCTCAGCGCCACCCTGCTGACAAGTCGTTTCCTCGCCGACGTGCCGCTGGCGGCGCGGGTGCTGCTGATGACGCTCTGCCTGACCCCGCTGATGACCTATCTGGTGCTGCCCCGCATCACCCGGGCCCTGCACCGGTGGCTGCACGGACAGCCGGCGCGGCGGCGGGATTAAAGCACCTCCGAACGTTGTCACCTACGCTCTGCCGCATACCCGACAGCAACTTCCCGGCACGCCACGTCTGGCGCATAGAGTTACCGCGCTGTCGCTCTGTGCTGCGAAACGGGGGATGTCATGCCTCGACGGTGGGTCGCCGCGCTGGCCTGTCTCGCAGCGCTTGTCGCGTTGGCCTGCGAGGGCGGCACCTCTGCGACACCCCGCCCCACCAAGAGCGGCCCGTCGAGCGGACCGGGCGGCATCGCCGCGCTCGGCGACTCGATCACCACCGGCTTCGCCTCCTGCCTGGTGCTCACCTCCTGTGAGCGCAACTCCTGGTCCACCGGCGACGGGTTGCGCGTGCAGAGCCACTACCGGCGGTTGCTCGACCAGAATTCGGCGATCCGCGACCGGACGTACAACCACGCCCGCGCCGGCGCCCGCGCGGACGCCCTGGAAGGTCAGGCCCAGGCAGCGGTACGCGACCGCCCCGACTACGTCACGGTGCTCATCGGCGCCAACGACGCCTGTCGGGGTGGGGTGGACGCGATGACGCCGGTGGCGCAGTTCCGGGCCGACGTGGACCGGGGGCTGCGGGTGCTGCGGACCGGCCGCCCGAAGGCCCGGGTGCTGGTGGTGAGCATCCCCGACCTGTACCGGCTCTGGGAGGTCGGGCACGACGACCCACGGGCGGTCCGCGCGTGGCGGCGGGGGGTCTGCCCGGCCCTGCTGGCCGAGGCGACCTCGACGGCGCCCGCCGACCGGGCGCGCCGGGAGGCCGTCCGGGACCGGATCGACGCGTACAACGCCGAGTTGGTCGCGGCCTGCCGGGCGTACGGCTCACGTTGTCGCCACGACGGCGGCGCGGCGCACAAGGTCCGCTTCACCCTGGACCTGCTCAACCCGCTGGACTGGTTCCACCCCAACGCCACCGGGCAGAGCCGGCTCGCCGAGGTGACCTGGCGACCCTCCGGTATGGCCGGTTGACCGTCCCGGAGGGGAACCGTCAGGGCTGGCGGGGCCCCGGGAGAGCCGCGCCCCGGGGGCGGTAGAGGGCCCGGGAACGCTGCGCGAGGTCCTTGGTGGCCGACGAGTTGGCCCAGGTGCCGAGCACGATGGCCGCACCTGGGATGACCTTGGCGACGATCCGCTTGGCGGCCCGGACTCCGGCCATCTGGGCCAGCCGGACGCCGAGTTGCAGCATCACCCGACCGAGCGGGCGCTGGCCACCCAGACCGAAGAGCGCGTCGGCGCGTTCCCGGCCGGCGGCCACGCCGAGCGCCAGCCGGGCGCTCTCGGCGACCTTGTGCACGCGCTGCAACACCAGCAGATCGGTGGCCCGGTCGCTGTGCATCGGGTCGACGTCGTACGCGGCGGCGATGTGCAACACCATGCGTGCCTGGGTCCAGGCCAGAACGCCCACGTCGATCACGGCGCCGGGCAGCCCGGCCGCGCCGGAGACCGCACCGGACAGCCGGGCCAGGTTGACGAACTTGCGGGTCGCCTGGTCGGCCAGGGCGTCGGCCGAGACACCGGGCTGCTCGGCCCGGGCCCGGTCGGCCCACTGCTCGGCTTCCGGCCCGAGTCGGCGCACCGCCTCCAGGGCAAGGTGCTCCGGAGCGTACTGGGGGTCGTCGCGCATCCGATCCCACAGCCGGGCCGGCGGACCCTCGGGGGCGTCCGCCGACCCGGCCGGCAGGTCGACGGACGGTTGGGGAGTAGGGGCGGCGGGCTGGCCGCCGATGGGCGGGGTGTCGGTCACCGGGTCTCCCGTGGGATGGGAATGGCGGACAGGGCGGCCGATGGAGCGGTCAGCGGCGGCGGTTGGACAGCTTGGCCGCCAGGCCCTTGAGCTTCTGCTGGTTGGCGGGCTTGGCCACCTCTCGACGACCTCGCTCGACCATCTGCTGCCCCTTCGGCGATCTCAGGAACGTGGTGATCCGCTGCATCAGTGACATGGCGTCCTCCTGTCGATGGTCCCTCAGTCATGTGTACCCCGTACCCGCAACACATGTACCCGGGATGCGACAGTCTCAACCCTGACCGTCCACAGTGGGCAGTAGACTACCGCCCCGCCGGCACGATGGCGTCGACGACCCGGATGGCCCGCCACTCGTGCTGCTGGTAGTGCTCGGGGTACGCGGAGACCTGCACGGCCTGGGCGGCGTCGGTGAGCCGCATCCGCTCCCAGCCGGGCACCTGCTCCAGCGCGCTGAGAAACTGCCGGGTGGCGAACTCCGGGTCCATCAGCCGGCCCACCGGGCCCCAGCCGCTGCTGGAACGCTGCTGGAACAACCCGACCGAGTCGTGGTCCCAGCCGACGCCCTGGTGTGGGTAGTCCTGCGACTCGGGCAGCACACCGCTGGCCACGTTGTAGAGGTTGCTCTCCTGCATGGCGGTGGCGACCGCGATCACCAGCCCCCGGCGGGGCACCCCCATCTTGCGGCCGGCACGCACGATCGCCTCGGCGTTCTCCATCTGGTCCTCGTCCAGCCCGGCGACGGGCGCCGGCCGGGTCGGGCGGGCCGGAACGGCCTTGCGAGCCGGCGCGGTGGTGTCCGGGTCGGCGGGAGTCGCCGTGGCGGACGCGGCGGGAGTCGTCGGGGCGGCGGTGCGATCGAGGCCACGGGAGGCGCGCTGCTGCTCGGCGCGCTGCGCCAGTTCCGCGCCGGAGATCGCGTCGCGGCGGGTGGCGGCACCCGCGGTCTCGTCCCGAACCTGCGCGACGGCGGCCAGGCCGAGGCAGCAGACCACGCCGGTCGCCAGCGCCACCTGCGCCCGGCGTCGACCGGCCAGGTCCCGGGTGTACGCCCGGAGGCGACTCGCGGTGGTTGTCCGTTCGGCTGAGGTGCCATCCTCCGTATCGGCAGTAGGGCCGCTCGGGGCGTACGGGTCGTCGAGGGTGCCGTCGTCACGCATCAGCCGAGGCTAGGCAGAGGGAACCCCCGATTACGCACGGTGATCACGTGGCGATCACCACACATCGGGGTCGTACTGGTGGACGACCCGGCCGGGTCGACCCGCCCGGGGAACGTTCCTCGCGTACCGGATGAAGCCGGCGCCACACGCAGGCCGACACGGCCGGTGTCAGGCCCGGACATCCGACCCCCGGGCCTGACATGATCGACAAACTCGGCCTTTGGGCCGAACGACCCCTCGGCCAATCGGCCGACCCACACCCGCCCGGCGGCATAATCGGGCGATTAGTCCGGTCACGCCCAACCCCCGGGCGACGGATCGCCCGGCGCAGGAATGCACCAGGATGGCGGGTACGTTGCCCGAACGGGTGCCCTCCGTCGCGTGGGCACCCCGCAGGCACATTTCAGGGAGGTCCGCACCGGTGCTCGACCCACATGAGCTCTACCAGCTCACCGACGATCTGCCCGACCTCGGGCAACCGGTCCTGATCCAGGCCCTCACCGGGTTCGTGGACGCCGGCAACGCCAGCCGGCTGGCGCGCGAGCAGCTGCTCACCTCGCTGGAGGGCCGGCCCATCGCCACGTTCGACGTCGACCAGCTCTTCGACTACCGGTCGCGACGACCGGTGATGACCTTCGTCGAGGACCACTGGGAGAGCGTCGACGCGCCCAAGCTGGAGCTGCACCTGCTGCACGACGACGACGAAACCCCGTTCCTGCTGCTCACCGGCCCCGAGCCGGACCTGCAGTGGGAGCGGTTCGTCGCCGCCGTGGCCGGATTGGCCGCCCGCCTGGACGTCCGGCTCACCGTGGGGCTCAACTCGATCCCGATGGCGGTGCCGCACACCCGACCGACCGGGGTGACCGCACACGCCACCCGCCCCGAGCTGATCGCCGGGTACGAACCGTGGCTGCAACGCGTCCAGGTGCCCGGCAGCGTCGGCCACCTGCTGGAGTTCCGCCTCGGCGAGCAGGGCCGCGACGCGCTGGGCTTCGCCGCCCACGTGCCGCACTACGTGGCGCAGACCGAGTATCCGGCCGCCGCCGAGGTGCTGCTCACCTCCGTGTCGCGCAGCACCGGGCTGCTGCTGCCCGGCGACGGGCTCCGCTCGGCCGCCGAGGTGGTCCGGGTGGAGATCGACCGCCAGGTCGCGCAGACCGAGGACGCCGCCGCCCTGGTCCAGGCCCTGGAGGAGCAGTACGACGCGTTCGCCCGGGGTCGGGGCGAGAAGAACCTGCTCGCCCCGGACGCCGGGCCGCTGCCCACGGCCGACGAACTCGGCGCGGAACTGGAACGGTTCCTGGCCGAACAGACCCGACCCGGCGACAACCCGGGCAGCTGACCCGGCGCGCCGAGGGCGGATGCGGCAGGCTGGGGGCATGCGCCTGGCGACCTGGAACGTCAACTCGGTGAAGGCCCGCCTCCCCCGGCTGCTGCAGTGGCTGGCCGACACCGGGCCGGACGTCGTCTGCCTGCAGGAGACCAAGTGCCCCGACGGCGCCTTCCCGGTGACCGAGGTGGGCGAGCTGGGCTACACCGTGGCCAGCCACAGCGACGGCCGGTGGAACGGGGTCGCCATCCTGTCCCGGGTCGGGCTGGACGACGTCCGGGTCGGGTTCGCCGGTGAGCCCGGCTTTCCCGACCCGGAGGCCCGCGCCATCTCCGCCACCTGCGACGGGGTCCGGGTCTGGTCGGTGTACGTGCCGAACGGCCGCACGCCCGACGACCCGCACTACGCGTACAAGCTGGCCTGGCTCGCGGCGCTGCGCGACGCGGTGGAGGCCGAGCTGACCGGTGGGCTCCCGCTGGCCGTCTGCGGCGACTTCAACGTCGCCCCGACCGACGCCGACGTCTGGGACCCGGCGGTGTTCACCCACTCCACGCACGTCACCCCGGCCGAGCGGGCGGCCCTCGCGGCACTGCGCGACCTGGGCCTCGTCGACGTGGTGCCCACCCCGATGAAGGGGCCGCACCCCTTCACCTACTGGGACTACCGGGCCGGGATGTTCCACCAGAACAAGGGCATGAGAATCGACCTGGTGTACGCGTCCGCGCCGTTCGCCCGCGCGGTCGGTTCGGCCTACGTGGACCGGGAGGCCCGCAAGGGCAAGGGCCCCTCCGACCACGCCCCGATCGTCGTCGACGCGGAGCTGGTGCCCGCGGTCGAGGGGTTCTGAGCTCGGTCTCCGTTCCGAGCACAGCGCGGTGCCTCGCTCCGAGCACAGCGCGGTGCCTCGCTCCGGTCGCAGCGCGGTGGCTAGGGTGGGCAGATGGCAGTCGTGAAGATCAACGCAATCGAGGTTCCGCCCGGCGGTGGCGCGGAGTTGGAGAAGCGGTTCGCCGCCCGAGCCGGCGCGGTGGAGAACTCCCCCGGCTTCCTCGGCTTCGAGTTGCTCCGGCCGGTGGCCGGCGAGACCCGCTACTTCGTCTACACGAGGTGGGAGACCGAGGAGGCGTACCAGGCGTGGGCCGCCGGCCCGTCGCGAGCCGCCCACGCTGCCGCTCCCGGCGAAAAGCCCCGACCGCCGGTCGCCACCGGCGCGAGCCTGCTGGAGTTCGAGGTGGCCCTGCACGTCCCCCAGCCCTGACCGTCGCCCGGCCCTGACCGTCGCCCCGGGCCATGACCGTCGCCCAGCCCTGACCGGTCGGCTGCTCACGGTTGATCCACTCGGGTTCATGGAAACGGGGCTGTCCGGGTCTGCTTGACACCCCGACTTTCATGAACCCGAGTCGATCAAGCCGACGTGGGCGGCCAGGCGAGCGCGCGGCCCAGCCGAGGCGCGCGGGTCAGGGCTTGCGGGACGACTGGAGGGTGGCGAAGGCGATCACGTTGTCGGCGTAACCGGTGCGGCCTCCGATGAACTGACCGCCGCAGGTGATCAACCGCAGTCCGGCGGGGCCGTCGTCGCCGTAGATGCGCTCGGCGGGCAGCCGGTCCTTCGGGAAGTGCTCCACCGTGTCGACCTTGAAGATCACCGTCGACCGGTCCGCCCGGGCCACCTCGATGAGGTCGCCCGGCTTCAGCTTGCCCAGATCATAGAAGACCGAGGGTCCGCTCTTGGTGTCCACGTGCCCGACGATCACCGCCGGACCGGGCTCGCCGGGCGTGGGACCACGGTCGTACCAGCCGGTCTCGTTGTGCCTCTCCAGCGGCGGTACGCCGATCGAACCGTCCCGGGCCTGCCCGACGGGTGCCACCGGCGCGGCCACCTTGATGGCGGGCACGGTGAGGCGTACCGGGCGGCTGGCCGACAACCCGACCGACTCGCTGCGCGCCGGTCGGTCGCCGCCGGCCGGAGCCCAGTCGAACGGGCCGACCGAACGGCCCAGCCCCGCCCCGGTGGCGAAGACCCCCGCCAGCACCAGCACCACGGCCAGCGGCACCGACCAGGGGCTGCGGCCGGTCGGCCGGCTCCGCCGAGGCGCCACGGCGGTCGGCGGGCGAGCGGCGACCACCGGTCGATCGTCCACCGGCGGGCGGGCAACCACGTCCCGACGATCGGAGCCCATCGCACGATCATCCATCGGCGGGCGGGCAACGACCTCCCGGTGATCCGAACCCAGCCCGCGATCGTCCACCGGCGGGCGGGCACCGGCCGGAGGCGACGAGCCAGAAGCGCCCGGTTGGCGGGAACCGGGCGGCGGCGGTGGGTGGAAGATCTCCATGACGGGCTCAGCGACGCGCGGCGCCACGGACCGGATGTGGCCGGCGTAGCGCCACGATGGCGAGGATCAACCCGGTGATGGTCAGCGCCGCGCCGCCGGGCAGCAGCAGCTTGCCGGTCATTCCGTCGGCACCGCCACCGAAGCCGGTGGCCGGACCACGGCTGGGATGGGCCGGGACCTTCTTGACCACCTGGAGCATGGTCGAGGCTGTCTCACCGTCGCGGCACTCGAGCTTGACCCGGTAGTTGCCGGGGCGCGTACGCTCACGCACCATCGGCGCGGCGGTGAGCACGCCACCCTGCGGCTGTACGCCGACCGCGCCGAAGGCGTCGGAGACGACGGTGGCGCCCACCGAGTTGTCCTGACAACTCGCCCGGATCCCGACCAGGTAGCCGGGCTGCACCGTGCTGGGGCTCACCTCGACGAAAACGTCAAACGGCGTCGGCTGGGGCGCGCCACCCGGTGGGCCTTCGGGCTGCGGCGCGGGAGCCGCGAGCACCGGCGCGGGAGCCGCGAGCACCGAGGCCACCGGCGCGCGAGCCGCCAGCACCGAGGCGACAGGCGCGGAGGCGTTGAACGTCGAGGCGACAGGCGCGGAGGCGTTGAACGTCGAGGCGACAGGCGCGGAGGCGTTGAACGTCGAGGCGACAGGCGCGGAGGCGGCCAGCACCGAGGCGACGGGAGCGGGAGCCGCGAACGCGGGAGGGGAGGCGAGCAGGGGGCCGGCGAGCACGGTCAGCACCGACAGGGTGACGCCGCCACGGGTCGCTGTCACGATGCCCCCTCTCGACGCCGTACGGCCGAGTCGGGCAGTGGAGTCCCCGACCTGCCGTACCAGTTGGATCCTCTCATTTCCGGTCGCACATCACATCCGATTCGTCGGCGGCGTCGCGTACTCTCGGATCGCTGTGACTGCCACCGAGCACGACCCCGCCGCCCCGCCCGTGAGCCGGACAATCCGCACGTTCCACCCCCGTCGAGGTCGGATGAGCGACCGGCAGACCGACGCGCTGGGCCGCCTCTGGCCCGCGTACGGCCTGGATGTGCCGGACGGACCGGTCGTGCCCGTCGACCTGGCCGACCTGTTCGGTCGCCGGGCGCCGGTGGTGTTGGAAATCGGCTCTGGCATGGGCGACAGCACCGCAACGATGGCTGCCGCCGACCCGGACCGAGATTATCTGGCGGTCGAGGTGCACACGCCGGGAATCGCCAACCTGCTCGATCTGGTGGACCGGCACGGCCTGCGGAACGTGCGGGTGGCCCAGGGCGACGCGTTGTCCCTGGTCAACGGCCTACCCGAGGGTGTGCTGGATGCCGTGCACGTCTTCTTCCCGGACCCGTGGCCGAAGGCCCGCCACCACAAGCGGCGGATCATCCAGCCGACGCACGTGGCGCTGCTGCGGTCCCGACTGCGGTCCGGCGGCACGCTGCACTGCGCGACCGACTGGGCCGAGTACGCCGAGGCGATGCGGACGACCCTGGAGGCGGACCCGGAGTTGGTGGACGCGTACGGCGGCTTCGCGCCGCGTCCGGCGCACCGCCCGGTGACGAAGTTCGAACGGCGCGCGATCACCGCCGGCCGACCCGTCGCGGACATGCTGTACCGCCGCCGGTGACCGCCGGCACACCCGGACGGAGCCCCGGCGCGGCGTCGGGGACGCCCAAGGGGCCGTTCGGGGCGCCCGGACGGGGGTCCGGCGGCGGCCGGGTTGGCGCGCGGGGGCATGATACAGGCACCATGGACAGGCTATGACGCTCACCGCCGCGCTGCCGACAAGCGCCGACCCCGACACCCTCTTCGACGCGTTCGCCGGCTGGGCGAAGGAGCGCGGCCTCGACCTCTACCCCCATCAGGAGGAGGCGGTCATCGAGATCGTCTCCGGCGCCAACCTGATCATGAACACGCCCACCGGCTCGGGCAAGAGCCTGGTGGCGATCGCCGCGCACTTCGCCGCCCTCGCCGACAGCCGGACGACCTTCTACACGGCGCCGATCAAGGCGTTGGTGTCGGAGAAGTTCTTCGCCCTGTGTGAGGTCTTCGGCGCCGAGAACGTCGGCATGCTCACCGGCGACGCCAGCGTCAACGCCGATGCCCCGATCATCTGCTGCACCGCGGAGATCCTGGCCAACCTGGCGCTGCGCGAGGGCACGAAGGCCGACGTCGGCCAGGTGATCATGGACGAGTTCCACTTCTACGCCGAGCCCGACCGGGGCTGGGCGTGGCAGGTGCCGATCATCGAGCTGCCGCAGGCCCAGTTCATCCTGATGTCCGCCACCCTCGGGGACACCACCCGCTTCGTGGACGACCTGACCCGTCGTACCGGGCGGGCGACCGCCGTCGTGCGCACGGCGGAGCGGCCGGTCCCGCTGATCTTCTCGTACGCCATGACGCCGCTGCACGAGACCCTGGAAGAGCTGCTGGAGACCAAGCAGGCCCCGGTGTACGTCGTGCACTTCACCCAGGCCGCCGCACTGGAACGCGCCCAGGCGCTGATGAGCGTCAACGTCTGCTCCCGCGCCGAGAAGGACATGATCGCCCAGGCGATCGGCGGTTTCCGCTTCACCTCCGGCTTCGGCAAGACGCTCTCCCGGCTGGTCCGGCACGGCATCGGCGTGCACCACGCCGGCATGCTGCCCAAGTACCGCCGCCTGGTGGAGACCCTCGCCCAGGCCGGCCTCCTCAAGGTCATCTGCGGCACCGACACCCTCGGTGTCGGCATCAACGTGCCGATCCGCACGGTGCTGTTCACCGGCCTGTCCAAGTACGACGGGGTCCGTACCCGGCTGCTCAAGAACCGGGAGTTCCACCAGATCGCCGGGCGGGCCGGCCGGGCCGGGTACGACACCATCGGCCGGGTCGTGGTGCAGGCGCCCGAGCACGTGATCGACAACGAGAAGGCCCTCGCGAAGGCCGGGGACGACCCGAAGAAGCGGCGCAAGGTGGTCCGCAAGAAGCCGCCGGAGGGCTCGATCGGCTGGGGCCAGCCCACCTTCGACCGGCTCGTCGACGCCGAGCCGGAGCCGCTGACCTCCAGCTTCCAGGTCAGCCACTCGATGCTGCTCAACGTCATCGGCCGGCCCGGGGACGCGTTCACCGCGATGCGGCACCTGCTCACCGACAACCACGAGGAGCCCGCCGCCCAGCGCCGGCACATCCGCCGGGCGATCGCCATCTACCGGGCTCTGCGGGCCGGCGGGGTCGTCGAGGAGCTGCCCGAGCCGGACGAGACCGGCCGGCGGATCCGGCTCACCGTCGACCTCCAGCTCGACTTCGCGCTCAACCAGCCGCTCTCGCCTCTCGCGCTGGCCACCATCGAGCTGCTCGACGCCGAGGCTCCGTCGTACGCCCTCGACGTGCTGAGCGTGATCGAGTCGATTCTCGACGACCCCCGGCAGATCCTGTCCGCGCAGCAGTTCAAGGCGCGCGGCGAGGCGGTCGCCGCGATGAAGGCCGAGGGCATCGAGTACGAGGCGCGCCTCGAACTGCTCGACGAGGTGACCCACCCGAAGCCCCTCGCCGAGCTGCTGGAAGCCGCGTACGAGATGTACCGGCAGGGCCACCCGTGGGTCGCCGACCACCAGCTCTCCCCCAAGGCCGTGGTCCGCGACATGTACGAGCGGGCGATGACCTTCACCGAGTACGTGCAGTTCTACGGGCTGACCCGCTCGGAGGGCCTCGTCCTGCGCTATCTGGCCGACGCGTACAAGACGCTGCGCCAGACCGTGCCCGAGGACGCCAAGACCGAGGAGTTGATCGACCTCATCGAGTGGCTGGGCGAGCTGGTCCGCCAGGTCGACTCCAGCCTCATCGACGAGTGGGAGCGGCTGCGCAACCCGTCCGACGTGGCCGAGGTGGCCCAGGCGCACGCCTCCCTCACCGACCGGCCACCCGCGGTCACCCGCAACGCGCGTGCGTTCCGGGTGCTGGTGCGCAACGCGCTGTTCCGCCGGGTCGAGCTGGCCGCGCTGCGCCGCTGGGATCTGCTCGCCGAGTTGGACGCCGGCGACGGTTGGGACTACGACGCGTGGGCCGACGCGCTCGCGCCGTACTTCGAGGAGTACGACTCGATCGGCGTCGGTCCCGACGCCCGTGGGCCGGCGCTGCTGATGATCGAGCAGGGCCGGGAGCGGTGGACCGTCCGGCAGAGCTTCGACGACCCCAACGGCGACCACGACTGGGGCATCAGCGCCGAGGTCGACCTGGTGGCCTCCGACGAGGTCGGGGCGGCGGTCGTCCGGATCACCGACGTCGGCCAGCTCTGACAGTCCTCCCGACAAAGGGGGTCGTCCGCAGCGCGGACGGCCCCCTTTGTCGCCTTTTCCGCACCCCCGTTTTCGCTGGGCGATGTCAGACCCGTCGATTAGAATGTATGTACTAATCAAGTTCCTGACCTGGGAGGATGCCCGTGACCGCGCCCGCCTCCACGCCCCTCACCCCCTACGCCACACTGCTCGGCTTCACCCGCTACGTCGACCGCACCGGCCCCACCAAGGCGACCTTCGTGGGCGGGCTGCGCAAGCAGCGTGCCAGCCGGTCCGGCTTCAATCCGCACGGCCAGTTCGTCAAGGCGCTCAAGGCCGACATCGCCTTCCACACCGGCGGCACGCACCTGGCCGGGGTGGTCGACGTGGTCAAGCCACGCTGGCGCCCGCTCTACCAGGCGCTCGTCCCGGGTGCCACGGCCTGGCTGCACTCCCTCGGCGATCCAGCCGCCCTCGACCTGGCCCAGACCCGCGACGCCCTGGCCATGCTGGGTGACCTGCCCGTCAAGATCAACCCCCACTTCGGGGTACGCCACGCCGACGGTCGCGCCGAAGCGATCCGGCTGCACTTCGACGAGACCCCACCGAGTGAGGAGTCGGTGCTCGCCACCCTGCACCTGATGGCCCGACACATGGACGCGGTGCTCCCGCACGCCGAGCCGGTCCTGGTCGACGTCCGCCGTGGTCAGGCCCACCGCATGCCCAATGACGCCAAGCCCGACCAGATCGAACGCTGGCTGTCCGGCGAAGCCGCCGCCTTCCAAGCCATCTGGTCCACCGCCGCCTGACACCACCCACCCCCACCCCCGCTGGCGGGGTCGAAGGGCCGCCCCGCAAGATCATGCTCGATCCAGGATGTAGTGGCTTCGCCTTCTCGGGAGGCCACTACATCCGTGTTCGAGCGCGATCATGGGGATGACGGTGTGCACGGGCGCCGAAGGAGGATCGGTGGTTATCCACAGGGGCAGCGTGACGCGGGCCTGATCGTCCAGCCTGGAGCCATGCCGAGAGCTCCTCGACGCCCGCCGCAGTTGCGTGGTCGGGTCTTTCGCGGCTCGATCGCCGTCTCGCGCGGCCTGCTGAGCCGAAACGACCTGCGCAGTTCGGCGTGGCGGCCACTGTTCCGGGATGTCTATGCCGATGCCAGGCTCCAGGTCACGCACAGAGTCAGGTGCACCGCTGTCGGGCGTTGGCTGATCCCACCGGGGGCGGCCATCGCGGGTCGCTCCGCGGCAGCGCTGTACGGCTTGCCCGGTGCCCACCGCAAGCCAGCCAGTGGATGTGTTGGTTCCCCGAGCGGCCCGGATCGGGCCGACCGCCGGCCTCCGGATCCACCACGGGAAGTTCGACCCCGGCGATGCGCTGGACAGGGCGGGGCTCAGGGTGACCAGTCCGGCGCGGACCTGCTGGGATCTCGCCCAGTGGCTCGACGTGGTCGAGACGGTGGTCGTTCTGGACAGCATGCTGGCCAGGCGGCTCACCGACGTGCCAGCCCTCCGCGAGTACGCGCTGAGCCGGGCCGGTCGACGCGGCTGGCGGTCGCTGCTCCGCGCGGTTGACCTGGCCGACGGCGGCGCGGAGTCCCCTCAGGAGTCCCGTACACGGGTACGGCTGGTGCTCGCCGGCCTGCCGAGGCCAGAGACGCAGTGGGTTGTGGCCGAGCAGGGCCGGTTCGTGGCCCGGCTGGACCTGGCCTGGCCGCAGTTCAAGGTCGCGGTGGAGTACGACGGGCTCTGGCACGACGACCCCGAGCAGTTCCATCGGGATCGCCAACGCCTCAACCGCCTGCTCGGCGGCGACTGGGTCGTGCTCCACGTCACCGCCAAGCGCCTCCGGGACGACTTCGACGGGTTCCTCGCCGAGGTCCGAGCCGCCGTGCGGACACGCTCGCGCTCTCCCCGGTAACGGTGATCGCGCTCGAACATGGAAGTAGTGGCCTCCCCGTCGAGAGAGGCCACTACTTCATGGACAACGCCGTTGCGTTTAGCGCTGTGGCCTGGAGGCAAGCCCTTTGTCGAAGGTTGTGATGGTGGCGTGGAAGGTGTAGGTCTGCGGGGTTACGGG